>JAAUTE010000029.1 GCA_012031815.1 Chloroflexaceae bacterium
CCATCGTCGGCCGTCCCCCCCCTTGAAGACCGCCCAGAGGAAGAACTGACCCTTTTAAAGCAAAAAATCGCCAGAGGTCGTAGCCCCTCGCGATTGCCCAGATAATTGCTTAGATTTTAGACTTCGGCAGGAACCTTCGCCTCGCTAGCAATCAGACGTTCGTAAACTTCCCGCATCTTCAAGCCCACCAACACCTGGAACAAGCCGGAGCCATTGTTCGATCCCGGATAATCCTTATGCTTGAGCAGCAGCTCGGTCATCTCGCCATAGTACTTGGTTCCGGTTTTGCTCAGGTGGCTTTCGATATAGATCATTTCTTCGAGGTTGTCAAACTCCCCATCCACTTCCAGCACCGACACCTCATTGCCGTAGTAGCTGTCCGGCCCGTAGAACAGCTTGATGCCCGGATAAGCACAGGTCAGCTTGCGCCCGCAAGGCCGCCAATCAATGGTTGAACCCTCATCAAACAGGTAGGCTGGTTCAAAGTTGAGAACGCCCTCTTTCTGTACTAAGCGCACCCGCAGCAGGCGGCTCTCCTTGTCATCCAGGAGCTGGGTCGGCAGAATTTGGATAACCACATCCGCATAGCCCCGTTGAGGTTCGATATAGGCGGTAAAATCAGGCTTTCTGGCATTAATTGAAGCGAGAACATCTTCATAGGTATGACCCCGTTCTGCCATGTCTCGCTTGATCTTCCAGTTGATTTTAACTTCCTGATCGATGTCTAGATAAACGCCAAAGTCTACGAGGGAGCGAACGCGCTCATCAAAGAGGGGGTGCAAGCCCTCGATAACCACCACCCGATTCGGTTCAATCCGCTCCGGCGGGTCTATTTCCCCTGTTTCGTGGTTGTAAATGGGCTTGTCGATGGCGTTGCCTTCCTTGAGAGCTTTGATCTGCTCGTACATCAGATCGAAATTGTTTGCTTGCGGATTCAGCGCCGTTACCCCTGCTTGCTTGCGTCCTTTGCGATCGAGGCTATGGTAGTCATCGAGGCAGATGACCGTCATAAATTCTTTCCCAAACAAGTCGGCAACGCGACGCAAGAACGTGGACTTACCGCAACCAGAGTCCCCGGCTACAGCTATTAAAACCACTCGATCGATTTTTGCGGTCATAGCTCCCTCTAACTCAAAGTACTAACGTTATTAAGGAATAGGTATATTAAGCCATTTGGCAAGCGGCAGCGGCTGCTGGCCTAGAAAACCAGGGGGTTGTCAAACATCACAAAACTGGGATGCAACTGGCAGTTTTGCGAACGCGCCCCGCTCAAGGTCGGGATTCGATATTAAACACTGTGAGTGGATTGTACCAAAAGGAATTCTTCCCTACAAGGTTCGCCACTGGCCCATCCTCTCGCCCCTGTAATCATGCTAAGGTCTATTGGCCGCTTTAGCTAAAGAAAAAGTTAAATTGCTGGCTGCTTAACAGTTTTGTCCAAACCGAGACCGCTATGGTTAGGGGGCAACGTTTTGGTTTGGTCAATTGCCTCTGCCCAGATCGCGATCGCCCCGGCCAGTTCAGCCTAAGCTAGCGCTACCCCAGCAATGATAGTCTGGGAAAACGAGTTTGCGGGGATTAGACAGCCTATCCCTTGGCGATCAATCCAGCCATTTGGGGAGATCTTAGGAATCAAGCCCTAGCGACAACAGTAGTTTAGTCTGAGTTGGAAGAAAATTAATGTATAGTACAGCGAGAGCATCTGGCCGCAGCGACACGAACCGTGCTTTTGTCTATGAAGTTGTGGGATTAAGTCAGACCAATACTGACAAACTTGACTATCCGATTCGGCGTAGCGGGACAATCTATCTAACAGTTCCCTATGGGCGGATGAATCAAGAGATGCGACGAATTAATCGTCTGGGCGGCAAAATAGTGAGTATTAAGCCAGCGAGCGCTTACACTAAAAAAGAAGCCCAAAACAATCGCCCACTTCAACAGCAGCCCACAAAAAATAACCCTCATAAGTCTATGGCTCACGCAGCAACTCAGGAAATTCCGGTCAATATCTACCGTCCCAAAGATCCGTTTGTTGGGAAGTGTCTGAGCAATACCGAGTTAGTTGGAGAAGGCGGTATTGGTACGGTTCGCCATTTAATTTTTGACCTTTCTGGTGGAAATTTGCGCTATCTGGAAGGCCAAAGTATTGGCATTGTTCCACCGGGAACCGATAAAGCGGGCAAATCCCATAAGCTTCGACTGTACTCCATCGCCTCGACCCGTCACGGCGATAACCTGGACGATCAAACGGTTTCTTTATGCGTCCGTAAATTAGAGTACAATCACCCAGAAACGGGGGAATTAATCGAAGGAGTTTGTTCTAGCTACCTCTGTCGATTGGAAGCGGGCGCGGATGTTGCTATTACTGGCCCGGTTGGTAAGGAAATGCTTTTGCCGGAAGACCCCAATGCCAACATCGTCATGATGGCAACGGGAACGGGTATTGCACCTTTCCGGGCGTATCTATGGCGATTCTTTAAAGAAAAACACGAAGATTATCAATTTAAGGGATTTGCTTGGCTGATTTTTGGCATTCCTACCTCTGCCAATATTCTCTATCGGGAGGAGCTGGAAGCGCTGCAAGCCCAGTATCCAGACCATTTCCGCCTCACCAATGCCATCAGCCGCGAACAGAAGAATGCGGAAGGCGGCAAGATGTACATTCAGCATCGGGTAGCAGAACATGCTGACGAACTGTGGCAGCTTGTGCAGAAAGAAAATACCCACGTCTACATTTGTGGACTTAAGGGGATGGAAGGCGGCATTAACGATGCGCTCACCGCTGCTGCCGCAAAAGAGGGTGGGGACTGGTCTGCTTACGTTAAGCAAATGAAGCAGCAGGAACGCTGGCACGTCGAGGTGTATTAAATCCCTTGTTTCCACTTATTTTAAAAGGAAACTCCCCGCTTCTGCTAGTTCAGGGGCGGGTTATTTGTTTTGGCGATCGCCTTATGGGTCTGTGGCAATGGTGTTAGTGAGGGCCTGTTGCAGGTCTTGGGTGAGGGTGGCGACGGCCTGGCGGCGATTGGTTTGATAGGCTTGCCAGCGGGGGGAGATGGCAATCGGTTCGGCGACGGTAAGGGTGACCTGTTGGGGGCCGAGCTGGGGACGGTGGAAGGGATTGCTGCCCTGGATGCGGGCGACGAGATCCCACAACAGCAGGCTGGTTTCGGCAAAGCGTTCGGCGGTGGGTCGGTCTTTGACGTAGTGGCCGGTGGTGGCGACGAAGGTTTCGACGATTCTCATGTGCCACAGCCGCAGGTTGGCTTCTTCGGCAACGAGATTGGCCAGGCCGCGTTCGGCGGGGGAGAGGTTGGCCGTGGGTTTGTGGTCTTCGCGGTAGATGCAGTCCCAGCCTGCTTGTTCGATTCTCCGGCAGCGATCGCTAAAATTGCCTTTGGGTTTGAGGGCGAAGTATTGTTCGGCAACCTGGAGGGCAGCGTCGAGGAGGCGGTGCAGCCGCTCGGCCAGGAGACGGTTGGGGTCTGAGGGGTCGGCGGGGAGTTGGGGGGGGAGGGATTGGTGGTAGAACTCGCGATAAAAGTTTTCCATCAAGGTTAGCAGGTGTTCTCCCAGGGCATAGAGGCGGTGGTAGAGCTGTTCTGGGGTATGGTCGCCGTTTTCTGAGGTGTTGGAGAGGCCGCTATTGTGTTCAAGTTGGGTGAGGAGTTGTTCGACGGCATCCCAGGGCGGGGTGAGGTAGCGGTATTGAATGCCGATGGGAACGAGGAAGACGGTTTCGTTGCGTCCAGCTTTGTGTAGGTCTTCGAGGCACCAGAAGCTGAGCTGGGCGATGCCGGGTTCGAGGGGGCTGAGGAGCTGGTTGTGGCCGTTGGTTGCGCCTTCGGGGGCGATGGCCAGGGGAAATTGACCGTTCACTAACAAATCACGGGCGGTACGCAGGCCGGTGAGGTCGAGTTTGCCCCGCTGAATGGGAACGCCGCCCAGTCGGGCATTGAGCCAGCCAACCCAAGCGCCGGCCCACAGGGGAATGCCGCGATCGTAGAGGAAGTGGGAATGGATGGGGGGCTTGAGAGGGCTTTTTGTGTCTTTGGCGGCTTGGGGCAGGAGGTGCCAGATTAAGTAGGCGAGGCAGAGGGGGTCGTTGACGCTGGGATGGCGGAAGGCGAGCAGCAGGCGAATTTTTTGGGTTTGGAACTGGTGGTAAAGTTCGGCTAAGGATTCTAGTCCGGTGGCTTGGACTTGGCGAATTTCGGTATTAAGGCGCAACCATAGGGGCAGTAGGGCCTGCGTCCCCCGCAAGACCAGGGGATTAAACGCCGGAGCGATAAAGCTGAGGGGCGGTTGGGCAGGCATGGGGTCAAGCTAAAGGTCAAAAATCAGACAGTGAGAGGCTCAGGGCTGGCGATCGCTGGTTAGAATTGGACGCCAGTACTTGGTTTCGGCTCGCTCCAGGCTCATCATATCAAATGCGATCGCTTCTCCCTGGGTGGGGTGGAGGATCTTGGGGGTGATGGCTCATCAGGTGGTGGACTGCATCGACGCGATCGCCCTACGTTGCCTCTGTATTGGGTGACAATGCTTCTGTATCGAGCAACAATGCCTCTGCATCGCGATCTAATGCCTCTGCATCGCGATCCAATGCTTCTGTATCGTGATCCAATGCTTCTGTATTAGGCAACAACACCTCTGTTTGCCTCTGCGTTGTTTCTATCTCCTTGGCAAACCAATTCAGTCAGAATTGCCCCGATCCCCCAATTTCCCCCCTTCCATCATCGCCATGGTTGTCCTCTCCATCGAACGCGATCGCGAAAATAATCTTAAGGAATGTAAACAAATCTGGGAAAGCCCCTGTAAGATAGCTAAGCGCCAAGAATCTAGGAAAACCTAGCGGCACTAGCGACCCTGTGTGACTGAGGAGTGCATGAGCCAATTATCCGTTTCCGAGTCTGGTTTAACTGTATCCCGACGCAGGTTGCTGCAACTTTTAGCCCTTTCTGGCCTCGGTAGCGCGATCGCCTATTCTCGCTGGGTAAAGCCCCAGCCCACGGTTTACCGTCAGGATGCCAGTAATTTGCTCCTGCCATACCGGTTGGCTGAAGGGAAAACCGTTGTGGTCATCGGGGGGGGGATTGGCGGGACTAGCCTGTGCTTATGAACTGAGTCAGCGGGGATTTCAGGTCACGCTCTTAGAAAAATCCCCCCAGCTTGGCGGCAAAATTGCTAGCTGGCCGATCCAGGTTGGCAGCGAGCAATTCCGCATGGAACATGGCTTTCATGGCTTTTTCCCCCAGTACTATAACCTCAATAACCTTGTCAGCGAACTCCACCTGCAAGATCAGTTTCGCTCCCTGGGGTATTACTCTCTGGTGTTTCGCGATCGCGCTACCAGCCGGAGGTGTTTCGCCCCAACCACTCGGCCTTTCCCTGGAACATCATCGATTTGGCGATCGCCTCTGCTAATCGCTGGCGTTGGGGGATTAATTTAACCAACATTCAGCACCTGCAAGTGTTTCGCGCCATCACAGGCTTTAGAATTCCCCAAACCTTTGAGCGCCTGGATAATCTTGCCGTCACCGACTGGATTGCCCAAGGCTTTCCCCAGGGACTGTACGACCTTTACTTCCTGCCCTTTGCCAAATCCAGCCTCAATGCTCCCGATGTCCTCAGCACAGGCGAACTATTGCAGTTTTTCATTTTTATTTCTTTGGCAACCCGGAGGGACTGGCCTTTAACGGCACGCGCCACGACATGGGAACTAGCCTCGTCCAACCCGTTGCCCAGGCCATTGAAAACAACGGCGGCCAAATTCTCAGGGAAACCAGCGTCAGCCAAATCCACTGTCAGGATAACCGCATTACCTCCCTGCGCTACCAGCAAGGCTCCCAGGCCAGCACCGTTCCTATCTGGGTCGAACCCAACCCCTTAATTGCAGATACCCATCTCAAATACTACGGCGCTGGCGATCGCGTTTATGCCGTCCAAGACCAAAGGGCCCTCTCCCTGCAATGCACCCATCAAGGCTGCACGGTGAGCAGACAGGTCGATGGAACCTTTTTGTGTCCCTGTCATGGTGCTTTGTATGATTCCCAAGGACGAGTGTTGCGCGGCCCGGCCCAACGGGATTTGACGCCCTTGCAAGTCCTGGCCCAAGATGGCGATCGCCAGCAATTGGGAGCAACCGCTGCTCCAGGGGCTGAAGCGGAAATTACAGCAGATTATTATGTCATTGCCACCGATGTGGTGGGCGCTCGGCAGCTATCGGCGTTAATGGCGGGCGAGGTTAATCATCAGGTGCAACAACAATTGGCCCATTTGGCGATCGCCGATCCTTTTGCGGTGGCGCGGTTTTGGTTTGATCGGGATTTTGCCTGGGAACACAGTTGGTTTACCTCCCTTTCGGGCTATGCCCTGACCGACAGTATTACACTCTATCACCGCATTCAAGAACAGTTTATTGACTGGGCGCAACGGACAGGCGGCAGCGTCGTCGAACTCCACGCCTATTGCTACAAAGAAAAGGATTTTCCCAGCCAAGAAGCCTTGCTCGCAACCTTTACCGCCGAATTGTACGAAATTGTTCCCGAACTTAAGCAGGCCAACTTATTACACCAGGAATTAGTCAATCAAAAGAACTTTTCCGGCTATCCCCCCGGCAGTTACGGGGAACGCCCCGAAACCGTTACCCTAATGGCCAACCTGGTTCTAGCGGGAGATTGGGTAAAAATGCCCTTTCCCTGCGGATTAATGGAGCGGGCGGTCAGTAGCGGGCTATTAGCAGCCAACGCCCTCTTGCACCAGGCGGGTTTGCAGCGACGCACCTTGTTTTCCGTCAACCCCGAAGGCGTTTTTAAGCTATGAGTCAACAAATATTTCTCGACAGAGCAATAGTACAGGCAGCTCGTCAGGTTTTTGACAATAATTCTTAACTAATGTGGGGATAATGTTAAGATCGAAGCCCATGCGCCTATTTTGCCTGTTACGTTGATGGAACAAACCGCCATTCTTCAGGTTGAGCAAGTCAGCAAACGCTTTCCCGGCTCTCCCACCCCCGCTTGCGATCGCATTTCCCTCACCTTGCAGCCGGGGGAATTGCTGGGATTGCTGGGGCCCTCTGGCTGTGGTAAAACGACCCTATTGCGGATTATCGCCGGATTTGAGCAGCCCAACGCCGGAGCGGTAACCATCAACGGGCGGACGGTGGCAGGTGTCAATTGTTGGGTTCCCCCGGAACAGCGCCATACAGGCATGGTTTTCCAGGATTTTGCCCTATTTCCCCACTTAAACGCCGCAGAAAATGTCGCTTTCGGACTCCGCCATCACCGCAAACGTCTGGCAAAAAACGCGATCGCCAAACGAGTGGCAGAGGTTTTGGCCTTAGTGGGTTTGGCAAATCTCAAAGACCGCTATCCTCACCAGCTTTCCGGGGGACAACAGCAGCGCATCGCCCTCGCCCGGGCCCTAGCACCCGAACCGCCCTCATTCTCCTGGATGAACCCTTGAGCAACCTGGATGTGCAGGTACGCCAGCGCCTCCGCGATGAAGTCCGCCGCATCCTCAAAAGTACCCAGACTCCCGCGATTTTTGTCACCCACGACCAGGAAGAAGCCCTGGCGATCGCCGATCAAATTGGGGTGATGTGTTGCGGTCACCTGGAACAGCTCGGCCAGCCGGAGAAAATTTATCAGCGTCCTGCCTCGCGATTTGTGGCCGAATTTGTGATGGGAGCCAATTTTTTAGCCGCCCAGCGCCAGGGCGACCTTTGGCACACGGAAATCGGAGCTTGGGAAATGGATGACATCGACGGCGATCGCGCTCCGCACCCTGGCAAAGCCAATCGGGGAGAATTGATGCTGCCCCAAGAAGCGATCGCCCTGGTCAGTGACCCCAATAGTACCGTTACCATTGTTGAAAAGCAGTTTTTAGGCAGGGAATACCGCTATAGCCTGCTGACCTCTTCCCAGCAGCTATTACTCGCTCGTACGCCAACTGCGACTTGCCTGGATCTGGGAACCCGCGTCACCTTGAAGATTGCGGCTGACTGTTTGCAAGTTTTTCCCCTGCCAACGGGCTGCGCGACCCACCTCGATGATGGCCACAGTAGAATCAAGGGAAATTGACTCCTGCTTTCTGGCTGATGCTGCTAACAAAAAAATCATTTTGAGGGAATGTCAGTCCCCTAGTCCCCCCACCACCTTCCCCGCTTCCGGTTAAGCCTTTTCTCAAATGGGCTGGGGGCAAGGGTCAACTATTGGCTGCTATTCAGGCGAATTTGCCTCCCGAACTGCAAACGGGCCGGGTTACTCGCTACGTCGAGCCGTTTCTGGGCGGCGGAGCTGTATTTTTCTGGTTTGCCAGCTTGTATTTAGATAAAATTCAGGAATTTTTTCTCGCTGATGTTAACCCAGAGCTAATTCTCATCTATCAAACTCTCCAATCCCACAGTGAGCCATTAATTGAACACTTAACGCGGATTCAAGCTGACTATTTATCCCTAAGCCAAGCTCAGCAAAAAACTTTTTATTATGAGGTGCGATCGCAACTTAATGCCCAACGAGAGAGGATTAACTTTAAGGTTTTTCAAGAAGCATGGATTGAGAGAGCGGCAAAACTATTATTTTTGAATAAAACCTGTTTTAATGGATTGTTTCGGGTTAATTCCCAGGGAGAATTCAACGTTCCCCAAGGGAAATACAAAAATCCGACCATTTGCGATGCCGATAATTTGAGGAATGTTGCCCAACTATTGCAGAGAGCGAAGATTTGCTACTGTGATTTTAGGAACTGCGAACAATGGGTTAATGAAACAACCTTTGTCTATTTCGATCCCCCCTACCGACCCATTAGTAAAACTGCTAGCTTTACCGCCTATTCCCAATATAATTTTGACGATGTAGCTCAACAGCGATTGGCAGATTTATTTCAGCGATTAGATGATAAAGGGGCTAGATTAATGCTCAGCAACTCCGATCCGAAAAACGAGAACCCAGCAGATAACTTTTTTGAAATAGCCTATGGAAACTACACCATCAACCGGGTGGAAGCCAACCGCTATATCAACAGCAACACGCAACGGCGCGGCAAAATCCACGAATTGCTAATTCTCAATTACTAACCAAGATATTTCCTGGAATTATCGAGATTTTCTCTCAACCACTTGACGAACCAGCTCAGCCAGCCGTTCGGCGCTATCGGCAACCCCCAGGCGGCCGGCTTTTTCGGCCATCTCCCGTCGCTGCGCCTCGGAATGCAACAAATGCAACACCTGCACCTCCAACTCCTGGGGTTTGAGGTCTTCCTGGCGATACATCAGAGCTGCCCCCCCATTGGCAAAGGCTTTAGCATTGTAGGCCTGGTGGTCTTCCGCCGCAAAGGGATAGGGAATTAGAATGGCCGGGGTTTGGGTAATCGCCAATTCTGATAGCGTTCCTGCCCCCGCTCGACTGATAGCCAAGTCCGCCCGCTGGAGTAATCCTGCCATGTTTTCAAAAAACGGCAGAGCAATGTAGTGAGGATGTTGCAAGCTTGCTGCGGCCGGATCGCGATCGCCCGTTAAATGCACCACATAGGCCCCGGCCGCAAACCAGGTAGCGGCACACTTTCGTACCAGTTCATTGACGGCAACCGCGCCCTGGGAGCCGCCCACAACTACAATCAGCGGCGCTTCCGGGGGAATCGGCAATGCCAACGGCTGGGGGGTGAGAAACTGCGATCGCACTGGGGTTCCCAGCCAAACCGTACGACTGCCGCGCAAATAGCGAGTCGAGCCTTCAAAACCAATGGCAACCGCGTGACAGAAGCGTCCCAGGAATCGGGTGATTTTGCCGGGTAAATAATTAGATTCATGAATAATAGCCGGAATGCCCGCAAGTTTAGCCCCCAGGATCGCCGGGCCAGCAATGTAGCCCCCCGTACTGAAAACCCCATCGATCTGTAATTTCTGTAGAAGTTGCCGCACGCGCCAGGTTGCCGCTGCAAACCGCCAAAAAATCAGTAGCGTTTTCAGGTTGAAGCGGGTTTGTAATCCTTCAATCGTAACCGTATGCAGGGGATAGCAATCGGGGACTAGCTGTTGTTCCAGGCGATCGGGGACGCCCAGCCAGTCAATTTGGTACTCAGGAAGCTGTTGCGCCAGGGCCAGGGCCGGAAACAAATGGCCTCCAGTGCCGCTAGCTGCGATTAATAGGCGGGGTCGGCGTTCAGACACGGTGGTTTTCCGGAGCAGTCAAGTTTTTAGCATAGTGCAAATTGTCAATTTACCAAAACCAGGACTGCCGCCCTTAAATGACACGACCTACAATAGAGGGCGATCGCTTAGTTGAAAAACCCTACATGCGCTATTTTGCTACGTCTGTGAGTCGGTTGTCCCAAATAGCTCTGTTGTGGGTGAGTTTGGGGATTAGCACCGCTATTGGCCCATTGGTTCAGGCCCAGACCCCCGCTCCCGCCCCGGCAGAACTGACCAACGCCATCGCGCAAATTCAGGCAGCCGCCAATCAACGGAATTTATCAGTCGTTATGGGATTTTATAGCCCAGATTTTAGCAGTAACGACGGCATCAACAATGTCCAGCTATCCGAAGCTCTGGCCCAACTGTGGCAGCGCTATCCCCAACTGTTCTACGAAACCGAGCTGCAATCCTGGGAACGCGCAGGCGACGAACTGGTGGCGGAAACGGTAACGACGATTAGGGGGACTCAGACGGAAGCCGGACGGACGACGGAGATTGTGTCTACCATTCGCTCGCGCCAATATTTTCGCAACGGTCAAGTTCTGCGCCAAGAAATTCTCTCAGAGCGCACCAATGTCACAGCGGGGGAAAATCCTCCTCAAGTTCGGGTGAATTTGCCAGAAACCGCCACGCCCGGCCAGCAGTTCGGCTTTGACGTGATTGTGGAGGAGCCGCTGCGCAATGATGTTCTTTTGGGGGCAGCCGTGGAAGAAACGGTTAAAAGCGATCTTTATTTGCAACCCAGTGCCCTGGAATTAGAGCCTCTGTCGGCAGGAGGAATTTTTAAACTGGTAAAAGCTCCAGCTCAGATAGATTCTCGGTGGCTTTCGGCAATTATTGTGCGGGATGACGGCATTACTCAAGTAACTCAGCGGTTGCGCGTGGTAGATGCTCCGAAGTCGGCTCAATAGGAGAGTTGGAGGTAGGCAGGTTGTTAGGGCTTTGATTTTCAAAATTTATGCGAAAATTTTAACAACTTTGCCTGCTCAGGACGGTTCTGCTACTTAAAAAAATTCTCCATTGTTATTAATGGATTCCTCCTTCTCGATTCGTCCAGCCGCCGCTGCTGATATTCCGGCAATTTTCTCCCTGGTGGCAGCTTTAGCTGATTATGAACATCTTTCCCACGCACTTACGGGCAATCCCCAGGCTTTGGAGGAACATTTGTTTGGCGATCGCCCCTATGCGGAGGCTATTTTAGCGGAATCGGGGGAGAAAGCCATTGGCTATGCCCTGTTTTTCCCCAATTATTCGACTTTTTTGACCAAGCCGGGGATTTATTTGGAAGATATTTTTGTCTTGCCTGCCTACCGCCGTCGGGGGATTGGCAAGGCGTTGTTGGGCTATGTGGCGGGGCTAGCCTTGCAGCGGGGTTGCGGGCGTTTGGAATGGAGCGTGCTGGACTGGAACCAGTCGGCGATCGCCTTTTATCAATCCCTGGGGGCTGAAGTGTTACAGGAATGGCGTATTTGTCGCGTTACGGAAGCGGGACTCCAGGCGATCGCGGCTGTTGATGTGGGCTAAATTTTGGGGCGTTCCTGCCAAGCGCTGCGAACAAAGGCATTTAGCTCCGCTCTAGCAGTCGTGGCATCCAGTTGCACAGAGGTTTCTAGTTCCAGCAGCAGGGGAACTGCCTCCGTGTCCAGGGCCGGACGAAACCAGGTCACGGGACAGAGCAAATCGGCGCTCAGGCGCAGGTCGCGGGGAGAGGGGTCGGGATGTTGGCTATCCTTGCTGGCAAGCAGTAGGGGTCTGGCCCAGCACACCTGCTGCACCTCAATGATTTGAATCACTTCGCAATAAAGACAGGCAGTTAGATCGTCCAGACAGACAATCTGGCGAGGCTTGAACTGAGGCTTGTCTGGGTTATTCACTGTTTTCTCAACAGAACCGTTGGGGGAAGTTGTCTCGATTGTAGGCGATCGCCTGTTTAATCGCCTGCGATCGGCTTAAATCCCTGAAATCGATGGAGTAAAGGCTCTTGAACCCCGAAGAAAGCTAATGTACTCAGGGTTGGCAGGGTTTAGCTCGTGGGTTGGATTCGCCACTGCGCTGCCTTATTGTCCATTGCTTTGATAAACCGAGCTTTCCCGTCCATATATCCCTTAATATTTGTGGAATGTTCTCTGGCTAAGCGACCCTTCAATTCACTATATTTTTGGGGCGTTGCTGAATAGCAGTATGAATTTAAAAAACTTTGAACGAGTTCTCAAGGCTTTCAGCCGTCGATTCCATCCATCGAATCAGCAACACCTCAAACCAAGTTCACGATTGGCGGCGATCGCCTGTTGTTGGCCGCCGAAGTTCACAAGCCCAATATCTAGCTTGACCGTGGTTTCTGAGCAATTGACCATAATTTAGGCCACAGCAGCCGGGAAAAGCGCAATTGCTTGACCTCAAAAGTTGTCGCCAGCAACAATAATCCAACTAGCTCGCCCATTTGTGCGATGGCGCAGCCCCTTTTCTTAGTTCAAAATAGCTATATACAAAGAACAAGCTCCCCATGCGACAACCGAGCGGGGGTGCGGAAATCCGGCAATGGGATCTTTTATTTTAATCACTTTTGCGCCATCATTTAAGTATAGACAACAACTGATTCCCACTCTCCCCCAGATGCGACCGCCTTTGCCAGTGAATGGAGGCGGTTTGTACTCTATTTATCCCTATCTCCGGGGAAATGAACCTTCAGAGTGTTGCGATCGTCTAAACTTGTACTAACCTGGAGGTAGGCAAAGTCATAATGACTTCACCTTCTTTCTGGAAGTCTGTCCGCACCGGCAGACCGTTCACACGTTAGACCTCTTGGAAGCGACAGTATTGTCTGCGAGTTTAAGGAGTCACCACTGTACAGATGCCCACCGCTAAAGTTAACAAAAAAAATCCCAAACCGACCTATTCGGCAGACATGGTTCGTACCTATCTTCACGAAATTGGTCGTGTTCCACTGCTGACCCACGAACAGGAAATTGTGTTCGGGAAGCAGGTGCAGAAGATGATGGGCCTGTTGGAGAAAAAGGAAACACTGGAGCAGACGCTAGGGCGCGAACCGAACAACCTGGAATGGGCCGAGTTCGTCCAAACTAGCGAAGTCGAACTGGACAAAGCCTTGCGCCAAGGCAACCGAGCCAAGCGAAAAATGATTGAAGCCAACCTGCGCTTAGTGGTCGCCATCGCGAAAAAGTACCAAAAGCGCAACATGGAGTTTCTCGATCTGATTCAAGAAGGCAGCTTAGGGCTAGAGCGGGGGGTAGAGAAGTTCGACCCCACCAAGGGCTTTAAGTTTTTCGACCTACGCTTACTGGTGGATTCGTCAGGCCATTACCAGAGCGATCGCCCAACAAGCCCGTGCCATTCGCCTGCCCATTCACATCACCGAAAAGCTCAACAAAATCAAGAAAACCCAGCGAGAATTATCCCAGCAACTGGGCCGCAGCGCGACGCCGGGAGAAATCGCTGAAGCTCTAGAGCTAGACACCGCTCAAATTCGCGAGTATCTGAGCATTGCCCGCCAGCCCATTTCCCTGGACGTGCGCGTTGGCGACAACCAGGATACGGAGCTATCGGAATTATTGGAAGACGACGGCGTTTCTCCCGATAGCTATCTAACCCAGGAGTTTCTCCGCCAGGATTTGGAGAATTTGCTCTCAGAGTTGACCCCGCAACAGCGCGAAGTAATTTCGTTGCGCTACGGCTTAAAAGATGGAAAGGAGCTTTCTCTTGCCAAAATTGGCAAGCGCATGAATCTGAGCCGCGAGCGGGTGCGCCAATTGGAAAACCAGGCACTCAACCAGTTACGCCGCCGTCGGGGTGGCATCAAGGAATATATTGCCGTTAGTTAGTCCTCAAACGGCTAACTGCCTGTTTCCCAGCGCTATCTAGTCTAGGTAGCGCTTTTTTTCTGTCTTTAGGGCAGATTTAACCGTCGGCAGTAGCTGTCAACGGTGTTTTGTAGCAGCATGGCGACGGTCATGGGGCCAGCGCCGCCGGGGACGGGGGTGAGAAAACCAGCCACGCCAGCAGCACTGGCAAAATCCACATCGCCTACGAGAGTTTCTTGCCCCGCTTCGTCTACCACGCGATTAATACCGACATCAATGACCGCAGCCCCTGGTTTAATCGCCTCGCCGCCAATCAAGCCGGGCCGGCCGACAGCAGCCACTAAAATATCGGCACTGCGGGTTAGATCGGCTAAATTCTCGGTGCGGGAATGGGCGATCGCCACGGTGGCATTTTCAGCGAGGAGCATCAGGGCCATGGGTTTGCCGACGAGGATACTGCGTCCGACCACCACCGCCCGTTTGCCTGGGAGGGGAATATCGTAAGCTTTTAGCAGTCGCATCGCCCCTGCCGGAGTACAGCTCTGCAATCCTGGCTCAGAGCGCACCAAACGACCTAAATTGAGGGGATGTAAGCCGTCCACGTCTTTGTCAGCGTCAATTTCGTAAAGTAAGCCAATGGCATCTAACTGTTCGGGAACGGGCAACTGTAGGAGAATGCCGTCTACGCGATCGTCTTGGTTGAGTTGGGCGATTTTGGTGGCGACTTCATCTTGGGTAACCTGGGCGGGAAAATGAGTGCCAAAGGAAGTAATGCCGACTTGAGCGCAGGCCCGCTCTTTGTTACGGACGTAAACAGCGCTGGCGGGATGATTTCCGGCCATTAGCACGGCCAGGCCAGGAGGACGCCCCCCTAAGGCTTGACAGGCGAGGATACGTTCTTTGAGCTGTTGGCGGATCTGTTGGGCTAGGGCTTTACCATCAAGGATTTGGGCGGGGCACATAGGGGCACATAAAAGTTAAGGCAGGAAAAACCAGGAGGGCCAGGGTTAAAGGAAGGGAAAAATCAGGGGCAGGCTCCCGTACTCTTGGTTTAAGATAGCTCAGAGAAGGGCGGACAGGAGCAAGATGAAGCCTATTGTTAACACTTTACGCGTAGGGCTGCTGGGTTGCCTGGTGGGGGCAGCTTTGGGTTGTCAGTCCTGGTTTAATTTCAGTTGGGTTTGGGCGGGCCAGGCAGCCATCCCGATCGCCGATCTTGCGGCCTTAACCAACCCAGCAGAACCCGTGCAGCTGGCGGGAACCGTGGGCGATCGCGCTCCGTTTTTGGGCAGTGGGGCCTATCAGTTGCAGGATGAGACCGGGAGCCTGTGGGTGGTCAGTAGTACAAAGGCCCTGCCGGAGCCGGGAGAACGGCTGGTGATTGAGGCACAAATCAAATATGCCAAGATCACCGTGGAAAACCAGGATTTCAGCGAGCTGTATGGGGTCGAGGTCAAGCGACTGGAGCGATTTCCGGTAGAATCAGCCCCGTCTGCCCCGAAAAACCCACTCCAACAACCCTAGTCGTTACTTGAGGTGGTATAACTAAGCTGAAGCCATTAATGTGCTCTGCGCGGTTAGTTGAGCCGAAATTATGTCTCCTACCCCTTTGATTTCGGTTGCCTTGGCGATTCTCTACCAGCAGGGGCGGTTTCTGCTCCAGTTGCGCGATGATATTCCGACAATTATTTACCCCGGCCAGTGGGGCCTGTTTGGCGGTCATCTAGAAGGAGAGGAAACGCCCACCGATGGCATTCAACGGGAATTATTGGAAGAAATTGGCCATATTCCGCCCCAATTAGACCTGTGGGGTTGCGATCGCGATGAGCGAGTGATGCGGTATTTGTTTCATGGGCCCCTGGGCCTGCCGGTGGATAGCTTGGTCTTGGGGGAAGGGCAGGATTTAGCCTTGGCGACCCTGGAGGATATTGTGGAAGGCCATTGCTATTCGCCGCGCCTAGGGCAGGAACGGGTTTTGGCCGCTCTCCATCGTCGGCTGCTGCTGGCGTTTTGGCAGACCAGTCCCAAAATTCAATCTCAAACCATCTAGGCTAAAAATCGCGGCTGGCCATAGCTAAGCGTAGTTAAGGTGCGATCGCCAAGCGCTATCATCGCTTTGGGCTATTACGCCACGCTCATACAATAAAGATCGGCCCAAGCGGTGTAATTATGGCTTTATCTCATTCAGAAACTCAGGCATCCCTCGCGGCAAAACTGGCTGATTTGGCGGAACAGTTGCCAGAGATTAAACACGGGAAGTGGATTGAGCGATCGCTGCGATCGCTGATGCGGATTGCGGGAGAGGAGATCGATCGGCTGGATTGGAAGATTTTAACGGCGGCGCTGGAGGATTTGGAGCAAGGATTCCAATTATTTTATCCTTACCGCCATATTCGCAAGATTACGATTTTTGGTTCGGCTCGTATCGGCTCGGATACCTCGGAATATCAAATGGCGGTGGCTTTTGCCCGTCGGGTGACGGAGTTAGGGTTTATGGTGCTGACCGGAGCCGGGGGCGGCATCATGCAGGCCGGTAACGAAGGGGCAGGGCGGGCCCATTCCTTTGGCTTGAATATCCAACTGCCCTTCGAGCAAAGTGCCAATCCCTTTATTCAAGGGGATGACAAGCTGGTGGGATTTAAATACTTTTTTACCCGCAAGCTGTTTTTTCTGCGGGAAAGCGATGCGATCGCCTTATTTCCGGGGGGCTTTGGCACCCAGGACGAAGCTTTTGAAACCTTGACCCTTTGTCAGACAGGGCGCTACGGCCCGGCCCCACTGGTGCTGATCGATCAGCCGGGAGGCGATTATTGGCAAGCCTGGAATGAATACATTTGCAATCATCTGATTCGGCGCGGCCTGGCCAGTGCCGACGACCATCACCTCTACACCGTTACCGATAGTTTGGAGGAAGCCTGCGCGGCGATCGCCAATTTTTATCAGGTCTATCATTCCAGTCGCTATGTGGAGGAGTTGTTGGTGATGCGGCTGAATGTGGAACTGAGCGACCAACAGGTTGCCCTCCTTAACCAGGAATTTAGGGATATTGTTGCCAAGGGCGAAATTCGCAAAAGTGGGGCGCTGCCGGCGGAGATGGGCGATGAAACCGAAACCTTACCCCGCTTAGTCTTTTGGTTTAATCAGCGAGATTTTGGGCGGCTTTATCAGTTAATTGGCCGAATCAACCAATTGGGGAGTGCGGCTCCCGAAAGCCAGCACCCAGAGCGCAAGTAAAGGAGCGCGGCTGCGGCCCGACTCAACGACAGCAGCAGTTGCTACGTCATGATAATGTGCTACAAATAATCATGCCCATGTAACCGATTTCCAAGGCGAAAAAAGCCATAAATTGATTCACTGATGCGATCGCGCTCCCCATTGCCCAACACCGCCATGTCCCAACTGGTTACCTTTAGTCCCGCTTACACGTTGGTTCCTACCTACGAATGCTTTAACCACTGCACCTACTGTAACTTCCGCAGTGACCCCGAGAAGAGTCCCTGGCTGACCCTGGCCGAAGCCCGCGAGCAGCTTGAACCCCTGCGAAATTGTGGTGTCTGGGAAATTCTCATCCTTAGCGGTGAAGTCCATCCGCGATCGCCCCGGCGGCAACCCTGGTTTGAGCGAATTTATCAGCTTTGCGAGCTAGCCCTAGAACTGGGCTTCCTGCCCCACACCAAACGCCGGGCCCCTTAGCTATGCCGAAATGGCCGAACTCAGTGCGGTTAATGTCTCAATGGGCTTGATGGTGGAGCAACTCAGCCCCCACCTGCTGCAAACCGTTCACCAGCACGCTCCCAGCAAACTGCCCGCCCTGCGTCTGCAACAGCTCCACTGGGCTGGAGAACTGGCCATTCCCTTCACCACCGGCCTGCTGTTAGGCATCGGCGAAACCCCCACAGACTGGGCGGAAACCCTGGCGGCGATCGCCCAAATCCACCAACAGTGGGGCCACATCCAGGAAGTTATCCTCCAACCCTACAGCCCCGGCCAGAACCAGCCCCAGGCTCATCCCTTTCCCCTGGAGCAACTCCCGGAGGTTGTTGCCTTGGCCAGAACCCTCTTACCCCCGGAAATTGCCCTGCAAATTCCGCCCAATTTGGTGAGCGATCCCCAGATTCTGCTAGCTTGCCTCCAAGCAGGGGCCAGAGATCTAGGCGGCATCGTCCCCAAAGACGAGGTCAACCCCGACTACCCCCACCGCCACCACGGGGATCTCACCCAGATTCTCACCACCGCTGGCTGGACGCTGGTTCCTCGCCTGCCCGTTTATCCCCAGTACCACTCTTGGCTCTCAGAGTCCTTACAGCGCCAAGTTGCCCAATTTCTTCCTTGTCTGGCAGCTCCGGCCATCGCTCAACTGGCTTGACCCCCATTTCCTTATCTAAGGTTGCTCCACCCAAATGGTAATGTGATTGGAGTACTCCACCATTAAACAACGGCGCTGAGAGGCAATTAAATCTTCTCTCACCGCGATCGCCAACTGGCGCTTATTTTTAGTAAAGCTGGGCCCAGCCGCAAACAGGCGATTTTGGTAGATCCGCTCCAGGGACTTCGCCCCAACGGTACTTTGGGCTTCTAGCTCTTGGCTGGTGATAAACATGGGAACTTCCCTCAATCAAACAGCGATCGCTGGGCGCTATATTCCTGTGAAGACTATTATATTGCCAAGATTTCCTGTTCCCATCGGCAAAATCCCCGATTGTAAAGCTGTCATTAATTCAAGGCATCCCTGACAGTTCCCTCCCTCCCTCCTTATTTTTACGGATGCTAGTCAACGGTTTGCCGTCAACCCTTAGGAGTACAGCGAATTGTTGCAACGATGCCAGGCGGCGACTTCATTTATCCTAGAATAGTCAATTGCAGTTTGCCGCCACGGACTGGCCCAATGGTGAGAGCAACTGAAATTAAGGTTCAATTCTATTCCCACTGCCCCAACTACAGCGAAGCTCATGGCTAAGGTTCTTGTCTCTGACCCCATCGACCAAGCGGGAGTTGAAATTCTCTCTCAAGTTGCTCAAGTAGACGTCAATACGGGATTACCCGCAGAAGAACTTATTAAAATTATTCCCGACTACGACGCGCTCATGGTGCGTTCGGGAACCAAGGTGACCCAAGGGATTATTGAAGCGGGGACGCAGCTCAAGATTATCGGTCGAGCTGGTGTTGGCGTCGACAACATTGATGTTCCCGTGGCCACCCGTCGCGGCATCGTTGTGGTTAACTCCCCAGAAGGCAATACCATCGCCGCGGCTGAACATGCGATCGCCATGATGCTCTCGCTATCGCGCCATATTCCCAGCGCCCACCAGTCTCTGCTTAACGGCAAGTGGGATCGCAAAACCTACGTCGGCTCAGAGGTCTACAAAAAACCCTCGGCGTCGTTGGGGCTGGGCAAAATCGGGGCCCACGTGGCGACGGTGGCGCGCTCAATGGGCATGAAACTCCTGGCCTTCGATCCCTTCCATCTCCCGCGAGCGGGCGGAACAGTTGGGCTGTAGCCTGGTGGATTTGGATTTACTGTTCGCCGAAGCCGACTACATTACCCTCCACGTCCCTAAAACCCCGGAAACCACCCACCTGATCGATGCCGCTGCGATCGCCAAAATGAAACCAGCGGCTCGCATTATCAACTGCTCGCGGGGGGGCATTGTGGATGAAGCCGCCCTGGCCGAAGCTTTAGCGGCGGGTCGCATTGCCGGAGCAGCCCTGGATGTCTTTGAAACGGAACCCCTGGGCGAATCGCCTTTGCGGGAGCTAGGCATCAAAGCCGTTTTGACCCCCCACCTGGGAGCCTCCACCACCGAAGCCCAGGTCAACGTCGCCATTGACGTAGCCGAGCAAATCAGGGATGTGCTCCTCGGCCTGCCCGCCCGATCGGCGGTGAACATTCCCGGACTCAACCCCGGTGTCATGGAAAAATTGCGGCCCTACCTGAGAATGGCCGAAACCCTGGGCAATCTGGTGGGCCAGCTAGCCGGCGGGCGCATCGACCTGCTCAACGTCAAACTCCAGGGAGAACTGGCCAGCGCTGAGAGCCAGCCCATTGTCATTGCTGCCATCAAAGGATTGCTCTCCCCGGCGCTGCGGGAGCGGGTTAACTATGTTAATGCGGCCATTGAAGCCAAAGAACGGGGCATTCGCGTCATTGAAACCAGAGATGCCTCCATCGGCGACTATTCCGGCTCGCTGCACCTGCAAGCCAGGGGAACCTTGGGCGAACATTCCATCACAGGAGCGCTCCTCAGCAACGGCGAAATCCGCATTACCAATCTGGACGAATTTCCCGTTAACGTGCCGCCGAGCAATTACATGCTGTTCACGCTGCACCGGGATATGCCGGGAATCATTGGCCAGATTGGCTCGCTCTTAGGCAGTTTTAATGTCAACATCGCCAGTATGCAAGTCGGCCGCAAAATTGTCCGAGGGGATGCGGTCATGGCCCTAAGCCTGGACGACCCGCTACCTGAAGGCTTACTGAGCGAGATTACCAAAGTATCCGGTATTCGAGATGCCTATACCGTTAAGCTTTGAGCAGGGGGCGGGTGGCGCTAAACAGGGGTGGGAGCGGCGATCGCATCAACCCGGAAACCCAGGGAATACGGTTGGGGTTACTTGCTAGAGCCGCTCGCCTTGGGGCTAGCCGGAGTGAATCGAGGAAACAGCAAGGGAACAGTGACACCTTATGGCAAATCAATGGTGGGAAATTGAGATCCTCTGTCAGCCAGGGTTAGAAGAGACGATTTACTGGCGGCTGGAAACCTTTGGCTGTCGCGGTACGGCTACCCAAATGCAGAAACAGGAGGCTTTGGTCAAGGCTTATTTACCTCAATTTGCCGCACAAATCCTGGATTTAGCGGCTTTGTCCCTGTGGATCTGCCAAGATGCACTGTTGCTGGAGGTGACGCCTCCAAAGATGCGCTGGCACATGATTGACGAGGAAGATTGGGCTTCCAGTTGGCAGCAACATTGGCAGCCCCAGCCCATTGGTGATCGCCTCCTCATTTGTCCAGAGTGGTTGGCGGCCCCGGAGATGGAGGATCGGGTAGTGGTGCGCCTCAATCCGGGAGCGGCCTTTGGAACGGGGGCCCATCCCACAACCCAGTTATGCCTGGAATCATTGGAAATGCGCCTCAGCATGGGAGAAACTCGGATCAGGATTGCCGATATTGGTTGTGGTTCCGGAATTCTTTCGGTGGCGGCACTATTGCTAGGAGCCAAGGCCGTCCAGGCGGTGGATATCGACCCATTGGCCGTGAGTGCGACGGAACAAAATTATCTACTCAATCAGCTCTCGCCAGCTTGCCTCCAGGTTCAGCGGGGGAGTATAGCCGAACTGGAAGCGGTGGCAGGGGAAGGATTTGATGGCATTGTGGCCAATATTACGGCGGATGTAATTGTGGGATTGATTCCCCGGCTGGTCAACATAGCCAAACCCAGCACCTGGGGAATTTTAAGCGGTATCTTGTTGGAGCAGGTGGACAACGTAGCGGAGGTGCTGGAAAACCACAATTGGGTAGTGGCAACCCTCTGGAAGCGTCAGGACTGGTGCTGCTTTAATATTCGCCGAATTTAAGCAGTTATTACCAAAAATCCCCCTCCACCAGGGAGAGGGACAGAAAAATTTTCAATTGGGGCGAGTTAACCTTGGACTTCCGCCAGGGATTTATCCTGGGCGAGGAATTTTTCTAGCTCGGTAAGGGCGTCCGCATCTACTTTAGTTTGCATGGGGCAGAATTTAGGCCCGCACATGGAGCAGAATTCGGCGGTTTTGTAGATGTCGGCGGGGAGGGTTTCGTCGTGGTATTCGCGGGCGCGATCGGGGTCGAGGGACAATTCAAACTGACGGTTCCAGTCGAAGTTGTAACGAGCCGTACTTAATTGGTCGTCGCGATCGCGAGACCCAACACGATGACGGGCAATATCAGCGGCGTGGGCGGCAATTTTGTAGGCAATTAAGCCGTTACGCACATCTTCCCCGTTAGGCAGTCCCAAGTGTTCTTTGGGGGTGACGTAGCAGAGCATGGCGGTGCCGTACCAGCCGATCATGGCGGCGCCGATGCCGCTGGTGATGTGGTCGTAGCCGGGGGCGATGTCGGTGGTCAGTGGTCCGAGGGTGTAGAAG
>JAAUTE010000258.1 GCA_012031815.1 Chloroflexaceae bacterium
ACCCGGCTTTGGCAAGTGGGTCAAGAAGCAGATTTAGCCTCTTTTTGGAAAATTTGGATATTTTGGTGCTGAATCACGGCATTAATCCCCACGGCGATCGCAGCCCGGCGGCAATTGAGCTGGCTTACGAGGTGAATGCCTGGTCGAGTTGGCGGTTGCTGGAGCTATTTTTGGGCACGGTTCGCACGAATCGCGACAAAGCCTGTAAAGAGGTTTGGCTCAATACCTCGGAGGCAGAGGTTTCTCCGGCGTTTAGTCCCCTGTATGAGCTGAGTAAGCGTACCTTGGGCGATCTGATTACTTTGCGTCGGTTAGATGCCCCTTGCGTAATACGAAAGTTGATTTTGGGGCCCTTTCGCAGCCAATTAAATCCAGTAGGCGTTATGTCGGCGAATTGGGTCGCCAAGCTGATTGTGGCCCTGGCAAAGCGGGATTTTCGCAATATTATTGTGACGATTAATCCCCTCACCTATTTGCTGTTTCCCCTGAAAGAGCTGGCCGTTTCCCTCTACTTTCGGCTATTTAGCCGCAAAACTGAGGTTATAGCGCCGCCGTCCTCCCTTAAACCCTAGGGGCAGGAAGTAGGCGATCGCAACGCCCAAACGATCGCCAGAGCTAATTGAGAAATTCTGCCTTTCGAGGGGCCGATCAGGGTCTGAAGCTGTTTAAGGTGAAAGAAGGAGCTAATTACCTCTTTTACTGAGAAAAAAGCAGAGATTGTGGCTATGAGTTATTCTCCCAATGGGGCGACAGTGGAGTCAGATGTATTCCGAGAAGCTTTTTTTCGGGCGGCGGCAACGGTAAGTGCGGCGGCTCACATAGCAGAAACCTTAGAAACCGCCATTTTTCAAGCAGTTCATCCTTTTCTGGAGGCAGGAACGCGACAGACAGGAAAAACCCTTGCCAGTGCTGCTAATAACGATGTGTTGCGGTTTGTCATCGATCGCCTGGGGGTAGACTGGCTGCGGATCGTGGTTGGCGAAGCCGATCTAGAGAAAATTCGCGGTAATGTCAGACAATTGCGCCAAAAATTCCCAGGAGAATCGGCTCAGTCTCTCTCTCATCGCCTGTTACTGGAAAAAATGCTCTATGCCGGGGGGCTGGGCATCGCGGCCAACTTAATTCCGCCCGTGGCGATCGCCCTTTTAGGGGTGGAATTAGCGGCACTGGCCAAGTTAGAGGCAGAAATGGTCTATCAACTGGCCGAGGTCTATGGCTTAGATTTGAGCGATCCGGCCCGACGGGGGGAAGTCTTGGGGGTGTTATTGGTGGCGTTGATGACTTCTGGGTTTTTTAAGGGCGGAATTGGGCTGATCGTAGAAATGATTCCCCTGATTGGCACGGTTTACGGTGCAACGATTAATGTAACTACCTTAGGGGCATTAGGGTCTGCCACCAACCGTTACTACGACAATAAAGTCAGTTTGGCCCGCTAAAATTTAACCTGTCGGGCTAGGGGTTCAGAAACGGCGGTGAAATACTATCATATTGGCTTTAGTCGTGAAGATTTAGGGAAAAATCCCCCTTGCTTAGCCCTGTTATCCGGCGAACCGGAACGCACCCGCGCGATCGCTCAAACCTACCTACGCAACCCTCGGTTATTGTCCGGTTATCGAGGTTTAGTCAGCTATTTAGGGAATTTACCTGGGGGCAAGCCAATTGTAGCGGCAACCAGCGGGATTGGTGCCCCCTCCCTCAGCATCGTGGTCAATGAACTGGTGAGCGTCGGCATCGAAAAAATCATCCGTATCGGGACTTGTGGCGCAATTCAGCCGGAAATTAGCCTAGGAAGCCTGGTGATTTCCCAAGCCGCCCTCTGCCGCCAAGGAGCTGCCAACGACATCGCCCCGCCCGAATATCCCGCCGCCGCCGATCCCTTCCTCACCGTCGCCCTGGCCGCCGCCGCGCGATCGCAAAATTTGCCCTATTACCTGGGAATCACCGCGTCCGTAGATAGCTTTTACGAAGGGCAGGAACGGAGGGACTCTTCGGCAAACCCCTGGCTCCAACCCTGGCTCCAAGGCATTACGGAAACTTACCGCAAGCTGCGGATTCTCAACTACGAAATGGAAGCAGGAACCCTATTTAAAATGGCGGGGGTTTATGGCTTTGCGGCGGCCTGCGTTTGCGGCGTTGTGGCCCAGCGAGTTGAAGCAGAAGTCATTGACAGCAATTTAAAGAAAATAGCCGTAGAACGGGCAATTAGCGTGGCTTTGGCAGCCGCAGCGCAAACTTTAGACTAAGCCAAGTCGGAGATCGAAACAGGAGAAAACTGGCTAAAGTAGTCCGAATTCCCGCAAAGCAGCCAGAAAATTCCGGTTTTCGTGGTTAGAGCGACTCAGTTTAACCAGGGCAAAGCGCTGCAAATCCGTGAGGCTCGACCATTGTTCGGAGTTGAAGCTGACCCCTTGGGAACTGGCCTGTTGCTCCACCACTGCGGGTAGGGTGGCCTCCAGTTCCCGGAAACGGGCCCGCGATCGCCAAATCCTGAGGCAGTACGCCAGTCCGGTCTAACACCAAACTCTGCAAAAAGGCTCGGTAGCCCTGTACCTCCTGGGGGTTTTTACAGGGAAGTTCCAGTAGCTCCTGACGTTCTTTGGCTTCAAATCGTTGCCACTCGGTTAATTTCAGCTTAATTCCACAAACGTCAAGTTTATAGCGAACCTGCATAGGAATACACCGCAACGATTCCACGAAATCTGCTTCAAACTCAAAGAAAAGCCCTTGTTCGCCCATCGATTGCTACTAATAGCCAATAAATTGCCGCTAAATTTCTTAGATTAACCCAGGAAACTGGTATTGCTTCCTACATTATCACCGCTAATGGCAAGACACCCAACTTCAATAAAAGTTAACAGCGATAAGTCCACAAACAGACTCAATACATTGACGATCGGATAGCCCTTGAACCATGCTAGAACAGAGAAAATGCAAGCCAACGGCTCGGTTTCTCCGGCTGGGACTTTGGGGCTATCTCTCACTTAAGCTAAGGCCCGTGGCTCACCTTCACCCGTGCATACCTCCATGTCTCAATGTCCAGTTTGCAACAGTCACTATCGCCCAGGAGACATTGCCCATTGTGCTACCTGCGGCTGGAATCTAGCGGCATTGCCAGCCACCCTCGGACAGATCCCGCAAGCCTTTCAGTCCCGCGACCTCGAAAAACTCGACTGGGCCCAAAAAACCTGGACGCAGTTGCAAACCCAAAGTCAGCAACTCTCCCAACTTCAGCAAGAGCGATCGCACCTGCAAGCCCAGCTCTCCCAAAAAGCCCAAAAGCTAACGGCCTCCCCGGAAATTCTCTCCCAGCTCCGCTCCCAGCTTAAAGAATCGGCTCGCGAAAAACGGCAACTCCAGGAGCAGCTTGCCACTACTGTCCGTTTATTTCGCCAACAGCAGCAAACATTAGCCGCTCAGCTTCAAAAATCCAAGGAGCAACTAGCCCAGTCCAAAAACGACAAGGCTACACAGCAAACCTTATCGAGCCAAAACTTTGCCATCTCTCTTTCTCTCAACGAGCAGGAAGCCCCCGCAGAAGTCGTTGTCATCCATGAATTTAGTACGGGAATCTACGGAAGTCGCGCCGCTGATGGCACCTGGCAGTTTCACGGACTGACGGGTCACTACATGAACTCAACCCTGGAGTTGATTCCTGCGTGCGTCCAACAAGCCATTGGCAACGGATATTTTTCCATTGCCGGGGGGTCGGAAGAAAAACCCGCCCTAGTGGGCCGCGTCATTAACAGCGCCAAGGACGGTTTCTGGTCGGTGTTAGCCGTAGTGACCGAGCGCAAGCATAGCAATGGCGAAGTTTTTTCAGCCTATCGCTACTTTTTAAGCCAGGGAAAGGATAAACTCGTACAAATTTTGAATTGGATGAGTCGACACAAACAGAAGTTCGGATTGCATCCTACTTTTAACCCGTCAGACCCTAAAAAGCCGGGACAGCAGCAGCGATTTGAAAGTAAAAGTCGCTTTGTCCTGGATTTTCCCTCAGAAACCCAAGCTTGGCTCGATAATGTGGGAACGCCCCTGATCATAGTCGAACCGATTTACACAGTGGAAGCCATCGACCGCCTAGCCACTTGGCTGGTAGAGCGCCGGCGCTTAATGACTCAAAGACCGCCCCAAACGGAAGCTTGGGTCTACAATGCGGACAGCGTTGAACGAATTGAAACTTTTTGGTGGTTCAACTCGCTAATCGGGAAAAACTCCCGGCCCTCCAAGGACAACTTCTGGGGATGCGAGAAAGTCTAGAGCAAGAAGTGGCTCAGCTAGAGAAGCAAATTAGCATTTTGCAACGGGAAGGGTCACTTTTAACCTCTCAACTCAATACCGCTAACGAAACCGCCACCAATCTCAAAGCCTGGACGCGGGACTCTCAAGTGGCGATCGCCGGTTTGAATGAACAGTTAGAGCGCTGGCAAAGTGTGATTGCGGCCTTACTGGGAGCGATGGTGGTGGCGGGCCTGGCGATCGCCGTTATGGGGGGAGCGCGCTGCTCCTGGGACTAATCGGCAGCCAGAGAATATTAGGGATTTTAGGCATTAATCGCGAGGGATTGGCAGAAATCGACAGGCTCCTGCGGCTGGTGGGTTGGGCTGGCTTGCTGAGTTCGGCGATACTGCTGTTAAGTATTGCGATCGTGCGTCGGCTGGGGGCGCTGCTTCAGCACAATTCGCGACTGCGCCAGCGTTTTGACCCGCTCATCGCCAAGCTGCTCCGTTACTTATAACTCTATTAATCGCCATTAGCCTGTTGCCCCATGATTGCTAGAGTCGCTACCGAATTAAGCCTGCAAAGCGGCGATCGCTTTTTGGTTCTCTATGGAACGAATACGAGCGATACCTTTTGCACCAGCGACTTGTTGCTCCAAGACATTGAGCAGGTTTTACATCGCCACCTGCAAAATCAGGGGTTTAAGCGCCTGCTCTACTATTCTGGGGTAAAAAAAGCTGTATTTTCTCGATCCCGATTCCAGGGAAGCAACCCGGCCCCAACCCCTTGGGCCCAGCCCGGCCCCACCCTTATTTAAAGCGGGGCCCTTAGGGGAACGCCGCCTGCTTCAGCCCGCCGATGACCGGATCGAGGTCGCCCTTGGCATAGCGCTTCGCCATTTCGGCGAGGGTGAAGACGCGGCCGATCTTGGCGGCCTTGCCGGCGGTGCCGAACTCCTCCAGCCGCTGGCGGCAGACGCCGCGCATGGCTTCCATGGCCGGCTTCAGATATTTGCGCGGGTCGAATTCGCCGGGGTTCTCCGCCATCACCTTGCGGATGGCGCCGGTCATGGCCATGCGGTTGTCGGTGTCGATGTTGATCTTGCGCACGCCGTTCTTGATGCCACGCTGGATCTCGGCCACGGGCACGCCCAGGTCTGGGGCATCTTGCCGCCATACTGGTTGATGACGTCTTGAAGCTCCTGCGGCACGGAGGAGGAGCCGTGCATGACCAGATGGGTGTTGGGCAGGCGCGCGTGGATCGCTC
>JAAUTE010000259.1 GCA_012031815.1 Chloroflexaceae bacterium
CCAAATTCGGCCGTCTGGTTGCTGCGGGGCCCCGCACTGTCACCGGCGGCTGACTTCGACCTGCCCTCAGAGGTAGAGGTCGTCGATCCCAACCAATACGTCGCTACTCTTGCCGATAGCGCCAAGCTAGAGATGGAATTTCGCATTGAGAAGGGCAAAGGCTACCGAGCGATTGAACGGGGTCGAGACGAAGCCACCTCTTTGGATTTTCTGCAGATTGATGCGGTGTTCATGCCCGTTACCAAAGTTAACTACAGCGTCGAAGATACGCGAGTAGACGGCTCCTTTGCCAAAGACCGATTGATGCTAGAGATTTGGACTAATGGTAGCATCAAACCGGAAGAAGCGCTCTCCCAGGCTGCTAACATTGTCGTTGACTTGTTCAACCCCCTCAAAGACCTGACTCTGATTGACCAGCCCCAAGAATATCAGACAGAGGAAGACCCGACTAGCCAAATCCCCATTGAAGAGTTGCAGTTGTCAGTCCGAGCCTACAATTGCCTCAAACGGGCACAAATCAACTCCGTTGCTGACTTGCTTGATTATAGCCAGGAAGACCTGCTGGAAATCAAGAATTTTGGTCAAAAATCAGCGGAAGAAGTCATTGAAGCCCTGCAAAAACGCTTGGGGATTACGCTGCCCCAAGAGCGGGCTGCCAAAACCTGAGACACAGCACCGCGTTCCCTATCAAAACGACTGTCCACAGCCATTTTTAAAGGAGTAATTTTTATGCGACATCGCTGTCGCGTTCCCAAACTAGGACGCCCCGCCGATCAACGTCGGGCCATGTTAAGGGCCCTGGCAACTCAACTAATTCGCCACGGTCAAGTCACCACCACCCAGGCTCGCGCCAAGGCCCTGCGTCAGGAAGTTGATCGCATCATCACCTTAGCCAAAGATGGTTCCTTAGCCGCCCGCCGCCGCGCCCTAGGCTATCTCTACGATGCAGAACTGGTAGGCAAGCTGTTTGCCAATGCCCCCGAACGATATAAAGACCGCCAAGGCGGCTACACCCGGGTCGTGCGTACCCTGCGCCGTCGGGGCGATGCTGCGGAGATGGCCATTATCGAACTGATGTAGCGGTTTATGTGTCAAGGTTAGCCGTCCATGCTCCAGCCACCGCTGTCCTTCGATGATTCTCCCCACCGCTGCGACAAGCAACGGGTAGCCTTGGTAATTCAGTACTTGGGAACCCATTTTCACGGCTGGCAGCGACAGATCCGTTTACGCACGGTGCAGGAAGAGATCGAAGCGGCGATCGCTTCGGTGACGCACCGGGCATTGTCCATTCACGGGGCCGGGAGGACTGATACGGGCGTTCATGCAGCGGCGCAGGTGGCTCATTTTGATGCACCGGGCCCGATTCCTGCCCAGCGCTGGGCAGCCGTTCTCAACAGTCGCCTACCGCAAGACATCTTGATTCGGGACTCGGCTCCGGTGGCAGCCAACTGGCACGCCCAATTTTCAGCTCTATGGCGGCGCTATCGCTATACTATTTATACGGACAAGCGTCCCAACCTATTTATCAAACCTTACAGTTGGCATTATTACCGAGCTACCCTTGATGAGTCTCGGATGGCGGCGGCCCTGGAATCATTGCTGGGAAAGCATGACCTCTCAGCCTTTCGTCGAGCGGGTTCTGCTAGAGCGCATTCTTTTATTGAAGTTCAAGCCGCTCAGTGCGATCGCCGGGGGCCGTTTCTGGTGATTGAGATTCAAGCGGATGGCTTCCTCTACGGCATGGTGCGACTGTTGGTGGGCATGCTGGTCGAGGTAGGAGCGAAGCAGCGATCGGTGGAAAATTTTGTCCAACTGTGGCAGCACCAGCAGCGAGAGGAGGTTAAATATGCAGCACCCGCCCGAGGATTGTGCCTGTTACGAGTCGGTTATGCGGATTTTCCCATTGCGCCTCAGGTTTGGTACGATGCTCAGCCTATGTTCCTGCTTAATGGCTAGATTGGGGACTAAAAAAGCTTCTTTGATTTTTGTTGTTATAATTTAATGCCGACCTTTGGCAACTCATGGAAAAAACAGTCCTACCCAAACCGGAAATTATCGGACAGAATGGTACATCGTCGATGCTGCCGGCCAGCGGCTTGGCCGTCTCGCTTCTGAGATTGCCTGCATTCTGCGGGGCAAGAATAAGCCCATCTTTACCCCCCACCTAGATACGGGGGATTTTGTCATTGTGATCAATGCCGAAAAGGTGGCGATTACGGGCAGAAAACCGCAACAAAAACTTTACCGCCGCCATTCTGGCCGGCCCGGCGGCATGAAGCTTGAAACCTTCAGCCAGCTCAAAGCGCGCCTGCCGGAGCGGATTATCGAACAGGCGGTTAAAGGCATGTTGCCGAAAAATTCCCTGGGGCGCAAACTCTTTACCAAACTTAAAGTTTACGCGGGGGCCAACCATCCCCACTCGGCCCAAAAACCAGAAGCGATCGCCATTCAAACCATTCCGGGAGAGAAGTAATGCAAGCAATCACTCAAGATCGTCCCGTTTATCTGGGAACGGGCCGCCGCAAATCCTCCATTGCTAGGGTTCGGCTCGTACCAGGAACCGGGGTTCTGACCGTCAATGGCAAGCCAGGGGAAATTTATTTCAATCGGATTCCCGACTATCTCAGCGCGGTCAAAGCACCGTTGGAGACCCTGGGTTTAGAAAATGAATACGATATTATTGTTACCGCCCACGGCGGCGGCCTCACGGGTCAATCGGATGCGGTCAAATTGGGCGTTGCCAGAGCGCTGTGTCAACTTGCGCCGGACAACCGCCAGCCCCTGAAAGCGGAAGGTTATCTGACTCGCGATCCTAGAGCGAAAGAACGCAAGAAATACGGACTGCATAAAGCTCGTAAAGCCCCCCAATTCTCAAAACGATAAAATGGGTTGGGGAACCGTTGGAATTCTTAATCTGTTAAGCAAGCTAGAGGAGGCGATCGTGCCAAAACCTGAAATTCACCCCACCTGGTATTCCGAAGCCAAAGTGATTTGTGACGGGGAAGTCGTTATGACCGTAGGTTCCACCAGACCAGAGATCCATGTGGAAGTTTGGTCGGGAAATCATCCATTTTATACCGGAACCCAGAAAATTATTGATACGGAAGGCCGCGTCGATCGCTTTATGCGGAAGTATGGCTTTTTAGGCGCAGGAGAGGGAACTGAGGAACAAGGAGCCGGTGCTCAAAAGAAAAAACGATAGGCTCATACTGTCCGAGCCGAAGTTTTGATGAATTCTGTAAGCACCCAGCGTTTTTGACTTTGCTTTCTGACCTATGGCTGAAACATACCTGCTAGATAAACTGCAATCTGTCGAGCAAACCTTCAAAGAGCTGACTCGTCGCCTAGCCGATCCAGACATTGCCACTAATCCGAATGAATTGCAGCGGGTGACGCGGGCCCGTTCTTCCCTGGAGGACACGGTGACCGCCTACGACGAGTGGAAAGCCGCTAAGGAAGAGCTAGTCGGGGCCCGACAAATTCTCCGAGAGTCCAATGGAGATGCGGAACTACGGGAGATGGCAGCGCTGGAAGTGGCAGCTCTGGCGGAAAAATTGGACGCGCTGGAGCGACAGATGAAGATTTTGCTGCTGCCCCGCGATCCCAACGATGATAAGAACATTATGTTGGAAATCCGGGCTGGAACCGGGGGCGACGAAGCGAGCATTTGGGCAGGGGACTTGCTGAGGATGTATTCCCGCTACGCCGAATCCCAGAAGTGGTCGGTGAAGCTGGTCAGTGAATCCTTGGCCGATATGGGCGGTTTTAAGGAAGGCATTCTGGAAATTGAAGGCGATCGCGTCTACAGTAAGTTGAAGTTTGAGGCAGGCGTCCATCGGGTGCAGCGGGTGCCGGTAACGGAGGCAGGTGGTCGGGTTCACACCTCGACGGCGACGGTGGCGATTATGCCGGAAGTGGATGAGGTAGAAGTGCAAATTGCCCCTAACGACATTGAACTGACCACGGCGCGATCGGGAGGCGCGGGCGGTCAGAACGTCAACAAGGTGGAAACAGCCGTGGATTTGTTCCACAAACCCACGGGAATTCGGATTTTTTGTACGGAGGAGCGATCACAACTGCAAAACCGAGAGCGGGCCATGCAGATTTTGCGGGCGAAGCTGTACGAGATGAAGCTAAGGGAACAGCAAGAAGCCGTCAGCTCCATGCGCAAATCCCAGGTGGGTACGGGGGCGCGATCGGAAAAATCCGCACCTACAACTACAAAGACAATCGGGTAACCGACCATCGCTTGGGCGAAAATTTTAACTTAACTGGGATTTTAGAGGGCGATATTGAGGATATTATCCAGTCCTGCATCACCAAAGACCAGCAGGAGCGCTTAGAAGAATTGGCCGCAGAAGCTACCAGCGTTGAAGTCTCAAGGTAAGATGTAGCTGCTATTAGTGAAAAAAACTGGAAAAATCAGGATTTACTAAAGGGCTGACCCCAGTAATGCCAGCTTTCTTTGTTGAAGGGGCTACGCCAGCGATAAATTAGGGCACGTTCCCACTGTTGAAGAAGTTTTTTCCTGGGAGGCAGGTGGGGCCAGAAGGCAGCGCCAACGGTGACGGGCAGTTGATAACGGCGATGCAGCTCGATATAGTGAAAAATGTAGTCCTTGCAGTCATGGACACCTTGCCAGCGTTGGGTGGCGCTTAATTTGGTTTCGCCGACGTAGAGTATCAGAGGAGTAGCATCATCGATAACAAAATATAAATATCCCTGGGTCGTGCTGTCCATTGGCTCAGGGGTTTTCCGCAGGCGATAAAACAGCGAATTGTGCGATCGCAAGCAAAGGGGTCAATTTCGTCGGGATTGCCGTAGGACGGCAGGGAAAAGAGGGTCTGTTGCTGCGGCGGCTGGCTGTGGCGGATGCTCTGCTGGTAGGTATAAACGCGCGTCTTCCACCGTTCTAGGGCAGCCCGATCCATTTCCAGGGTTAAGGATTGCGATCGCTTGGCAGGCCGCCAGTCTTGAAAGAGATCCAGTTGTCGGGTCATGGGGAAGACGGGAATCAGCAGGACAGCGTTGGCACTTACTAACACCATACACTATCTACAGAGTTTTTCGGGGTAATAATACGCTACCGATAGGGGTGGATAGTCCTGAATCCGCAAGCTCAATCGGTGCAAGCCTCAATTCTTATCTCAAAAATCAACTTCCCCACCGTTGAATACCGCCTGGGCTATTTCAAGGGTTTTGGTAGGGAAAAAACTAAATTAAGGCTTTTCTCCCGCATTCAGTACTTGAGCAGCAGTCAATGGAGTTATTTGTCCCGATTCTTGCAACAGCATCGAAGCGATCGCCTGGTCTCCTGTAAACACGGCTTCTTCGTACAGCCCTTCGAACAGGGTAAATACAGTCATTTTTGCTTGGATTGAGTCGATAATCCAATATTCCTGAATTCCTCGCGCTTCGTACTGTGATCGTTTGTAGCGATAGTCTCGATCCAGATTTTGCTTGCCGGGAGAGACA
>JAAUTE010000260.1 GCA_012031815.1 Chloroflexaceae bacterium
TCTTTTTGGCAATATTCTCACCGACTACGGTACCGCCGCTAACAATCGCGGTGAGAATGAAGGGAACATCACCACCTTGCAAAAGATTTTCTGGCAGGGAGAAGTGCATACGACTGTCTCTGCTGAGGCAATTCGCTGGGCATTACGCTATTACTGGCAAACCAACGGTTATTCGGTTAATCGGCAGTGGGATGACAACGCTAATGATAATGTTTGGAGCAATCCAAGTTTTGACGATGCAAGCTTTATTGATGACGATGTTCTTGGATTTATGCGGGCAGAAGCTGCAAAGCAAGAGGCTTCTGATGAACCACAAGAATCTAAGGGTAAAGGGAAAAAGCCTGCCAAAGGAACCACAACCGCTAAGCGCGGAGTTCTGGAAATTACGCGGGCAGTTTCAACCCGTCCTTACGCAGGAGACATCACCTTCAATGCAGCCAGTGGACAAAAGGGGCGGACTTCCCTTATGGAACTGAGGTTCACGCGACACGCTATCAACATGGATTTGCTTTGACTCCCGATCGCCTTAAAGACAAGTCTCGAATTCAGGCGGTACTAGAAGGATTAAATTTCTCTGGGAGAAGTAGCGGGGAATCATGCTCGTTTCCTCTATGACTTTGCCCCGGAAAGTATTGTCCTCCGCTGGACTCAGGATTTTTCCCCTCGTTTGCTTTACTGCTTTGAAGAGGATGAAGCTGGTAATATCTCAGTTTTTGAGCTAGTAAGGCGCATTAAGGCAGAGGATATTGAGCCGGCGGAGCTTTATATTGGTGGTGCGATTGCCGACTCCCTACCCGATTTAGGCGCAAATGTATTTCCGGGGGTTAAACAAGCAGCCCGTAGGCTTCAGGCTGTTATCACTAAAGATTTAGGGTTAGCTGGGTGAGGCTTAAACAATGGCAGTAATTGCTTTACAAGTTGAAGTCCCGATCGCCTGTTTTCGGGTATCCCGTGCGAGAGAATACGCTGAAACATATCCCGTCCCTCCTCCCTCAACAGTGTATGGAATGTTGTTATCTCTGATAGGGGAGATGAACCGTTACTATCACTGCGGCGTTAAACTTGCGATCGCCATGAATTCTCAACCCGAACAATCGACAATCATTCGGACATTTCGGCGGTTTAAAAAAAAGGAAATTGCCGATCCTACTAATGCTCGCCCAGACTATCAAGAGTTGTTAACGGGAATTGAGTTTGCGGTTTGGGTGGATTCAGGAGTGGATGAGAGAACACCTAATTTGGTAGAGCGCTTACAGGAAGCCTTTCAAGACCCTGGTTCTGTTGAGCGCTTTGGGGGGCTGTCTTTAGGGGAAAGCCGCGATCTGGTGAACTCGGTTAGGGTTCTGAGGGAGGAATATCGGATATTGACCTGGTTGTTTCAGGATGAAGACGGTTTGTTAACGCTTCCCTATTGGGTTGACCATGTTGGCTCGCGAGGGACACGCTGGCGGCGCTACCGTTTAACCGATATGCAACTCTCTGAACCTCCTGAGCAAGCTTGGACAGTAATTCAAGCGGTTTAATGGTCTGTAACGCTGCTCAGATTCGACGATCGCCAAGTTGGGGTGGCTGAATTTCTGGTCGGGGTAATGGAACGGCAGCGACGAACTCTCACGAGGCAATGACCAGTGATCCCGGCCTGATGACGGACAATCCCGGAGCGGTGACCGATGACCCCGGAGCAATGACGAACGCTCCCGACGCGATGACCAGCTATCCCGGCGCGGCGACCAGTCATCCCGGCATGATGACCCGCTATCCCGGCGCGATGATTTATCACTTTGGGGAGAGGTTGGGGTTAATTTTGGGGCTGAGCAAAGTCTCCGGGCTGTAGTAATGTGACAGTGGTCATTTAATCTCTTTTGAAAGACGCAATCTCATGGCTTTCTCGGAAAACATTGACAGTTTCCTCAATCGGGCGCGGGTCGCCATTGATGGGGCCCTCATCAACGAAACTATCCTCGGCTATCTCAGTGAGTTTGGTTATCCCCGCGATCGCCTCCAGCAAGGCAAGGCCCTGTACGAAACCGCCCTAGCGGCTCAGCAACGGCGGCAGGCAGAATACGGAGAGCAGATTGCGGCGACGGCGGCCCTAGCTCAGGTGAGGGAAACAGCGGCAGCTAACTACATGCGATTTCTCAAAATTGCGCGAGTGGCTTGTAAGAATGATCCGGGAGCCACGACAGCTTTGGGACTTGACGGGACGCGCCGGAAGAGTTTGTCGGGGTGGCTCGCTCAGGTGAAGCAGTTTTACGCCAATGCCCTCAGCAGTTCCGAAATTTTAGCGGCCCTGGCTCAGTTTGGAGTCACCCCAGAAAAGTTACGGGCCGCCCAAGGTCAGTTAGCCTCGGTGGAAGCGGCCAGCCTCGCTCAAGATCAAGAAACCGGCGAAGCCCAAAATGCAACCCAATTTCGCGATCGCGTTCTGGATGAGTTAGCGGACTGGCTGGAAGATTATCTGCGATCGCCAAAATTGCCCTGGAAGAAGAGGCCCAATTAGCAGAAGCCCTGGGATTATTGGTGCGCTCTTAGCGGATGTCACTCCAGAGATATTTCTTAAACTAAAAACATCGCCTGTTGAGGAGACACAAAGATTGGTTATGGTCATCTCACCCAGTAAACCACTGACCCTGGAAGCGTTTCTCGCCCTGCCGGAGGGGGAAACGGGTTATGAACTCGTAGACGGACAAGTAATTCCTAAAATGGCACCGAAATGGCTACACGCAAAATCAACTGGTTCTCTTTATCGAATTTTTGACGCCTGGAGCCAGAACCGCGGCCGCGTCGGCATTGAGTGGGCTATTACCCTTAGGCGTCGCGGCAAAGATTGGGTTCCCACTCCCGACCTGCTCTATATTTCTTGCGATCGCCTGACTGCCGACTGGGAGGAAGATGCGCCCTGCCCCGTTGCCCCGGAACTTGCCATTGAAATTATTTCAACCGATCAGACCTTTGGACAAACAGCTCAGAAAGCGACAGACTACTTGGCAGCCGGAGTGTCAAGAGTCTGGATTGTCGATCCAAGAGCCGCAAGCATCACCGTTTTTCTGCCGGATGCCCCACCCATCACCTACAGCGGAGACACAGAAATTAGCGACCCAATATTACCAGAACTCAGATTAACCGCAGCGCAAGTCTTTGACTAATTGCTGTGACATCCTCCCGACGCTGAATCAAAGATTACAGCGCGGGCTTCCCAACTTTACAGTTAGATATTCCTGCCCCACGCCACTTATCTAGGTCATAGACCCCCGACAGACCGACTTGACAGGCACTTTCGTTTCGCCAGAGTCCCTGGCTACTTACTTGTTCTAGTCCACGATGCAACACCATCTCTGCTGCGGCATGATCCCGATGGGTTCGATACCCACACTCAGGACAATGATGCTCTCTGACCTCCAAGCCTTTGCTAACAGTGGCAAAACAGTTGGGGCAGGTTTGGCTAGTGCCGTTGGGGTTGACCTTGGCAAAGTATACCCCGCGTTTCCAACACACCCATTCCGTCAGAGACAGAAATTGTCCGAAGGCGGCATCTACGCAATCTTTTCGCAGCATCCCTCGCGTCAACCCTTTAGCGTTAACATCTTCCGCAAAGATGGTTTGCGCCTGGTCGCAAAGCTTATGAGCCGTCTTCAGATGAAAATCTTGACGACGGTTCGCAATCCGATGGTGCATTCTGGCAACTTCGATTTGTGCCTTCTCCCAGTTTTGAGAACCCTTCTGTTTTCTCGCCGCTCTGCGTTGCAGCAATTTCAGCTTGCGTTGCATCGACTTGAAAAATTTAGGGCGCTCCTGGGAAGAACCATCCGAAGCCGTTAAGAACCGCTCCAGTCCCAAGTCAATTCCAATGGCCCGACCATGAACCGGGGCATCGGGAACCGACACACTCGATTCAATGGTGACGACAACATACCACTGCGTCCCCCGCACCTTGGACAGTACCCGCACCTGCTTTACCTTAAATCCGTCAGGAATAGGGCGATGCAAGTTGATGGGCACTTCCCCTATCTTTGGCAATTTGATATTAAAGCCATTGATGGGATTGTCCTTGAACTGGGGAAACACAAAAGATTTGAATTGACCAAACTTTTTGAAGCGCGGAAATCCATGCCCACGTTTCTGAAAAGCCTCCCAGGTATCGTGCAGTCTACGAATAGTGGTCTGCAATACCTGAGAATGCACCTTACCCAAATACGGAAATTGCTTTTTTGCTTTGGGGAGGTTGTTTTGCTGACGGTGATAGGACGGAAATGGCTCGTCAGCAGGAATAATGTATTCCTTGTCCAGAGAACATCTGTCTACCAGGCACTTACGCGAAGCAATCCAGTCCTTGAGTTCGCGCAAAGCGTAGTTATACACGCCTCTGCACGTCTCAAGCCATTCCAACAGTTCAGACTGTTGTTCGGCACTTGGGTAAATTCGGTAAGCATAGTTCATTGTCAGCATAGGTTCATTCTACCACAAATGAGCGCAGTGGTAAATGCTTGCTTCGGGGGTATCGAACCCCACTCAGCAAGCGGCGAGACTCCATGTATCCCGACGCTGACCCTGCGGGTACAGCGCGGGACTTATGTTCTCGCGCTCTTATCAGTTAAGGCGGTAATAAATTTGCCGGGTGTAACCGATACAGTATTGACGACATTCTTTGTCACCAATACTTGTATCTTACAAAACACCTCTCCATGCAAACGCTCCTCCCCTCTGTTGATACTGATACCTTACGGGTCAGTGCGCTCCATGCTTTAGCTTACTGTCCTCGCTTGTTCTATCTGGAAGAAGTCGAAGCGCTTTACACCCAAGACGCTGCGGTATTTGCAGGACGCAGGCTCCACGCGGAACTGGAAAGAAAAGAGGAAGAAGACTGGGAAGATTTGTTTCTCGTTAGTGAAGAACTGGGTCTGCGCGGGCGGGTTGATGCCCTGCGAACTCAGGAGCGCCAACTGATTCCCTACGAGCACAAGCGAGGCAAAGCCAATCGCGATAACAACAAGCAAGCTCAAGCCTGGGAAAGCGATCGCCTGCAAGTTTTGGCCTATTGTTGCCTGATTGAAGCAGCCCTGGGAATCACTCCCAGAGAAGGGCGAATCCGCTACCATGCCGATAACGTCCTCATTCACGTTCCTTTTGATGATGCCGGCAGAGAAACTGTCAGAGAAGCTATTTCTCAAGCGCGGTTACTGAAAACTGCTGCCCAAAGACCTCCCGTGGCAGAAAATGAACGTTTATGCACCCGCTGTTCCCTAGCGCCCGTGTGTTTGCCAGAAGAAGCACGACTCGCTCACAACCAGGAATGGCAGCCCGTTCGCCTGTTTCCCAAGGATGACGATCGCCAAATTGTGCATATTTTGGAGCCGGGGACTTTGGTGGGCCGCACGGGAGAACAACTCAAAATTACGCGGCGTAATCAACCCGTGGAAAAATTCCCCTACAGCAGGTCGCGCAGGTCGTGTTGCACAGCTTCTCGCA
>JAAUTE010000261.1 GCA_012031815.1 Chloroflexaceae bacterium
CAGGAGACCAATTGGGCTTTAGCTATCGCACCTCCAAATTGCAGAGCGATCGCGCTTGGTGGTGCAGGCCACCTGGCAATTGCAACCGGGCGGAGACAAAGATGCGGTCATGGCGGAAACGGCCCGCAACCTCAAACAGCGCCAGCAGTCCCAGCCCTATCACTTACCGAGCTGCGGCAGCGTCTTTCGCAACCCCGAATCACACGCTGCTGGGTGGCTGATCGAACAAACCGGACTAAAAGGCCACCGCATTGGGGGAGCAGAAGTCGCCCAGCGCCACGCCAACTTTATTCTCAATTGCGGCAGTGCTACCGCAGACGACATTTTTCGCCTAATTCGTTACGTGCAAGAACAGGTGCAGTATCGCTGGTCTCTATACTTGGAGCCGGAAGTCAAACTCCTAGGCGAATTTCCTGCTTGAAGGATGGGGAAAGGAGCAGGAGCGTTAAGATGAGATAGCCAATGGTCTGCCCCGGAAAGGGGCATTCTAGTTGGGTTAGAGCTGTTTACACACCAGGTTTTAGCAAAGGCTATGAATGAGCAAAAAGGATTTGGCTTTGGGTTTGGCAAAATGCGAGAGCTAGCCGATGCTTTTCGCAAGGCGCAGCAGGTTTCCGAGGGGGCCAAGCAACTCCAAGAAGAATTAGAGCAGATGGAAGTTTGGGGCGAAAGCGAAGACGGCCGGGTCAGGGTTGCCATCAGCGGTAACCAGGAACCTCGTCGGGTGGAAATTGACCCCCTGGCTTTAGATCTGGGTGCAGAAGCCCTGGCAGTGGCAGTGACCGCCGCCATGCAGGATGCCTACCGGAAATCCACGGAAACCATGCGAGAGAAGATGGAAGCCCTAACTGGCAGCTTGACTCTACCGGGATTGTAAAATTGCGTCGCGGGCCAAGTCCGCTGTTGCCGGTGCTATCAGGGTGAAACTGGTAGCACCTTGCCCTTATAGGGGTTAGTTTTCTGGCGATCGCGGAATGATCTTGATAGCGGGCAGGTTAAGGAAGGTGTTGTAGAGGGACTGGGCGATCGCGGTGTTGGTTTCGCTTTCCAGGTGGATGGGATCGAGGAAAGCGGGGGTGGGAAATTTTTGGGTTTGCTCGTAGAAATTAAGGACAGTGACGGTTTTTGGGAAACCCTGTTGCAGTTGGGTGGCGGCGGATGCCAGGCGAGCATAGGCCTTGGGCAGGTTTTCCTGGTAAGTATTGCCCAATTGTTTGCGAATTTCTTCCTCTTTCAGGGAGAGGGCTTCGGAGGGACGGGAGGTAATTTCGGGTTGCACAACCAGCAGCAGGGGAATGCGGGCACCACTGCACAGTTGGGCCAACTGAATCTGGTGACTTTGGTAGCGGGTGATGCGGCGGGAGAGTTCGGCGTCATCGGCAGGCAGTGCCTGCGCTAGAGAATCGGGTTGGGTGACGGGCAGGACTTGTTGCGCCAGAGAGAGTTGGGGAGGAAAAAACCAACGACGGGGAGCCTGGATCAAGTAGAGCTGTCCCAGCCAGTTTGACCAAGCCAGGTTAAGCTGGGCGCTGTAGTGGGCAGAAGCATCGGCGAGGAAGCGATCCAGGTGGGGAATCTCGGTGGCGGTGGCGCGGCTGGGGAGCATGATGTCTGCATAGCCATCCATGACCACGATGGCGTCGGGACGGTAGGGCAAAATTTGCAGGGCGAGCTGGGCCAGTTCATTGCCGGAGCTATAGCCGGGGACGGCCGCATTGATGACGCGGTATTGGCCGTCGCGAATTTTCGGGGTGCGGGCCAGGGCTTTGGGTTGTTCGGAACGGTAAGGCGGCAGGATATCGGGTTGATAGGTTTGGGGGGATTGGCGCTGGGCGGCGATGCGCTGGTTAAGCAGGGCTTCGAGTTTGCTGCTGATGGTGTTGGTGTTACTTTGACTCCACTGACCGAAGGCCGCGGAACCACCCAGAAAAAAGATGCGAATTTCGCCTGGGGGTTTGGCTAAGGGGACGGGTTTGAGGTCGCGAAAGCCTTGTTCGTTGATCTTCCAGAATTTGCTTTCCTGGTTGCCCGCTAGTTGAAAGCCGACAGCGAAGTTGCGTTGGATCTTCAGGTTGCCGCCGTCGGGAAAAGCGGCGATCGGCTCTCCCGTTTCCGTTAGGAACTGGAGGCGATGGGCGTTGATGAAGGGGGTGTCGCTCCCATAGAATTGCTGGCTGTCGCCAAAATCAAACAGCAGGCGCAACAGGATTTCCAGGACGAGCAGGCCCAGGGGTATGGCGATCGCGATCCAGCGCCAGGAGAGCCAACGGGGGCGGCGGCTGCGGGGGAAGGAACGTTTATAGTAGGGACGACGGGAGAATTTAATCATCAGTCGTTTTCCTTAATGCGGCGTTGCGGCGGGATGAGAGGGTCGAAGCCAGCGCGGGAGTAGGAGAGGGGGCCCGCCGGGGAAACTCCGTCTTCGCAACATACCATGAAACTGTCTCGCTGAAAATCTGGGAAGAGAGCGTTTTGACGCCATAAATAAGTCATGGTTTCGTTAGATCGATTTGTGCCTCGCTTAACCGCAGATGGGTCGTTTACGTTTTTTTCGTCCCAGTTTGGGGAAGCGTTTCACTCGTTGCAGGGGCTAGGGAGGAGGCGGAGCAGAAGTTTGTGCAGCCCTGTGGGTTGGGAGATCTGGCGCGATCGCGATCGCCAATTCGGGTGTTGGACATTTGCTATGGGTTGGGTTACAACACGGCGGCGGCGCTGGCGGCGATTTGGGAGAGTAATCCGGGCTGTCGGGTGGAGTGGCTGGGGTTGGAGATCGAGCCGGTGGTTCCCCAGAGTGCGGTGGCCCAAGGCTTGTTGAATCCCTGGCCGGAGCCGATCCCAGCGTTGTCGGCAGTTGGCGATCGCGGGGGAGACGGTGGGGCCGGGGTGGGACGGCAAACTGGTTGTTGGGGGAGGCACGGGAGCGACTGGCCGAGGTTGAGCGCTGGGGGTTTCAAGCGGATGCCATTTTTCTTGACCCATTCTCGCCGCCTAAGTGCCCGCAGTTGTGGACGGTGGAATTTTTGGGGCTGGTTGCGCGATGTCTCTCGCCGAGGGTTGGCTGGCGACCTATTCTTGTGCAGCGGCGGTGCGAACGGCCTTGGGGTTGGCGGGTTTACAGTTCGGGCCGGTGGCCGGGGTCGGTCGGCGATCGCCGGGGACGGTGGCTTGTAGGAGTGGGGAGGGGTTGTTGCCGCTGTCCTTGCAGGAGCAGGAGCATTTGTTGACGAAAGCGGCGATTCCTTACCGAGATCCTCGGTTGTGCGATCGCGCCCAGGAGATTGTTGAGCGCCGCCGAGAGGAACAGGCGTTGAGTTCCCTGGAGCCGACGAGCCGCTGGAAGAAACGCTGGCAGTCCGTTGAGTCGGGGGCTTGAGGGCTGGGTTGGGAACGGGGCGGTTGGAGAAAAAAGCTTGGCCCTTGGAGAAAATTACTCGGCCCGTCGAGAAAAATTGTATAACGTTTTACAAAATTACTCGGCCTTCCGAGAAAAAAGCCTGACGCTCCGAGAAAATTACTCGGCCCTTCGAGAAAAAAGCTCGGCGGTTCGAGAAAATTACTTGACTGTTGCAGAAAAAAGCTCGGCAGATGCCATCAAACGCAGCTATAACCTCAACGGTGGGGTGTTGGAGGCGATCGATGAGGTTTGAGTTTCCGGTGGCAAAAGCCGAATATTTATTCAATCACACAACGCCTGCGGGAGCAGGAGGAGACAAACAAAAGTTTTGGCGCGTAAGTTCCAGAAAGATTTGGGAGGCGAAGGTGAGTCAATTTCAATTATTTGATGTTATTAAACTCAAGGAACTCATTGCGATTAAACCCAGTGAGTCTTGATCTTTTGTCCTGTATCAAGGTTGGTAATACGCCATTACCGGGTCAAGCTTAAAAAGTGAGATGGGAATCGTAAGCCAGAAGCGTACTTCAGATTTGAGCTAAGTTAGCTGTTTTAAACCGCAATCAAGATGCTCGGACTCGCTTCCAAGGCTTCAAGAAATTCTATTTTTAGACGGTTCCTGGGCGGAATTATCCACTGATTCTAGCGATCGCCCCGTCGTTTCTAGGCGGAACCAGTGAGTTAGCAAAGCCGCCAGCAAACAAACCCCCGCCAGCAGCAGCAACAATCGGGAAGCCCCCAGGGATTTTTCCAGCAAAGGTAGGGTGAAGGTGCCTAAAACTGCCCCAGCCTTGGCAAAAGCTGCCGCAAACCCGGCTCCACTAGCCCGAATCGAGGTGGGAAACACCTCCCCAGACAGCAAAAAGGTCGTTGCATTAGGCCCCGCATTCATCAGCAGGTTGAAAGTCAAAAACCCCGCAAACACGATCGCCAAATTGGCAGCGCTGCCGGCAGGCGCGAGGGGAGAGCTGAGAGAATGCCCAAACCCACAGCCATCCCCAGAAACCCCAAGATTTGTAGCCGCATCCGTCCTGCCTGCTCAATCAGCCCCACCGCCACCAGAAAACCCAGGATCAGAAAAATATCCACGATCGCCGCTCCCTGAGCCGCGGCCAACTCCCGCCGCAGGAAATTCTCCTGGTTGCCAAAGGCCAGGGTTCCGATAATGGTCGGCGTAAAGATCCCGATACCATAGGTAGCAATATCCTGCAAAAACCAGGGCAAGGAAGCTAAAGCCGTCCTGCGGCGGTAAGCTGCCCCAAAAATCGCCTGGTAGGGTAAATTTGGTTCTCGCTCTGGCGGATCGGTTTCTGGGGTCAGTTGCCAGGGTTCGTCCAGCAAGGCAGAAGCGGCCTTGGAAGCGGCGTCGTAATCTCCTTTACTCAGGTAATAACGAGGACTCTCCAGCAAGAAACTCAACCGCAACATCCCAACGGCGATCGCCAGCAGCAATCCCACCGCCAACATGCAGCGCCAGCCGTAGTGAATGGCCCATTGGGCCGGATCGGGAGCCAAGGTTTGAAGGAGATAAATCGCGATCGCGCCGGTTAATGCCCCAAACAGCGCCCCCACCGCTTGAAAGGTAAACGCACCGATAACCAGACGGCCCCGCAGGCGAGAGGGGACATTTTCAGTAATATAGGCGACGCTGATCGGATAATCGGCCCCAATACCCACCCCGACCAGGAAACGAAAGACAATCAACGAGATTCCATTCCAGGCCAGGGCCGTTCCCGCAGTCGCTAGGACAAAAATGGCCACATCCACCAGCAACATCGTCTGTCGCCCAATTTTATCGGTGACGGGGCCGAGGGTCAGGGAACCCAACAACGATCCGGCGATCGCGGCCACGGCTACGACCCCAATTTCCGAGGAACTGAGGCTAAAATCCCGCTGTAAAAACGGCAGCGCCACCCCAATAATGAAAAAATCAAAGCCATCCAGGGCAATGAGTCCCGCCGATAAAGCCCACAGCAGCCACATTAGCGGGGTGATTTCCGAGGCATCTAAACGCTGTTCAAGGATGACTGAGTGATTGTCATGGCGATCTTCCCTAAAAAGCAAGCGGGTATT
>JAAUTE010000030.1 GCA_012031815.1 Chloroflexaceae bacterium
ATATTCATAAGATAATCGATGAGCAGTTGACTGGCGGTAGAGTAGGGATTATCAACCAAGGCATTGAGAGTTTTCCACCTAGCATCGCTTTAGGAGAAGCCACAAAACCAGATTCAAAGGCGTTTAACCAATCAGGAAGGGGTTGACAATCATCGTCGGTAAATACTAAAAACTGACCTTGCGCTTGAGACGCGCCTGTGTTGCGAGCCTTGGCTGGCCCAGCATTACGTTGAGAAATGAGGGTTAAATTGAGGCGATCGCGAAAGGGAGCAACCGTAGGGTCAAGGGAGAGGGAACTGCCATCATCGACAACGATAACCTCAAACTTGTCTTGGGGATAGTCAATTTGGGTAAAGAGACTGGAGGCAAGCTGCCAGTTTATCCGGTCGATTGTAGGTGGGAATGATAATAGAAAAACGTAAGTGCGTGACCTGTCATAATATTTCCTAGCTGAAATCATGTAAATAGACGGCGGCTTCGGTGCTATAAGGAACTGAGCGGTTGTCCAATTTTCTGTTTTTGTAGATTAAGTAATGGGTTCATACATTTTGCCACCATCGCGACGTTATTTTCTAAACTGCCTGTAGGATGTTATTAAGGTTTTCAGGCTTAAAATCGGGTCTTGTCCATCTCCAAGAGGCACTAACCACAACAACAGGTAACAAATTCCAAAGCCAGTTCCTTTGACAATCAATGCCGCAATTGGCGGATTTATGGGGGGCAAAAAAGCACTGCCGAAAAATAAGATAGCAGCCGCACCAGTGGAAGCAAAAATCGGGCGAACTGCCGTTTTAAAAAAATCTTCAACGCCAAATGCCGAAAATTTGAGACAGTAAACCACCGACGGAACGGTGAGCAAGCAGATGGCAACCGTATATCCCAAGGCCACGCCGAAAGACCCCCAACCCGCACCGATGGCGATCGCCACAATCGAAACTGGAGTGTGAATCAGCGCCCAGCGAAACTGCCGTTGGGTTTGACCCGCAGAAACATAAAGCCATTTAGTCACGCGAAACAAACTGCCGACAAATACCGCAATCAGCAACAAACGAAATAGAGGAATCGCTTCCAGCCATTTTTCTCCCAATAAGACTAAAATGACCGGACGAGCTTCCACAAACAAAAACGCCAGCGCTGGCATACACAAGCTAAACAGCAGCAGTAGCCCGCGACGGCAATAGAGGCGGTAACTTTGGGGATCTTCGTGGGCGCGGCTTAAACTCGCAACGGCCACATTAAACATGGGATTATAAATCTGGTCGAAGGGAAAATACGCCCAGTTGTACGCTACAGAATAGAGGCCCAGCGCCGCCGCTCCGCTAAAATAGCCAATCAATACCCGATCGAGCTGTTTGCCAAAGCGCGTCAGAAAGCGAAAACCGGTTAAATGCGCCCCATAACTAATCATTTGCCCTAAATCAGCCTGGGGCTGCGATGCGATCGCCCTAGCTGGCCGCCAATCGCAAGCAAACCAGTAAGCCGTGCTGTTGCTCACCTGCATGACCACCAACTGGAGGACAAGCGACCAGTAGCCAAACCCCCGCCAGGCCGCAAAAACCCCCACGAAAGCTCCCAAAACCGTAGAAACAACTTCAATGGTGGTCAGAATGCCAAAGCGCAACTGGCGTTGAAGCAAAGACTTGTGCTGAAAGGCAGCGCACAGGGCAAAAGCCCCCACCGCCATCATTAACACGATGCCAACTAGCTCACCTCTGCCATAAAACCAAGCCAGCACCGGAGCCATTAGCACCATGCCGCCGATAACAAAAGCATTTATTTTCAGAGATAACCAGAAGATAGCGCTAGCCTGCTGAGGATTGAGCTGAGCCTTATGGACAATTGCCGTTTCCAAGCCCAAATTACTGATACTGTCTACTAAAACCAGCAGCGGCGTGACCATCGCCACCAACCCGAAATCCTCCGGTTGCAGCAATCGCGCTAAGATCGCCGTTGAACCGACTCCTAGCGCAAATTTCACCGGTTGAGCGGCAAAGGTAATCAAGCCAGACCGTACCGATCTGACCTTAAGGTCGCTTTGTACGACATCAGTAGCCAGCGGATCGCGATTTTTCCCACTCTTTGCCCAAAAAGACGCACGTTTCATGGCTTCTCCCCGGAAAACTTCAACCAGGTTCTCTTTAAGGGTAGGGTCAAGCGAGTTAGAGTCTGAGACGGATGGACGCTCATCGCCCATCCCCAAGTTTTCAGCGCTGCTGCCCGCTGCCCAATTTGCCAGGACGTTAAGGCATGGTCGTAGAGAAAGTTGGCGAACATTTTGGGATGGGAGAGAAATAAGGCATGATGTTTCTGGATGAGGCGGTTAAAACTGCTTTGACGTAGAGATTTTCGCGAGGAAACCCTCGTTTCCTGGTGTTGGTAAAGGCGATAGGTTACCACCGGTAGCCCTAGCAAGGAACAGACGGGATTCAGCCGCAAAAATAGCTCTGTGTGAATCCGCGACGGAAAAGACGCATCAAATCCGCCAATATCCAGTAAAACCTTCCGTTCTACTACCAGGGTTTGTTTCGAGAAAAATGACTTTCCCGGCTCAATTTTCTTCCAAGCAAAAATGGGAACCCCGCTTTAAGGTCGGTGGGGACTGAATTTTGATGACCTTTCCTTCCGGCGTCACAACCTCCAGCGCCGAGAGAACGCCGACGGGTTGAGGCAGTTGGGTGTGCGCAAGGGCGCGCAGGGAAACTTCGGCCATGTGCGGCAGCAGTTCATCGTCATCGTCAAGATAGGTAATCCAGCGTCCCCTAGCAGCCTCCGTGGCGATGTTGCGGGCGGCGGCTCCCCCGCGATTTTCTGGCAACTGAATGTATCTGAGCTGTGGGTGTTCTGGCAATCGAGGTGGCTCTGCTGACCCATCATCCACGACGATAACTTCAAATCCCTTGATTGTTTGACTCAAAGCGCTCTTGACCGCTCGCGATAGCAAATGAGGGCGATTGTAGGTGGGAATAATAATGCTCAGTTGCAATTCGCTCATGGTGGCTTGAAGTTAATAGCGGTTGCTTGCTACCTGACCCCGTCACCGAGTTCCAGGGCGCTGGTTTGGGGGAATTGACGAAAAGTCAGTAATCTACGGTAGATTTCCAAAAAGCGCTCCGTGCAGGCTGACTCGCTGAAGTGGGTCAAGGCGCGATCGCGGCCTGCTCTGCCCAACTGTTCTGCTAGCGAGCGATTTTGCAGGATTTTGACCGAAGCTGCCCCCAAAGCTTCCGCGTCGTTAGGCGGCACTAAAAACCCTGTCTGTCCATCCCGGATGATTTCTGGCTGGGCCCCAACCGCACTGGCGATCGCAGCAGTCCCGCGCATCATCGCTTCGGTGGTGACATTACCAAAGGGTTCTTCCCACAAAGAGGGAACGACCTGTACCCAAGCTGCCTCGAATTTCTGCTCTAATTCAGCTCTGGAAAGGTGTCCCAGCCAAAAAACGTTGTCAGTCAGTCCTAATTGAGCTGATAGGGCTTGCAGCTCAGCCTGTTGCGTTCCCTGACCCGCCACCAGTAGCCGCACCGATGGAATTTGAGCCTTAACGAATTTAAGGGCGTTTAGCAGGACTTGAACCCCTTTTTCCGGCACTAAGCGTCCTGCATAGGCAATGGTCGGGGGATCTGCTAAGGGAGGCCGCAGCGATCGCTCTGGCACACCGTTGTAGACGACCTCCACTGGCCCGATGCCTTCCCGCTCCAATTTAACTCTCATGGCCTGACTGAGAGCGGTAATCAAGTCAATTGCCCCTCGCCAGCGCTGCCAAAGCTGATGCTGCACCATCAGAAACGCCCAAGATTGCAACGTCAGACAACCCTGCTGCCAACAGGCCGGGCCCACTTGCTCTTGGCAATGGCTATTGTTCGGCAATATTTTGGTTCCTAAAGGGCAAATAACTTTGTAGATGGCTGTTTGGTAAATGCAGGGGACATTTCTAAGCAGCGGTAGAATCAGGGGCGATAGCTGCCATAGGAACATGCGGATGTGAACGATATCGGGCCGAAAAGTTTGCAAGACCTGACGCAGTTGCCAGTAAGCACTGAAATTTACTACTTGCGAGATGACTTGCAAGGGACTCGTCGTTCCGAAGCATTGGTCATCAGACAGTAGCTTACTTCCTGGTACGGAGGTAGCACAACTAGAAAACAAGCGAACCTGGTGACCGCGATCGCGTAAATTCTGGCGCAGAAATAGCATCTGTAGCTCCGCTCCGCCAGTAGCTGTTCCGTAGTCGTGTAGAAGTAGGATTTTCATGGAGTTCCAGTTTCCGCAGCAGCCAGTTTCCTTGGAGAAGGCGGAGTTAGGGTTGTGGGTTGGCTTGCTTGGGCAGAGAATGATTTAGCGTAGCGGTAGGTGAGATATCGGTTGAGAGTTTTCTCAAGGGGGGCTAGCAATCCGTACATCATTACCTTCTCCAGGAGTTGATTGTTTACGCCTAGAGTCAGCCGACGCACTAGGGGAAGTAAAATCGCCTGTCGCCTTCGCCAGCCCAGCGCTTTATAGCGTTGCGTAAAGTAAGTATTTTCTGCTAAGTTCCACTTCTGCCGCAGGTGACCTAAACTAGCTAATTCCCAAGCATCGCTCCACCGAAGCATGTAATAGTGAAAATCCGCCAAACTTTTAAGGGTTCCGGGAACGTAGGTCACCAAGCTTTCTGGTTCAAAATACACCGTTCCTCCCGCTTGAGCCACTATTATGCAAAAGTCAAGGTGCTCTTTAGTATTGAGTATGGCTTCATCAAAGAACCCAACCTGGTCAAAGATGTCCCGCCGCACCAGCATGCAGTGAAATTCGCACAATTCCGTAGGCATTCTCTGAAAGTGAAAGCGCTTTTGGGATAATTTCTGTCCTTGTTTGTACATTTTCTCCCGCAGCAGTCTCCTTCCTTTAACGTCCTCAATAATTCGCGACTCGCCGCCCGCAAAGTGAATGGTTTCATGTACAGGTTCATCCTGACACATGAGCGGGCCCACAATGGTTGCGCCAGTTTTCTCGGCACAGTCAATCAGAGCCGAAAGCCACCCGTCCGCAACAATGACATCGTTGTCAACAAAGGCGACGTAAGGAGTTTCAACCAGCGCCAAGCCAAGGTTTCTCGCCCGGTTAGGTGACAAGTAGTACTCAGTGCGAATTAGTTGAAATTGCCGTTGTTGTGCTTGGTCTAGAAGATACTGCTGCACCTCGGCAGGAGAATTGCCATCAACATAGACGAGTCGGAAAGGAATTTGGGTATGCTTATAGATGCTTTCCAGGGATTGGCGAGCAAAGCTAAAGCGCTCTCGTGGCGAGACAACAATCGTAACTTTGGGTATGTACATGGCGGCTTCCATTAAATCTACTTTAAGATTAAACCTTGGGGTTTGAGTGGGTTACGCCTGGAGAGAACTGACCTCCTCCCGCTGCCCTGACGCTTTTTTTGAGGTAAATTCTTCTAGGTAAGAGCGCTCTGTGTTGACTTTCCACAAGTTATGCTTTTCGCCGCAAATGTTTCTAACCGCCAACATTGCCGTCAACATAGAATGATCCTGGTTGTTGTAGCGATGCATGCCGTTCCGTCCGACGGTTTGTAAATTCTCAAAGCGGCTCAAATAGTCTTGAACAATTTGGAGGTTTTGCTGGTACTGGTCATCATAGACTGGGTAAGCCTTGTGTTGGCGAATGATCGCGCCATCTTCTACTTTTTCCAGCCCAGAAACCAAACCTAAATTAACAATTTCACGACTAGCTAGATTGATTAGCTCGGTGTCGGAGAGTTCCCAGAGAGCATCTCCCTCGCTGCAAAAATATTCCATGCCCAGGCAGGTTTTAGTCCGGTCAGGAACCATAGCCGGACTCCAGTTTTTAAAGTTTTGAATGCGTCCAACCTTAAACTGGGGACTGTGGATATAGATCCAGTTGTCGGGAAATAGATAGGGATCGTTGATGACGAGGGCAACAATCAGAAAATCGCGATATTTCAGCTTACTAACAGCGTCTAAAATCGGTTGTGGCGGCAAGGGATCGAGGCGACGAATGAGGGCCGTAAGTGGCATGCTGGAAATGAAATATTCGCCGGAAATTTGTTCTGTTTTTCCGTCATGTTTCGTGGTGATGCTAGTAATGCGATCGCCCTGGTGTTCAATGCAAATCACTTCTGTATTTAGCTGAACTGGATTGCCCTGACTTTCCAAAATTTCTTGAACGCGCTCCCACATCATGCCCGGGCCGAGTATGGGATAGTTAAATTCCTTGATCAAGGTTTTGGTATCATTACTGCCAAATAAAGAATTAAGAATCGCTTTTTTAAGAGAAAGTCCTTGAATGCGCTGAGCAGCCCAATCGGCACGGATTTCCGTGCAGGGAATGCCCCAAACTTTCTCCGTATAGCTCTTAAAGAAAGTTTCATAGAGGCGCTTACCAAAACGATTGGAAACCCACTGTTCAAAATTATCTTCAATGGGGTTGGGACGAACTTTGACCTTAAAATAGCTCCAAAGAATCAACAAGCTGTTGATAACACCTAGATTACTAAGCGCGTTAAAAGCTTCTAGGGGGTAGCTAAAAAATTTACCGTCATAGTAGATTCGCGATAGGCGAGGTACTTGAATAAATTCGTTCCCCAGAACTTCCTGCCAAAATTGTTCGACTTCGCCAACCTTGGTGTAGAAACGGTGTCCACCAATATCAAAACGATAGCCCTTGTAGGTTTCTGTACGGGCAATACCACCTACCTTATCGTCTTTTTCCAGGGTAATTGAATTAATACCTTTCTTGGCCAATTCATAACCAGCGGTAAGTCCAGCCGGGCCAGCGCCAATAATCACAGTGGGATAGTAGGACATCATGACTCCTTAATTGTTGCTTGACAAAAGCTAAATGATTAAGCTCGCGAAGTAGCTTTTTGAGTATTTAAGCCATGAATCCAGAAATCACAATATTCTAGCAGACTTTGTCGAAAATGCCAAAAAGGAAAGCTCTATCCCTGGAGAGGTTTTTCCTTTACGAAGTAAGAATTCAGGTGGCGGGGTTGACTTTTGGGGTGGTTTATGTATCCTCGGCAAGGGCTGCCTGAAAACCGTATCTTGCTATAGCAAGTAGCAGTATTTTCTCGAAGAATTCATAAGTTAGTTGGGTCTATTAAGGGGGAGGAGCTAAATCCCTACCTTATAAAGATAGCAATTTTTTTTATTCCAGGTAAGCCTTTTGTTGGCAAACCAGCCAACAAGTATTGTCCAGTTCCGATTACAAAAGCTAGACCGCTGTAAAAGTAGTAGAAAAGATGCCAGGGAATTGTCTGTATTGCAAATAACCGACCGCGTTTTTCTGCGAAGAAGCGATAGACAGAAGCGTTTAGCCACAACCAAAACAAAAGTATCACAATGGCAATGCCTAGAAATTCTACCTGCCAGACGGCAGCGAATAGGGTGATGACCAGTAGATAAACTAGGATAGCGCTCAGCCGACTCGACCACTGTAAATTCAAGTCGTTATCTAAGCGACGACAGCGGAGAAGTAACTGCGTCCAGGGCAGGGCGCGATCAAAAAATTCAGCTTTTAGCAATGAAAGGGGTCGCCAGCATTTTAAGTGTTTAACCTGCAAATTCTTACAGAGTCGAATTTGATATCCTGCTTCCTTAAGTCGATAGCCTAATTCAATGTCTTCAATGCACGGACGGCAGTAGTTCTCATCAAACCCGCCCACAGCAAAAAACGCCTCGCGGCGGATTGCACCACAAGCGCCCCAAAAAGTAGCCGCCTCTTCACAACTGGTTTGGTGGACGTAGTGATGAAATAGATTTTTTATACTGGGGACAAAATATTGATGCTCCCGGTGCGTCGTCGTAGGAGCCAATTAATGCCGTTAATTTAGGGTTTTCAAGAAAAGCAGCCTCCACGCAGGCGATCGCATCTGGACTAACAATCACATCCGCGTCAACGAAATACAGAATATCACCTTGAGCCATTTGTGCGCCTTGGTTGCGGGCGATCGCCGGGCCTCCGTTGTGCGTCCGCCTGATAGTTTTGGCTCCAAAGGCTTCTGCCACTTGCCAGGAGCCGTCAGTATCAGCGTCACTAACAACAATAATTTCTAGGGGTTGAGGGTCTGCTTGTGCCAATCCCTCTAGACAATGATAAAACTTTTCACCGCCATTATAAACCGGGATAATGACAGATATTGAAAGCTTGGATAGAAAATTGCTCACTTTTTCGCTCGATTTAATAGTACTACGTTCACTGGTAAGCTACAGACGTCATCGAACCCAAACGACCTACGCGATCGCGCTTTGCAAAGGCAACTAGACTAATAATAATGAGTAAATTAGGATATTGGCAGCTTTTACCTAAAAAGCAGGACGGAGCATAAATCCGGCGGTAGATTTTCCAAGCTGCCGATTTAGATCTCCCGCTGCCGTTAAAAAAAAGTTTTGTGGTACATCAGTTTCTGAGGTTTCCTGTGTCGTTATGGGCGATTCATCAATGACTAACACGACTCTAAACCGTCCTGTAGGTAAATTTTCTGACTCAGCCCGAAGTGACTGATTAACTTTATCTATCAAGCTTTTTTCACCTTGGACTGAATCAGCAATGATGCGAGCATTTAGAAGCGTAAAATGTGATCCAGTTCGCTAATGCCAGCAAGCTCGGCTGCTTTCTTCCCGAGTAAGATTATTACTCTTTTGCGATCGCTGAGAAGTTCAAGGCGGGATTGCAGTTTGTATGTAAACTTGAAAAGATTTAACCCTCTAACCTTTTGAATTTGAATGCCTGCTTCGACCCAGGAGGAGGACTGTACCATTGTTTCCGTAATCATGACTCTTAATTCATCAGAAATTACTTTTTAGTATATCGACAGCGACCCGCACAAAAAACGGTTTCTCCAATTAGCACAAAAAAATAGCGTTGCTTACTCTGGGGAGGAAACCCTCAAGCAACGCTGATTCGATGAGGTTCAGCAAGCGCGATCGCCCACAGCAGGTTACTAATGGTGTGAGTTTGATCCTCAGAGCCTGTCAGGGATGGGGATTGACCCCTAAAGGATCTCGATTAACCCTCAAGTGCTCTCCGGGTCGTCCCCATCATGGCTCGCAGATTAGAATTTAACGTTGCAGATCTGCAACCCGGCTTTGGCCTGTTCGTATTCTGGAACCTCTACCGGGACGGGCACGGCCTGCCAAATCTCCTCGCAGTATTCCCCAATGGCGCGATCGGAGGAAAACTTACCCGAACGGGCAGTATTGTAAATCGACATGCGCGTCCACCGATCGCGATCGCCATAGGCTTGGGAAACCTGGTCTTGGCAATCCACATAGGACTGAAAATCCGCCAGCAACAGGTAGGGATCGCTAGAGAGCAAGGTGTCCAGCAACGGTTTGAACAAATCCTTATTGCCGTGGGAGAAGTAACCTTCTGCAATCAGATCGATCACCTCCCGCAAATGGGGATTGGCATGGTAGTAATCCCAGGGATTGTAGCCCATTGCTTTGAGTCCGTAGACCTCCTCGGTTTTTAAGCCAAACAGGAAAAAGTTGTCTGGCCCCACTTCTTCACGGATTTCAATATTGGCCCCGTCCAAGGTGCCAATGGTCAAGGCTCCATTGAGCGCAAACTTCATGTTGCCCGTCCCAGAGGCTTCTTTCCCGGCAGTGGAAATCTGCTCCGACAATTCTGCCGCCGGATAAACTCGCTGGCCAAAGGTTACGTTGTAATCAGGCAAGAAAACGACCTTCAGGCGATCACGAATATCAGGGTCTTTGTTGACCACTTCTCCCACGGAATTAATTAACTTGATGATCAGCTTGGCCATGAAATATCCCGGCGCCGCCTTGCCCCCAAAAATAAAGGTGCGGGGCGGAATCTCCAAGCTAGGGTCGTTTTTCAGGCGGTGGTAGAGGCTGATGATGTGCAGGACGTTGAGGTGCTGGCGCTTGTATTCGTGGATTCGCTTCACCTGAATATCAAACAGAGAATCAGGATTGACGCTGATGCCGGTGCGCAGTTTGATGTGTTCGGCCAGCTCGGTCTTGATCGCCAGCTTGATCTGCTGCCATCGACTGCGGAACTCCCCATCCTCCCCAAAGGCTTCCAGTTGTCGCAACTCGTCGAGATTGGTAATCCAACCTTCCCCAATGCGATCGCAAATCAAACTCGTCAGGCGGGGATTGCTCAGCACCAGCCAGCGCCGGGGCGTTACGCCATTGGTTTTATTGCTAAGGCGTTCCGGGTACAGCTCGTAAAAATCTTTCAGAACGGTTTTTTTGAGCAAGTCCGAATGCAGGGCCGCAACGCCATTGACCGCGTGGGAACCCACCACAGCTAAATTGGCCATGCGCACAGAGCGATCGCCAAATTCATCAATGAGAGACAGGCGGGAGAGGCGATCGTCGCCGTGGGGGTAGTGCAAGCGAACTTCATCCAGGAAGCGGCGGTTAATTTCGTAAATAATTTCTAAGTGTCGGGGCAAGAGGCGACCAAACAAACTTAACGCCCATTTTTCTAAGGCTTCCGGCAAAAGCGTGTGATTGGTATAGGCCAGGGTCTTTTGGGTAACTTCCCAAGCGGTTTCCCAATCCAGGAGGTGTTCGTCCACCAGCAAGCGCATCAGTTCCGCCACCGCGATCGCCGGGTGGGTATCGTTGAGCTGGAGGGCAAATTTTTGGGGCAGGGCCGCCAGGGGCAGACCGCAGCGCTGGTGCAGGCGTAGGACATCTTGCAGGGAACAGGAAACAAAGAAATACTGCTGCTCTAAGCGTAATTGCTTGCCCTGGAGCGGCTCGTCGTTGGGATAGAGAATCTTACTCAGATTTTCCGAAGTCATCTTGTCAGCAACCGACCCGTAGTAGTCACCCCGATTAAAGGCCATAAAATCGAAGGATTCCGGGGCTTCTGCCTTCCACAACCGCAAGGTATTCGCTGTATTCACCCGATAACCCAGAATCGGCGTATCGTAGGGAATGCCCTTGACCACCTGGTGGGGAATCCAGCGCACCCGGTAGCGCCCCTCATCGTCGGTGTAAGCCTGGGTATAGCCGCCAAATTTAACGGTGACTGCCTCGGTGGGCCGGGCCAGCTCCCAGGGATTGCCGTATTGCAGCCATTTATCGGTAATCTCCACCTGCCAGCCATCGCGGATTTCCTGGTCGAAAATGCCAAACTCGTAGCGGATGCCGTAGCCAATGGCCGGGATTTGCAGCGTCGAGAGGGAATCCAGGTAACAGGCCGCTAAACGTCCCAAGCCGCCGTTCCCCAGGCCCGGTTCCTCCTCCTGGGCCAGCAGGGTTCTCAGGTTCATGCCACAGACCCCGACCGCCTGCTCAATATCCTCATAAATGCCCAAATTAATTAAGTTATTGCCTAAGTGGCCCCACAAAATTCCGCCGAGAGATACCCGACAACCTTGGCATCGGGCCGCCCGTAGGTCTGCTGCGTCCGTAACCACCGCTGTTGTAGGCGATCGCGAACGGTGTAAGCCAGGGCCATGTAGAGGTCATTAAAATCGGCATCTTCGGGAAATTTGCCTTGAATATAGAGTAAATTGTCTGCCAGGGCCCGGCGTAGGGTTTCCAGGGCCAGCCCGGTGCGATCGTCTTCAATTTGAATTTCAGTCCCGGTCGTTGCAATCATAGGGTTTAAAACTCCTGTATGGTATGAAAAAATCAAAACTCAGATTCTCCAGGGTAAACAGGCCCGCCACTGGGGTTAGTGGGGCCGTACTTCATTGCTGAGCGGACTGCCTTGCTCAAACTCCTGGAGGTTGGCGACGGTGGTTTGGGCAATGGTTTCCAGGGCATTGCGGGTGAAAAACGCCTGGTGGGCCGTAATCACCACGTTGGGAAAGGATTGCAGGAGCTGAAAGGTGTCGTCTTGAATAGTCGTGTTGGATAGATCCCGGAAAAAGAGCTGTTCTTCGTCCTCGTAGACGTCAATGCCCAAATAACCAATTTTCCCGGATTTGATGCCTGCGATCGCGGATTTGGTGTCGATGAGGGGGCCGCGGGAGGTATTGATGAGCATGACGCCGGGTTTCATCTGAGCAATGGCCTGGGCGTCGATCAGGTAATGGTTGGCTGGGGTGAGGGGGCAGTGCAAGGAAATGATGTCGGACTGGGCATACAGCTTTGGAAGCTCAACGTAGCGAGCGCCTTCAATTTCTTGAAACTTGGGGCTGGGATAGGGGTCATATCCCAGGATCTGGCAGCCAAATCCCCGCATAATTTGCCCTAAAATTACCCCAATCCTGCCCGTACCGATGATGCCGACGGTGCAGTTGTAGAGGTCAAATCCCAATAATCCATTCAGCGCGAAATTGTCGTCCCGTACCCGATTGTATGCCTTATAAAGCTTGCGGTTAAGCATCAACATCAACCCTACCGCATGTTCCGCCACGGAATAGGGGGAATAATCAGCAACACGAGTGATTTTAATGCCTAAATTGGCGGCTGCTTGCAGATCAACATTGTTGTAGCCCGTTGAGCGCAACGCGACCAACCGCGTCCCTCCATCGGCGAGTAATTGCAGGACTTCACCCCCCAGGTCGTCGTTAACAAAGGCGCAAATCACCTCAAATCCTGAAGCCAGGGGCGCTGTGTTGACCTCCAGACGGGTTTCAAAGTAAACCCACTCGTAGTTAGCTGCCGCAGCTCGGTTAGCCGCCTCTAAAAATTGGCGATCGTAGGGTTCTGCACTAAAAACAGCGACTTTCATAGGAAATGACTTAACTCGAATAGACGGTGACAATCCAATAAAAAGGTCGGATTTTAAATGCTAGGGATAGTTTTTCCCATCCCCATCTATTAGAAATCGCCGGTAGACTATCACGACCTGACCTACAGTGATTTTACCTTGCCGGTGCTATATTACCCAAATATTTCGTTTAACAAAAAATGCCACATCCCCTGCTGGAAAAGGCATTGGCTTGGATGCCTTGCAGTCAAACCAGGGTTTTTAGAAATTCCTTCTAATATAAAATTTAATAAAGGAGTACCATCACTCTGAGCGAGGATAGTAGCGCGATCGCCCTTGTTTTAAATCATGTTTACTTTATAACAGTCGGCATTAATATATCGCAATAATTGTGCCCAGAAAAATGCCTGACAAGTAAATTAAGGAGAACCCGGTAACAGCGAACCGGCGCGATGTGCCACAGTAGGGTAGAAGAGACTGGTGCTTCCTTCCCCTGGCTGCGCGTTTGGTGTCATGAGCGACGATTTTCGCCTTTCCAGCTACGATTACACCCTACCTGAAGAACTAATTGCCCAAACTCCAGCGGTTCCCAGAGATAGCTCGCGGCTGCTCGTGGTTGACTCGCCCTCAACCCACCACCACTGTCGCTTTTGGGACTTGCCCCGCTGGCTAAAGCCGGGTGATTTGCTGGTTCTCAACAACACTCGCGTGATTCCAGCTCGCCTCTATGGACGGAAACCCACGGGAGCAGCGGTGGAAGTTCTGCTGCTAGAACCATTGGGAGAAGCAACCTGGCTGGCTTTGGTTAAACCAGGGAAGCATTTTCGCCCCGGCAGCGAAATTTGGTTTGCGGCTCGCGATCGCCCCCAGGAATTCCTCAAAGCCACGGTGATCGGCCATGACAGCGCCACCGGGGGTCGCATCCTCCAATTTCAAGTGGCTCCCGCCACGGATTTTGCCAGTTTACTCCCTAGATTTGGTCAAATTCCTTTCCCTCCCTATGTCGATCCCGCTACCCCCGCCCAACCCAGCCAGTACCAAACGATCTACGCTCAACACCCAGGGGCGATCGCCGCTCCCACAGCGGGACTGCATTTTACAGAACCCTTGCTAAATACCCTGAAAACCCAAGGTATTGAGCTAGCTTACCTAACTTTACACGTTGGCATCGGCACCTTTCGCCCCCTGGAAAACGAAACCATTACCACCCACCAAATGCACCAGGAATGGTTGGAGGTGAGCGCTGCCACCGCAGCTCAAATTAATGCAGCCAAAGCCAGGGGCGGACGGGTGATTGCGGTTGGCACGACGGTCGTGCGGGCCTTGGAAAGCGCTGCTCAACAAACCAGCGAGGCCAAATTACTCCCCTTGGAAGGTAAAACTAATTTGTTTATCTATCCGGGCTATCAATGGCGCGCCATCGATGGTTTAATCACTAACTTTCACCTGCCCCGCTCTAGTTTATTGCTGCTGGTCAGTGCGCTAATTAGTCGGGAACGGTTGTTTTCCCTCTATCAAGCAGCCATCCGAGAAAGGTATCGCTTTTATTCTTTTGGCGATGCCATGTTAATTTTGCCCGCCGCCACCTTGCAAGGAACCAGAACTAATCTATCGGTTTAACGACTTAATAGTCTTCACCAATATGGCTCTCAAAGGGTGTTGGCTTACTCCAACATTTTTTGAGTAACTGGAGGCGATAAAAATACCAAAAACGCTTTATTGACCAAATACTTGGAGCCAGCCCGCCAAAAATAGGTTGGTTGAGGTATTGCCAAGATGAATATAAAACGAGCCGAATTCTTCCATTCATTGATCTGAACAAAAAATAAGTTTGAGCAAAGATCCCAGTGGCTATGCCTTGCTCCAGTCACCTCAATTTTACAGATTCTTCCTGAGAGCAGATAGCGATCTGCCTGAAAAATGGCAAAAGAAAAGCTTAAGAATTTGTGAACCGACTCAAGGCCTAGCCAAAAACTAAACCAAGTTTATTCCCTTGGTTTTGACTGTCGTTAGTTTAGAGGATTCCAATTAGGAAGGCTGGAAAAAACTGCCGCCTATCTTCCTTTGGTTGTTTAATCTTTGTTTCTAGCGTACCACTTTCTGCCCCAAAACTATCCCCAGAGGAGGCTGGTAACGCGATCGCCCCCAGCAAAACAATGACTTGACCAATCGGGACAGTTTTTGACGGTTTATGAATTTTTGCAACTGTAGCGATCGCGCTCCCCAACCCTGAAACAGGATTAATTCAAAAAAGATTCTTAAGATATGCCTAAAAGTAAATTTTTGCTTAACAAATCCTGGGCAGGGAAAATTTTTTAAGTTAATAAAATCGAGCTGTGGCTGCGAGTGATGTCAATGGTAATGCACCCGCCAAAGTCGGGAATGGGGGCGGCGGGTTTAGATAACTGGACGCGGACTTGCTTAATTTGAGCGATCTGGAGCAGCTCGGCGGCGATTTGCTCGGCTAATTTTTCCACCAGGGAGAATTTGGCGGTTTGAATTTGATGTTTGACGAGATTAATAGCTTTTCGATAGTCAACGGTGTCGGCGATCGCATCGCTGTCACCGGCCGGGGAGAGATCGAGCCAGAGGGACAAATCCACTTCAAACCACTGGCCCAAGACCTGTTCTTCGGCGAGAAAGCCCGTGTAGCCGTAGGCGCGAATCTGGGTAACGTGAATGACATCCATGCGGTCGTAACTAATGGGCTAGCGCTGGAGCCAGCATAGCCTAGAGCCGCTGGCCGTGGGGAAGAATATTAATTCCTCTTAAGGATTGGGGGAGCGCTGTGGTCGCAGATTCGCCAGGACATTTTCTACCGATACCTGGGCGCTTCCTTCCCAGTTCTTGATATGATTGACAGCGGTACACAGGCGGCAACTCTTATCGTGATGGCTTCGGTTTCTGAGTGCTTACAGGCGCTGCGCGCTCAAGGTGAATGTGCCCTCATCCCCTTCATTACGGCGGGCGACCCCGATCTCCACACGACCGCTAGGGCACTGCGGGTTCTCGACCAACAGGGAGCCGACCTCATCGAATTGGGCGTGCCCTACTCCGATCCCCTCGCCGACGGCCCGGTCATTCAAGCCGCTGCTACCCGCGCTCTCCAGGGAGGAACTCGCTTGGAAGCGGTGCTGGAAATGGTTGCCGCCCTGAAAGACGAATTGCGATCACCGATTATTTTGTTTACCTACTTCAATCCCATTCATTTCCGAGGGGTTGAGCTATTTTTGAGCCAAATTGCCGAGGCTGGGGTAAAAGGATTAGTCGTTCCCGATTTGCCCTTGGAAGAGGCCCAAAATCTCCTACACCCCGCATCGCGTCTGGGCATTGAAGTAACGCTGCTGGTGGCTCCCACCACCCCGCCAGCACGCATCCAACAAATTGCCGCCGCTTCCCAGGGCTTTATTTATTTAGTCAGCGTCACGGGGGTTACGGGGATGCGCTCCCAGGTAGCCAGCCGTGTTGAGGAGTTGCTGGCTGTGCTGCGACAGCTCAGCGACAAACCCATCGGCGTCGGTTTTGGCATCTCCAGCCCCGAACAGGCCCGCCGGGTCAAGCAGTGGGGCGCAGACGCCGCCATTGTGGGTAGTGCCGTGGTTAAACGCCTGGCCGAGGGAACCCCAGACCAGGGACTGGCTGCGATCGCCGAATTTACCCGGAGTTTGAAGCAGGCATTGCGGGATTGATGCCGCCAGGGAGAGAAATTTCTGGCTTATTTTAGTACCCTTGTTCTAAAATAGATGAGACTCCCGTACTGCTGGAAATTAATCCGATGGAAAGCTTGACACCTGCACAACAGGAACTTTTTGACTGGCTCAAGGAATACATCAACACCACCAAACACGCTCCGTCCATTCGTCAGATGATGCGGGCCATGAACCTCAAATCCCCCGCTCCCGTGCAAAGTCGCCTGGAGCGCTTGCGGGGTAAGGGCTATATCGACTGGATCGAAGGTAAAGCTCGCACAATCCGCATCTTACAAGAAGATCCCCAAGGCGTCCCCATCCTGGGCGCGATCGCCGCTGGCGGCTTGGTGGAACCCTTTACCGACTCTCAGGAGCGACTGGATCTAAGCGATGTGCTGAACCGGCCCAACTATTTCGCCCTGCGGGTCATGGGAGACAGCATGATCGAAGACCTGATTGCCGAAGGCGACATGGCCATTCTGAGACCGACTATTCCCGGTGAAATGGTGAGAAATGGCGAAATTGTGGCGGCCAGAGTGGTGGGTCACGGAACTACCTTAAAGCGGTTTTATCGCCAGGGAGAAATTGTAACCTTGCACCCGTCCAATCAGCGGTATGTCCCCATTGAGGTGGCCACTAGTAGTGTTGAGGTGCAGGGCGTGCTAGTGGGGGTCTGGCGGGGTTACGCCGATTAACCAAGCTTGCCCAAATTGGTGCTGCCGTCAGTTTGGGGCCATTCCGTCAGTGGTCTGGCAGGATTTCTGCCACAATTAATTGTGGAGCTGCGCCTGTGGCCGCAGTTGGTATCTTTGCTCGCCTGAAAGTTTAAACATGCTCAGAGCCGGAATTGTCGGACTGCCCAACGTCGGTAAATCGACCCTCTTTAACGCCCTTGTTGCCAATGCCAAGGCAGAAGCGGCCAATTTTCCCTTCTGTACCATTGAGCCGAATGTGGGCGTGGTTGCCGTGCCCGACGAACGCTTAGAGGTGCTGGCCAGGATTTCTCAATCGGTGAAAATCGTGCCTACCCGCATTGAATTTGTGGACATTGCCGGTTTGGTCAAGGGGGCCAGCCAGGGAGAAGGATTGGGCAATCAGTTTCTTGCGAACATTCGCGAGGTGGATGCGATCGCCCATGTGGTGCGCTGTTTTGAAATGACGATATCGTCCACGTGGCGGGGTCGGTCGATCCGGTGCGGGATATTGAAATTATTAACCTGGAGCTGGCCCTGGCGGATTTAGCCCAGGTAGAGCGGCGGCTGGAGCGACAGCGCAAACAAGCGAAAAACAGCAAAGACGCCCAGGCGGAAGTGGTCATCTTAGAGAAAATTGTGGCGGCTCTCAACGATGGCAAAGCGGCGCGGCTGGTGGAATTAACCGAAGAAGAAGACATTTTGGTCACCCCCTTAGGATTGCTTACCCGCAAGCCAATTATCTACGCCACCAACGTCGCCGAAGAGGATTTAGCCACGGGCAATGCCTGGGTCGAACAGGTGCGATCGCTGGCTGCTGCCGAAGGAGCCAAGGTCGTCGTGGTTTCAGCGCAAGTAGAAGCGGAATTGGTGGATTTATCCCCGGAAGAACGGCTAGACTTTCTCGAATCCCTGGGGGTGCAGGAAGGCGGCTTAAAATCCCTGATTGCGGCGACCTACGAGCTATTGGGCCTGCGAACTTATCTGACCACCGGGCCCCAAGAAACGCGGGCCTGGACAATCGTGGCTGGAACCAAGGCTCCGCAAGCCGCTGGGGTGATTCACACCGATTTTGAGCGGGGGTTCATTCGGGCCGAAACCGTATCTTATCAAGATTAGTGGCAACGGGCAGCATGGGTGCAGCCAAGGAGCAGGGGTTGCTGCGCTCTGAAGGCAAGGAATACGTCGTTCAAGAAAGGGGACGTGGTGCTGTTTCGCTTCAATGTTTAAAAAATCATTGCTGGTGGGGCAGGCGCTAACGGGCTGGGGCCATCAGTTTCTACAATAGGAGTAGGCCCGCTGAGTGGGATCAGCGATCGCCAGGGAGAAAAGTGATGAATGAGCTAGACTTTGACGATGAATTGCAGTGGACGCCTCAAGCCAAGGCCAAACTCAAAAATATTCCTTTCTTTGTCCGTACCCAGGCCCGCCAACGCATTGAAGAACTGGCTAGAGCTTCGGAGTCAGGGGAGGTGACGGCGAAATTAGTCGAGCAAGCCCGCCACGAATTTGGTCAATGATTGGGTATTGCTGAGTAAAGCGCGGGTTAAAAAGCAATTTATGCTAACTTTCCGGCAACGTTTAGGGGAAGTCTCTTCGGCAATCCTCGCGACCCAGGCAATTGGCATTTTGTCTCTCACCGCTGAGGAGCGTACCCGCAGCCGCCACCGATTTTCCTGGCAGGAAGGCGAAGGGATTGTTTTTTGTTTGCCGAGGGGAACCGTTTTACGAGATGGGGATATTTTGCAAGCTGACAGCCAGGAATTGCTGATAATTACCGCAAAACCAGAACCCGTCTTAATCGCTTCTGCAAAAACAACCCTAGCCCTCTTGCAAGCAGCCTATCACCTCGGCAACCGCCATGTTCCGCTACAACTGACACCAACGGATTTGCGCTCTCCCCGATCCCGTATTGCGGCAATTACTAGAAGGGCTAGGGTTGGATATTTGCGAGGAAATTACCCCTTTTCAACCGGAAATTGGAGCTTATCACCATTCTCGCTCAGCTTGAACTAATTCTGGCTTTTTCCTCGTGAATGACGCTACTTTTCTTGCCTTACTCCAGCTTGCAAGTCCGGGCCTGCCCGTGGGAGCCTACAGCTATTCCGAAGGGTTAGAAACCCTGGTAGAGTCCAAGGCGATCGCCAATTTAGACGACCTACAGCACTGGTTGCAGCAAGAACTGGGTTACGGGGCTATTCGCTTAGAGGCGGCAGTGATGGTGCGAGCGAGAGATTGTTATGAGCGTCAAGATTGGGCGGGACTGCATCGCTGGAATCATTGGCTAGGAGCCGCCAGGGAAACCGCCGAATTACGCCAGCAAAGCCAGCAAATGGGTCAATCTTTACTGAAACTTTTGCTGCATTTACAGCCCCAGTTGCAATCCCTGACTAAGTGTTTTCCAAACCCCTGCCATCATGCGATCGCCTTTGGTCTGGGAACCGCAAACTGGGACATTGAACATAGAGCTTCAGTATTAGCCTATTTGCACAGTTGGGCAGCGAATTTAATCATCGCTGGCGTCAAGCTCATTCCCCTGGGACAGACCAGCGGCCAGCAACTCCTGTTGCAGTTGCACCCTTATTTGAGTCGCTGTTGCCAGGAAATCTTAACCTTGGGGGACGATGGCTTACAAAGCTGTAGCTGGGGGCTGGGGCTAGCAAGTATGGCCCACGAAACGCAATATACGCGACTATTTCGCAGCTAATCTCTAACGTTCGGTAAACCGTTCCTGTGTCCGAAAAATTCCCTGCGATACAGTAGTAGGTAGCAGCGTGAACAGCAAGCGCCACTGGCGAGATTGGGCGCATTGGCAGGGGCGCAGGAGGACTGCACCTCAACAGGAGGCAGCTTAAAAACAGCGCCCTTAAGCTATAAAAAGGTAAGTATAAGGGATTTTCAGATGCGCAACTTTTTCAAAACGGCGTTGAAGTCTATTTTGGTTCTGGGGTTAGTTTTAACCCTCATCCTCAGTAATACGGGCAGGGCCCTGGCCGCTAGCAGTGGTGGTCGCATCGGTGGTGGGTCTTTCCGTGCCCCTAGCCGTACGTTTTCTCCTCCCAGCGGCGGTGGTTATGGCTCTCCCCGCCCTGGTTATGGCTATCCAGGCGGCGGCTTCGGGTTTCCCTTCCTGCTTCCCTTCTTTGGGTTTGGCGGTGCGGGCAGCCTGTTTACAATTCTGGTGTTCTTTGCGATCGCCAATTTCCTGGTAAGAAGCTTCCGCAATACCGGGATGAGCGGAGAGGCTAGCTACGGAACCCCCGCAATTTCCGTGGCGAAAGTTCAAGTCGGCCTGCGCGCCCAGGCTCGTGAGTTACAAGAAGAACTCAACGAATTAGGAGAAACCGCTGATACGACATCGGCAACGGGTCGGGCCCTGGTACTACAAGAAGCTAGCTTAGCCCTGCTGCGCCACCCCCAATACTGGGTTTACGGCGCGAGCGAATCCCAAAGCACTCGTTTGGAGACAGCAGAAGCGAAATTCAACCAGCTAGCCCTGGCAGAACGCAGCAAATTCAGCGAAGAAACCCTCTCCAACGTCGAAAATCAACGGCGACTCTCCAGCACCAGCGACAGCACCGCCATCGTCAAACCCATAGACGAACCAGGAGAATATATTGTCGTTACCCTGATTGCCGGGGTTGAAGGTCAGCTCCCGCTGCCGACGATTAACGATACCGAAGATTTGCAACAGGCCCTCAAACAACTGGGCGGTGTCGGCAGCGATCGCCTTTTGGCCGTAGAGGTGCTGTGGACGCCCCAAGCGGAAGGAGACACTCTCACCAGCGACGATCTGCTAGCTTACTATCCCAACCTTAAGTTAGTTTAAGTATTTGCCGTTTAGAGCGCTAGGATCGGGCTGTGGAACTTTTTCCACGGCCTTGATTTTTATCAAGAGTGGGAGCTGTTTCCCACCCGCCTCAAAACGACGAAAATGTTTAAATTCTTTTTTATTAATTCAGGCAAGTTCCCAAGCAAATAACATGAAAACTCACAAATTCATCCTAAATCTGGGCATAGTCAGTTGCTTGAGCCTGAGCACATTGCCCGGCTTGGCAGTGCGTTTCCCTGACGGTTCTGTCTCCTTTACCAAGTCACCCCGCTTGCTAGGAGCGATAACCACATTAAAAAAAACCGACGCCCCCTTGGCTAAATATTACTTTACGGTTGCCATCCCAGCCGATGCAGGAGAACCCCTGGGGGCCATCACCATCGCTCAGCGATCGGGTCAAGATGAGATTGACCTACGCGCCGATCGAACGTTTGCCTTTATCGGAACCCCCGGCGATCGGGGAGAGCAACTGGCCCTACGCGGCGTTGACTATGACCCTGAAACCGACACTATTGCCGTTGCCTTTGCCTCAGGGATTCCGCCGGGCACCACTTTCACCCTGGGCTTACTTCCCGGCCGCAATCCCCCGATTTTCAGGAGTGTATCTCTTTGGGGTTACCGTCTTTCCTGAAGGAGAAAATCCCCGCGGACTCTACCTCGGCCCAGGACGGCTACAATTCGAGCGCGGCGACAACGGGGCTGACTGAAAGCCCCCATTGCGCAACCGTCGCTGGCTGTGGTTTTCGCAACCCTGATTGAAGGATAGTGCGGCGATGCAGCGAAGCGGAGTCACCAAACATGATATAGTCTTCCTGTGAGGCATAAACTGTAATAGACCCGCAGAGTCCGTAGAGGATGACCACCCGTAGCATAAAGGCAGCTGGGCAACCAGTCGGCAATAGTCTACCCTCAATCGATACAGATTACGGCAGTATCCAGTGCACAGAACCCGTAGGTCAAGAAAGTAACTTCGAGTTTGCTTAATCATCTGGGCAATTAAATAGTTGCTCAAGGCGTTAGGAAATAGCGTCTTCAAGCGCGGATAGGAAACCTCTACTTG
>JAAUTE010000262.1 GCA_012031815.1 Chloroflexaceae bacterium
CGTCTGCAATGATTGTCTGGGAGTGCGATCGCGCGATCGCCCCCTACAGGCCCAGCCGATTGCGACTGGAAATTGGCAAGAAGCGTCATTTCCAGTGGAAAGTTTCCAGGGTTATACCTCTCCCTACGGCTATCGCATTAATCCGGTCACCAAACAACGGCAATTTCATCAAGGATTGGACATTGCCGGGCCGTTGGGCAGCTACGTTCGCAACGTGGTGGTCGGGTCAAGTGGTGGAACTCTCGGACAATACCGCCTGCGGTACGAGCATCAAAATTCGCTCTGGGGACTGGACGCACATTTACTGTCACCTGGCTGGTCACATTCAGGAGACCGGCAACAGCAGCTATCTGGTCGATCGCAACGGTGGAATTCAGCTGGCCCAAGGGCAGCAGGTTTTAGCGGGAGCAAGAATTGCGCGAATCGGCATGACGGGAAGGACGACGGGCCCTCACCTGCATTGGGGTCTGCAATATCGGGGACAGTACGTCGATCCGGCGATGATTTTGCGAGAGATGTACCGCCAGGCCAATAGTCGCTAGTTGAGGAAAAATGCGGACGGAGAGACTCGAACTCTCACGTCAGAGACACTAGAACCTAAATCTAGCGCGTCTACCAATTCCGCCACGTCCGCAGGTCATTGACGAATTCTATCTTAGCAAAGCGCTATCTAATTTGAGGGGCGATCGCCTTTTAAAGCTTGGCGATCACCGAAGTTTCATCTGTATTGTATTAAGGATTCGCCGCTAAACTTTCCCATCTATCCACCAACTCCCAGTCTTTTCCTGGGTTTTTGGGTGAAACCGTTGCCATTGTCTTCGCTATGGATTTGTTTTTTTTCGGGGTTAATGATTGAAAAAAATGGTGGGGCGAGTTCTAGCTTTCGGAAACCCTATGTCCTTAAAATAAGAGGTCGTCGGACTATAAGCAGCCCCCGCCGTGAAACTGTTTGTTTATCACACTCCCGAATCCACTCCCACGGATTGCACCCCTGATTGTGCAGTGGTCATTGATGTTCTGCGCGCCACCACGACCATTGCCACGGCCTTAGCGGCTGGGGCCGAAGCGGTACAAGCCTTCAGCGAACTAGACCACCTTTTTGCCGCTAGCGAAGCCTGGCCTGCTCCGAAACGGCTGCGAGCGGGCGAACGAGGCGGCGCTAAAGTCGAAGGCTGCGATCTCGGCAATTCCCCCCTGGACTACACCCGTGATGTTGTTTTGGGCAAGCGTTTGTTTTTGAGCACCACCAATGGCACTCGCGCCCTTCAACGGGTGGCAGCGGCTCCCGCGGTGATTGCGGCGGCCCAAATTAACCGGGACGCAACGGTTAACTACCTCCAGCAGCACCAGCCCGCGGTCGTCTGGCTGGTAGGTTCGGGCTGGCAGGGCGGCTATTCCCTGGAAGATACGGCCTGTGCAGGAGCGATCGCAGCGCCGTTGTTGGTGGCGGGATCGATGGAAGCCGGCAACGATGAAGTGATCGCGGCTATTTCCCTCTATCAGCAATGGCAAGGCCAGTTGGTAGCCCTCTATCACCATGCCAGCCACGGCCAGCGCCTGTTGCGCCTTAACTGCGAGGCTGATTTGGATTACTGCGCTCAAACCGATACCCTGGACGTACTGCCGATCCAGCAAGAACCAGGGGTTAGTCAGCTTGACAGTGCCGTGCTTGCTTAAGTCGGCAAATGGCGATCGCCTAGGGTAAAACTTCTCGTCCCACGGCCTTGTACTGATCCCAGGCCAGTTGGGCGCGGGTATCGGGGTAATCTTTGACCGTGATGCCCAGCTTTGGCGCTCGCTCAAAAGCAACCAGGCGGGGAATTTCCGCTTTAAAATGGGTAATTGGGCTGCTTCCAAGGCTTGTCTAGCTTCCCGACCGCCCCGCGTGCGAGCATCTACTTGAGTGAGCAAGATTTTATAATTGGCTTTGAGAGGCGCTAGTAGTTCAACCGCTTTAAACGTCGCATCCAAGTCGAGGGGGTTGGACGTGGTAGGGAGAATGACCAGATCGCTATTGGTGGCGAGATCGCTAAGTTCTTCCAGTTCCGGTCTGGCTTTCGTATCAATGACAATGTGAGTGTACTTAGGAATTAATCCCGTCGCGCCCGCTTGGGAAGCCACATAAAAGGGCAATTTTTCTTCCCTTGACCAGATCAGAGCTGAGCGGTTTTTGTCGGCATCAATCAGGAGAGTTGGGGCTTTTTCCTGGAGGTAGGCGGCTAAATGAATCGCCGTGGTGGTTTTGCCAACACCTCCTTTTAACGCTGTAATTGCAACAATCATAGGTTGCCCGCTAATGCTTTTCTAGTAGTTTACGGGATGGTGCGTTCCCTGAAACCCGCTGGTTTGTGACACCGTAGTCTGGTAAATCTTGCCACTTTCCCGACGACGCGCGCCTTCCTAACTCAGTTCCAAGCAATTTAAGGCGATCGCCCCAGGGGTTTTTTGATTTTCCTATCTGCGCTGATTCCGTTCCCCCTTCTTAGCAAAAATTTAGCCCTCTATCACAGGGACTTCACTCAGCGCTGGCAAACTGATAGTTGAAACTAAAAACAGCAATTGTGGCCATTCACGCGAGGTGTTTTATGAAAATTAAGGCTAGAACCGTGGCGATCGCCACGAGTTTATTGTTGTCTGTGGGGACGATTTCCTGTGCCCAGTCCAATCAAAGTCCCTCGCAAACCACCGAACCGCCTGCAACCGAAGCACCCCAAGCCGCCGCTGAACCGGAACAACCTGCCGTAGCCAAGGTTCCCATTGCCACCGGAACCTTTGTCACCGTAGAGCAGGAACATCCGACAGCAGGAACGGCGACCATTGTGGAAGAAAATGGCAAGCGCTATCTCGAATTTGATGAAACCTTCACCACTGCCGAAGGCCCGGATGTGAACGTGATTCTCTATCGCGGCGATACTCTCCCCGTCAATCTCGCAGAAGCTGACTATCAAACCCTGGCAAAATTGGAGCAATTCAACGGGGCGCAGCGCTACGAAATTCCCGATGCTATCAACTTAGGTGATTTTCAAGCCGTCGGTATTTGGTGCAAACAGTTTAATGTCACCTTTGGTTATGCGGGTCTCTAATGAGGCGATCGCCGATTGCCGAGCGGTTAATTAATCCCGATGGCGGTCTCGGTTTTATCGTGTGTGAGAAGATGCAACTGTAGCCCTAGCCTGATTAGCTGTGACCATCATTGCTGAAACCCAACGCCTCCTCATTCGTCCCTGGCAACCAGAAACCGATGCCAATCAAGCCTTAGCAATTTATGGCGATCGCCTGGTAACTCACTTTATTAAAACCAAAGCCGACAGCTTGGAAGCTCAAATCAGTATTCTCAAGCGCTGGGTAGAGCAAGCCAAACAGCTCAACAATGGTACTGGACTGTGGCCGGTACGGCTCAAAGAAACAGACGCAATTATTGGGACGGTTGCCCTGATTCAACTGCCTATTTCCAGCGGCAAATTAACCGATACCTACGAAATTGGCTGGCATCTCAAGCGGGCTGCTTGGGGTCAAGGCTATGCCACGGAAGCTGCAAAAGGGATTTTAGGATACGGGTTTAAGCAATTGCGGTTGCCCGCGATCCATGCCGCTACCCATCCCCACAATCTTGCCTCCATTCGCGTGACTCAGCGCCTCAATATGCAGCCCCTAGGACGAACCAACGCCTATTACGACACTGAATTAGAACTCTTCAAACTAGAGGCGATCGCCTGGTTATGCTCCCGGCGATTTAATCCTTAGTTAAGGAGATGGCCGGTTTTAACATAGATTAAACATCCTTGCTGGCTAAAAGGTTGATGAGTGCTGCCAGGAGGATTTCTCAGCCAAGTTCCCTGGGGATAAACGCCAAATTCATCTTCAAAGGTTCCTTCTAAGACAAAAATTTCTTCTCCGCCCGGATGGCTGTGGCGCGAAAAATAAGTCCCTGGTTTCCACTTCACCAAGGCCACCGTTTCTCTCCCGTGGGTATGGAGCGGCAACACCTGTAAACCCTCGACCATTCCCTGAAGCCAAGTCGCGTTGTTGGTATTAACAACAACGCGCGCCTGGTCGTCCGGGGACATTTGCCAGAGTTTGACGAAAATAAGACATCCCGGCTCGCTGGAAGGCGCGTGGTTAGAGCCAACCGGATTGCGAACATAGGTTCCGGGGGGATAATCTCCGCTTTCATCAGAAAAAATGCCTGACAGTACCAAAAATTCCTCCCCGCCGCCGTGGGTGTGGGCTGCAAAACGACTGTCGGGGGCATAGCGCACCAGCGACGTGGCGCGGGCCACTTCTTTCCCCTCCCGCTCCAACAAGCGGCGCTGAACCCCAGGGGCAGGAGAATCTAGCCAAGGCAATTCTTCGCTAAAAACCACGGCTCTTTGGGACAAATCTGAGTGGAGTTTCATCTGTATTGTTTCTTGATGCAGATTCAGACTGCTTCTGTTTTTATTCTCTACCTACTAAATGGTAATTGTCAGGGGCAGGTTTGGGTTTGCCATCTTACTTTCTAGTAATTCCTTCTTTTATGGCTGCTTTTTGAACCGATGCGGCCACTGCCGTCGCCACCCGCTTGTCAAACACCGAGGGAATAATCGTTTCGCGATCTAAGGTTTCCGGGGCAATCAAAGCAGCGATCGCGGCGGCGGCCTCTAGCTGCATGGTGAGGGTAATGTGGGTGGCTCGGCAGTCCAAAGCGCCGCGAAAAACCCCAGGAAAAGCCAAAACATTGTTGATTTGGTTGGGGTAATCGCTGCGTCCCGTTGCCATTACCGCGACGTCGTTGCGCACCAACTCCGGCTGAATTTCCGGAATAGGGTTAGCCATCGCAAAGACGATCGGCTGTTGCGCCATCGATCGCACCATTTCCGGCGTCACCACTCCCGGCACACTCACCCCCAGGAAAACATCCGCCTCCTCCATGGCGTCTGCAAGCGTTCCCCTCATCTCAACGGCAAATCTAGCTTTTTCTGCTGTTAAATCGTGCCTTTGGCGGGAGACAATGCCCTTCGAGTCACACAAACAAACCTGTTGCGCCCCGGCTTTGCGGAGTAAAGTTGCGATCGCCACGCCTGCCGCGCCCGCTCCATTAATAACGATTCGGACAGTTTCCAGGGATTTTTTCACCAATTTCAGGGCATTGTAGAGGGCGGCCAGGGTTACAATCGCCGTGCCATGCTGATCGTCGTGGAAAATTGGAATATCCAACTCTTCTTTCAATCGGCGCTCAATCTCAAAGCAGCGAGGGGCACTAATATCTTCCAAATTGACGCCACCAAACCCAGGCGCGATATTTTTGACAATTTTGATGATTTCCTCCGTGTCCTGGGTGGCCAAACAAATT
>JAAUTE010000031.1 GCA_012031815.1 Chloroflexaceae bacterium
TCAACAGGCGATCGCGATCGCGCAACAAACCCTCGGCCCCAACCATCCCAACACACAAACGATCCAGCGAAATTATCAACTAATGAGAGACTCTCAATCTTAATACCAGGAAGCAGCCCCTCTGTATCAACAGGCGATGCTCGTTGGAGCGATCGCGCTATGGGTTCGGGTTGGCGTAGCCGCTTGAACAGAACATCGCGGTACGATAAAAGCACAGTCCTAATTTCGAGCCATCCAACCGCCAAGACATCAAACAAGTTATCAAGGAAGCGGATGAGTCAAACTTTCGAGAGAATTTGTCGTTTAGTCGCTAGCGGGTTGGTGCGGGTTTCTGCTCATGGCTATGATGAATTAGCTGCCGATAATCTTTTCGTTCGCGATTTAATTGCTAGTTTACTGGACGCGATCGTGGTTGAAGACTATCCTGACTATCCTAAAGGTTCTTGCGTGTTAGTTCTACAACGCGATCGTCAAAATTATCCCGTTCACGTTGTTTGGGGAATTCCCAAAGGTTATCACGAACCAGCCGTTTTGGTTACGGCCTACCGTCCGAATCCCCAACAATGGGATCGAACATTTACCCGGAGAAAAATCATGACTAAAAAACGAATTCAATACATCCATTCTGGAAACTATGTGGCAGAGGTTGAGGTAACGTTCTTAGAAACTGAGGAGGGTTGGTCGCCCACCCTTTCTTTAGAAGACGCTTATAAGTTAGACGACATTCGCCATGCTCTAGCTCATAACGACCTGAAGCAAGCCGCAAAATCCGCTCGTATCTATACCTTAACCCCCGTTTCCATCACTTCCTAACAGAATTATTTTAGAATAACAGAACCCAAAGCTTGTAAATATTTGGGCGGACTTAACTCTCCAAAATACGTTGCAGTTCTACAATCTCTACTAAGACTTATTCAGCAACCTCTTCCCTGAAAATTTAAGTTGTATCTCCTAAACTGACAACAACTTAGCAGTCTTCCTGTATCAACAGGCGATCGCGCAACAAACCCTCGGCCCCAACCATCCCTACACGCAAACATTTCAGCGCAACTATCAACGAATGCAAGACTCTCAATCCTAATTCATGCAAAGGACGGCGGCGATACTCCGTTGGAGCGGTTGCACCTACACAGTTTGTCTAACCAGTACTGCTCCTAGCGAATTGGCGATCGCGCTATGGGTTCAGGTTGGCGTTGGCGTAGCCGCTTGAACAGAACATCGCGGTACGATAAAAGCACAGTCCTAATTTCGAGCCATCCAACAGACAACCTCCTTCAACCGCCAAGACCTCAAACAAGTTATCAAAGACACTCTTTGTGAACTCCTCCTAGAACAACCCAATCTTCTTCGAGAACTCGTTCTTAAGTGTCATCGAAGACCAGGCGATCGCGGAAGCGATTCGGGAAGGACAGGAAACGGAACCTGCTTAGTCGGGAAGAAATCTTTGCTGTGTTGGAGAGCAGAACGGATGAAGGCGACTTTCCGCAATAGCTTTAAACGCGACCTCAAGAAAATTAAAGACTCTCAGATTCTCAATCTCATTAAAGTCGCAATAGATTAAAATCCTGAACACGCGGAGTAAATAAACTTTATGAGTATCCGTCTCACCCCTGAACAAGAACGTTTTATTGAGTCCAAGCTCCAGGCTGGCAAATATCATTCTGCCGAAGAGGTTGTGGAAATAGCGCTGCGATTGTTAGATGAATACGATCGCGAAGAAACTCGGTGGAATGAGGAAGTGCAGGTCAAAATTGAGGAAGCAATTCAAGCGTCAACCCAGAGGTCTCCGATTGATGGCGAAACCTTTATCAATGCCATTCTAGATCGCTTCTCTCAAATGAACCAGGCATAAGCATGAATCGCTATACCATCAACATTCTTGCTAGCCGCGACCTTAACCAAATCGCTGACTATTTTGCTGAAAATAATCCTGAAGCAGGAGAAAAGTTTTTTCGAGCCTTTAACCGTAAATGTCAACAGCTTGTCACGTTTCTCAACAGTGGTAAAAGCTATGGAACAATTCGACCTGGACTACGAGGATTGTCCTTAGAAGGGTATATTATTTTCTACAGAGTTATAGATGATAGTATTGAAATCTTAAGGGTTATCAGTGGTCGGCGTAACTTTCCGTCTCTTTTTGAGGAGTAGGATTAAAGCTCTCAGTAAACTCTCAGCGCTTCCCAGTCCATAATCGCTGCTGTCTGCCATTCTTCCTCCCATCCCATCTCTAGTTCATCGGCGATCGCACAAGCCTCTGCTAAGGTTTCATCTTCTTGTTTGTGCCGCCATTCTTCTAATACAGTTTCTATTAAACCATCAGGATTTGCCACATAGCGATCGAGATAGTTAACTAAGTCTTCAGGTAAAGAAACCGAAATTTTCACCATGTTTGACTCGGAGTAGCTTCATTTCAAGTATACACAATGGTTCACCCAAAGGTGACTGGCAGTAACAAGCCCGGTACGACGAAGGGCGATCGCGATTGGCATAATGGGTTTAGCTCAAGATAGCTAGGAAATTATCGGGATGAATAGTCATGGCGATCGCTTAGACCGGATTGAACGAGCAATAGAGTGAGGTGGCCCCCATCGGTTAGACAGTGTTAAGGGATAGTTAAGCTCTAACCCGATGCGAACAGTTGCTCTCTCAATTACTGACGATGGATTGGGGCCGCTTGGAATTGACCAAGCACCGTTTCTATCCCGACCCTGACTGTCCCCTGTACGGCAACCATGCTCCCTGACGGCGATCGCCCAGGGTGAGCAAGCTTCTGGAGCGTGCTTAAAAGTTCCCAGGGTTATGTAAAGTCCTGTTGCAAGTCTTTCAAAAATCTTGAGTTTTTAGCTAGAACCAAGACAACGACTTAACGTAATAGAAACTTAAGCCTTCGAGGATCAATCATGGAGAAAGATTTGCAGAAGTATCGCATGATCTGCACGCTCAGCTTTGGCGACATCTACGGACAAATTATTGTTTGGTTGATTGTCATTTTCATTAGCTTAGCCACTGCCCTAGCCCTGTGGAGCAGCACGCGACAGATTTACGCCCTGGCAACCGTGGGTTTAGTTTTAGTGCTGTCGCTACCGTTTTACTGTTTGCCTTTGTGACGACGCTCTTTAACCATATCGAATTTCTTCCGGTCGAAGCTCCCGCAACCAGCCGCCAATTGAATGTGCCTCCATCGCCGTCGGAACAGCGACCCAGCGGTCAGCCTGCTTAATTTAATAAATCTGGAATTGGGGGGATGAATCAACCAGGAAAGGGGAATCGCCTTGCCCATCTGTTGGTCATCTCCCTGTTCATTGGGGGAAAGTTTGGTTTTTAAGCTCCCATTGCCGAATAATGTTTTAAGCCCCGCCGCCACAACCAGCGATTGAGACAGAAAAAGATGGCCATCCAGATAAAAATGGTCGCAAAACTGCGGGCGATCGCCACAGGAAGATCGAGCAAGAGGGCAACGGGAAAATAGAGGGTATAGGGAAAAGGCGTTAGCAGCACCAGCTCGCGAACTACGGGTGGAAAGACTTCCAGGGGCGCGACATTGCCTGAGAAGAAAAGATAAAACAGAAACCAAAATTCCTGAATAGCACTAGCCCGTTCTGTCCAAAACGCAAACATGGCAAAGGTGTATTGAATAACAAATCTCAGCATAAAGGCGAGAACGACGCCAACGAGGCACAGCAGTAAATTTTCTAAATTCGGCAACCAGCGGGCTTGGGGATAGAGCCAGAAAAACAGCGCACCCAATAGCAAAATAAAGGGAATGCGGGTAATTTTTTCGCCAAGGTGACCGGCGACATGATGCCAGACGGGATCGAGGGGTTGGAGCAAGCGTGCCGAGAGGCGGCCTTCCAGAATTTCCTGCTCAAATTCCTAAATCACCCAAATGTTGGTGAATTGCCGCACTAAAAAAATGCAAAAAAATAGCGGGCAAATTCTGGGGGACTTAAACTGAAATCTCCGCTTTTAGCGGCTTTTACCCAAACCCCCAGCAAAATAATGGGAAAGGAACCCGATAGGGCCCACAGGAGAATTTCTGCGCGGAACTCCAGCATCTGCGCGTAATAAGTCTCAAGCAGCACGGAAAACTTTTGCCAAAACCTGACCATGTTGGTTACTTAGGATGAGCCGTGGCGATCGCGAGTGAATCGCCACGGAGGTTTACCCTTTAATTTAAACGGACTAATCGCTGCCAGGAGACAGATTCAGGTTGCTTCAGCGATGGGGATTTAGATTCGTAATTCTCCTGTTTCCTGGAGGGCGTGGAGGCGCTGGTAAATGCCACCTCGATCCAGGAGTTGCTGGTGAGTGCCTACTTCGGCAATTTGCCCGTTGGCGAGAACAACAATTTTATCCGCTTCCCGGACGGTGCTTAAGCGGTGAGCAATTACCAGGGTCGTCCGTGTGCCAAAAATCGATCGCATCGCTAATTGAATTTGCTTTTCCGATTCATAATCCAGGCTGGACGTAGCCTCATCAAAGACTAAGACATCGGGATCGACAATCAGAGCGCGGGCAATGCCTAAACGCTGTCGCTGACCGCCTGATAAACGCACGCCTCGCTCACCAACCACGGTGTAATAACCCTGAGGCAATTCGTGAACAAACTCATCAACTTTGGCGATGCGACAGGCTTCTTCTACCTTGGTAAAACTCACGGCTGGATTGCCATAAACCAGATTATCCAAGAGCGTGCCGTTAAATACATCGACTTCTTGGTGAACGATCGCCAAGCGCCGCCGATAGCGAGCAATGTCTAAATTGCGCACATCTTCCCCATCCATTAGAATCCGGCCGCTGTTGGGTTCGAAATAGCGGAACAAGAGTTTAATTAAAGTGGATTTACCCGATCCCGATCGCCCCACCAGCGCCACCGTTTGGCAAGGTTCGATGAGCAAATTAATCTCTTTTAGAATTGGTCGATCTGAGCTATAGCCAAAACTGAGATTAGCAAACTCTACTTTACCCGTGAAGCGATAGGGATTGGCTGCTACTGATTCTTGCGTCAAACTAGCTGCATCGGTTCCAGCCGGCAGTTGTAGCAAATCGTGGAATCTCAGCATAGAAATATAGCGCCGCGCGAAGGTTTCCGCCAGAAAAATAATTGGGTCTAATTCCGCATAGGCAATGCTGGTAATCGTCAAGACCGTGATGAAATGTCCCAGACTCATTTGCCCGCGCACCGTGGCAATCAGCGCAAATAGCAGCACTAAAAAATAACAGGTCTGCACCACCGCACGATGCCAGGTTTGTCCGACCACATAACCCCGGTGAATGCGATAAATAATGACATCCAGCTCCCGCTTAAAGCGCTGTCGCTGCCGTTCCAATTCGTTGGCTTCGGTGGCAAAGGCTTTGACAGTTTTAATGTTAGTAATAATCTCGGAGGTACGGCTGTCGGTATTTTCCTGATAGCGATCGACTTTCTCCTCCAGTTGAATCAATTTGTAGAGGTGTCGCAAATTGTAGCCAAGCACCGTTATAAAAGAAATGCCAAAGGCGATCGCAATGCGCCAATCGATCCATAAAATGACGACAAAAATTCCCAGCACCTCCATAAGTTTGGGAATCAACTGCCCGGCAATTTCAGGATATGACCAGGTGTGATTGGTAATCCCTTTGGTAAAGCGAGCGGCAATGCGGCCGGGGTTATGTTCGTCGTAAAATCCCAAGGGCAGAGTCAAAATTTTCTGCAATGTCTGCACCGACGCATCGTAACGCGCTCTCAAGGCGATCGCCCAGTGATACCAGGAGCTAACCCAGGGATAAATCGGGGCGCGAACCACCGTCACCAGAAAAATAATGCCTACTAAAAAGCCCAAAGACAGCCATTTTTCGTCACTAATGCTGAGAGCGCCGCCCAGCCACGCCGACATCTTCTGCACCGGGCGATCGACAGGCTGATTCGAGAGAACGTTGAGGATTTGTCCGATAGCGTAAGGTGTTACGAGGTTGCTAATTTCAAAAAGACTAGAGGAAGCAATACTAGCTAGAGCAATGCCTCGATAATTACTAAAATAGCCAAGAATATCCCGAAAAGTAGCCATAGTCGTTACTTGGAGAGGAGCGACTTTGCTTGCAAAGGAAAGAAAGATACTGCTTTACCATAGCGCAATCTTTTGAAATCAGCCTGAGCAATATTTGTGGTAATTCTCTATACCTGAGCCAAATCAATTTCTCCGGTTAATCCCCTCGTTAAAGGTAACTGAGTTCTGCAATTTCTAAATCCTTTAAGCCTTAAGTTGAGCAATGCTAACAGGATTTTACGATTCACGATCCCGTCCGAAACTAAACAATACAGCGACCTTAAACGCAGTCAGAACAACCAAGACTGCTTCCAATCGGTTGCTTCCTTTTGCCCGGGTTTCCCAAAAAATTAAAGAGAGCTTGCCGGTGGAGTTGTGTTCTCTCCCTTTCAGCTCTCTGTTAGGATCTTCTCGACCCTATCTCTGTGGATAAACGTCAACGGTTTTGCTCAACTGCTGCCAGCAAGACCTAACCTCTAGGATTAGAGGCAATTGCCGATTTTTGGGGCTTGTCGGCAGACTGGCGCTTGAGGACAGGCTTATTGGAGGAATTGGGCGCATCCCAGTCGTTTTTAACCCACTGAGGACAATTTTGGTCATAGACCATCTGGAGGGTTGCCGCAGCGATCGCGGTCGGGTCGTACTCGGCGCTCAGTTCGTGAACCAGGGGCAAGAAAGAGGCCATGCGCTCCCCAGACAAGGCTTCCTGTACCTGGGTTTGCAATTTCTTCAGCCGCAGGGCTTCTACCTGGGAACGGCTGGGAATTTGGGCGATGGACAGGGGCTGGCGCATCCGTTGCTCGATTTGACGCAGCAATCGCCGGTCTTTCGGTTCAATCAGCGCGATCGCCCGACCATCGCGCCCGGCCCGGCCCGTGCGACCGATACGGTGGATGTAGGTTTCGCTGTTATCGGGCAGGTCAAAGTTGATGACGTGACTCAGGTGTTCCACGTCTAAGCCCCGCGCCGCGATATCGGTGGCCACAACGAGGTGAATCCTGCCTTCCCGGAACCGCTGCACTAAGCGCTCCCGCTGAGATTGACTCAGGTTGCCGTGGTACTCATCGACACTTTGCCCGGCTTCCTGCAAGTGAGCCGTTAACTCCGCTGCCGTCCGCTTGGTACGTACGAAGATAATCGCTGATTCCGGGTTTTCTACCTCTAGAATCGGCAGCAATGCCTGTAATTTCGACCACTGGCGCGGAATCATGTACACCGACTGTTCAATGCGGGCAGGTGCTGCCTTGGCTTGCTTGATGGAAACGGTGACCGGATCGTGGAGAAACTGCTCGATCAGCTCCCGAATTGCCTTGGGCATGGTGGCGGAAAAACAAGCGGTTTGGCGCTGGGGCGGCGTGGCTCCCAGGATTTTCTTGACGTCATCAATGAAGCCCATGCTCAGCATTTCGTCGGCTTCATCAAGAACCACCCAGCGCAGCTTGTCAAAATGCAGCTCCTTGCGCTCCAGTAAATCCAGAATCCGGCCCGGCGTGCCGACCACCACCTGCGATCCCTTTTGCAAACTGCGAATCTGGCGATCGATAGCCTGGCCACCGCACACCGTCAGGACTTGCAAGCGGCGATCGCCACCACTGAGATCCTTGATGGCCTGAGTAACCTGCTGGGCCAACTCTCGCGTCGGCGTCAGGATGAGGGCTTGAACGGCCCGTAGTTGTAGGTCGAGGGTTTCGAGGACTGGGAGCGAAAAAGCCGCTGTTTTGCCGGTTCCGGTTTGGGATTGACCGACTAGATCGCGACCCGCCAGCAACTGGGGAATGGCCTCCGCTTGAATGGAAGTGGGAGCTTGAAAGCCCAGACCTTCCAACTGCTCTGCACGAGCTGGAGACAGTCCGAGGCTTTGAAAAGAAATAGACATAAGAAACGGTTGTAGTTGGGTTGACTAAGTTAAATGCGTGGTTTGGTTCGGCGAGAATTCCCGGGCGCTGAGCCTAGGGAACCGTTGCTGGCGGTCTCTATTTGCCCATTGCTGCCCCGAACTAATCATCTCGCCTGGAATTTGCGATCGCAACGGGGGCGATCAAGGAACGACACCATAGAGATCGTAGACATCGGCTGCCACGATTTTGACTGGCGTCAGCGAACCCAGTGAGGCTTGTCCCTCAACATAAACCAATCCGTCAACTTCCGGCGCAAATCGCGCAGAGCGACCGATTAATTCTCCCGTTTCGGGATTTTCTTGCTCAATGAGTACGACTGTTGTCTGGCCAACGCAAGCCTGGTTCTTGGCGGCGGCGATGGGCTGCTGCACCTGCATCAAACGGTCTCTGCGGGCAGTTTTCACGGCATCGGGAACTTGGTTGGGCAAGTGGTAGGCAGGGGTTTCAACTTCTGGGGAAAAGGCAAACACACCGACGTGATCGAACTGGTGGCGGCGAACAAAAGACAGCAAATGCTCAAAATGTGCCTCCGTTTCTCCAGGGAAGCCCACAATTAAAGTTGTTCGCAGCACGGCTTCCGGGATTGCCCCTTTGATGCGTTCAATAATGCTATCGTTAACGCGACCTTGCCAGGGTCGGTTCATGGCACGGAGGATCTCAGGGTGGGAATGTTGCAGGGGCAGATCCAGATAGGGCAAGATATTGGGAGTTTCCCGGATTGCTGCCAGTACCGCTGGGGTTAATCCTGTGGGATAGGCGTAGTGAATGCGTATCCAAGGAATGTCTACCTGACCCAAGGCCCGCAGCAATTCGGCTAATTTGGGTTCACCGTAGCGATCAACGCCGTAGTTAGTGGTAATTTGGGAGATCAGCACCAGTTCCTGAACGCCTTGCTCAGCGAGCATTTGAGCTTCCGTCACGATGGATTCAAGGGAGCGCGATCGCTGCTTGCCCCGCAGATGGGGAATGATGCAAAAGGAGCAGGCATAATCGCAGCCTTCCGCCACTCGCAAATAAGCCACGCCTTCGGTGGTTGTGCGATACCGGGGAGTAGTCTCATCAGCCAGAAAACTCGGCTCCAGGGACACTTCCTGAACGCGATCGCCGCCTTCCACCCGTTGAATCACGTCTACAATTTTGTGGTAGTCGCCAGTCCCCACCAAAGCTACCGCTTCCGGCAACTCTTGGAGCAATTCTTCCCGAAAATGCTGGGCGAGACAGCCGGAGATAATCAACTTCTTCTCGGCTTCTGCTAGCTCTACCAACGTACGGACGGATTCTTCCCGCGCCGGGCCAATAAAACTACAGGTATTAACGATAACATAGTCAGCCAGGGCTTCATCGGACTCTACGGGATAACCCGCTGCCACCAACAGGCCCAGCATGTGTTCAGAATCAATGCGATTTTTTTCGCAGCCTAAATGAGCGATAGCAACGGTTGGCTTTTTGGCCATAGAGTTTCTAATTTAAGAGCAAATGGCAATAAAGGGTACGTAATACTCTTAATGTAAAGACGACTTAACCAATTGTAACGCTTCTGGGCGCGATCGCACATCTTTGTGGGGAAGGCAATTGGGGGAGCCGCGATCGCCGACAACCGTCCGATCAACTGGCTACCCATTCTCGATAGAATTCTTAAGGGACTCGAAGCGCAGGTGAGACAGATTAGGCAGAGCCGACAGGTAGATTAAGCGTGAATTTAACCGAGCTTTTTGAGCATTCTCATCCCATCATTGGCGTCGTGCATCTGTTGCCCCTGCCAGCCTCGCCCCGTTGGGCCGGGAACTTGCAGGCGGTGATCGATCGCGCCGAACAGGAGACCACCGCCCTAGCCGCCGGGGGAGTCGATGGGATTATCGTCGAAAACTTTTTTGATGCCCCCTTTACCAAAGGACAGGTCGATCCCGCCACCGTAAGCGCCATGACCCTGATTGTCAGTCGGTTGATGCAGCTCGTGGTTCTGCCCATCGGGATCAATGTTTTGCGCAACGATGCCTTCAGTGCGATGGCGATCGCCAGTGCCGTGGGGGCCCGCTTCATTCGAGTCAACGTGCTGACTGGAGCGATGGCAACGGATCAAGGACTGATTGAAGGACAGGCCCACCAACTGCTGCGCTATCGACGAGAGTTGGGCAGCGAGGTCAAAATCTTTGCCGATGTCCTGGTCAAGCACGCCCGTCCCCTGGGAACCCCCAATTTAAGCGCCGCCGTGGGGGAAACCATTGAACGGGGCCTGGCCGATGCCATTATCCTCTCTGGCTGGACGACGGGCAGCCCGCCCGACCGACAAGATCTGGAACTGGCTGCCGCTGCCGCTGGCCGAACCCCTGTCTTCATTGGCAGTGGTGCAGATTGGGAAAATATTGGGCGGCTCTTACCCGCTGCCAACGGAGCGATCGTCGCCAGCTCCCTCAAACGTCACGGACGCATCAGCGAACCCATCGATCCCATTCGCGTCTCCCAATTTGTGGAAGCGGCTCGCGAAAGCGTGGCTGCACGGGAAGTCCTCACCCACGAACCACTGCCGCCCCTGAAATTGCCGTCCCACGGCTAATTCCTAAAACTCGCTATCCTCATAGCCTGGGGTCGCAGCCCCTTCCTCATCTCGCCGGGAACCCAGCAAGTCCAAGCGATTGACCCGAATTACCGGACGGGAGGTGTTCTGACCGCTGCGATTGGTAAAGGTTTCAATTTTTAGGGCCCCTTGGATACCGATTAGACTGCCTTTCTTGACGTAATTTGCCGCCACTTCTGCGGTTTTACCCCAGATTTCCAAATTAAACCAATCTGGGCGCTCCTCCCGGCTTGTGGGTCGGTTGACCGCCAAGGGGAGCTTGCACAAAACATTGCCCGACTCAAAATAGCGAACTTCAGGATCGGCTCCTGCCCGCCCCACTAGATTAACCACGTTCAGGCTCATACTGATTAGACTTCCTTGTTTTAGTACAAAGATACCGTAAATTTTGAGTTTAAGGCGCGAACTTTAAAGATTCTGTAAAGTCAATAAGGGCTGTGGATCTTTTCTTGCGAGAATTTTCTCAAGTCGACCCGACGCCTCAAGTCAGCCCCAAGCTTAAAGATGCTCCAACGGAGGCTGATGAGTAGATTCTACTGGATGCCAGCGGGATAAAGATCCCACAATCCAATTTGGTTAGGGTAGGCTAATCTAGGAGAGAAAAACACCAGTAACTTACGTGGGGAGCGTAGCAACAAGTGGGTTTCTTTAGTCGCTTTTCTCTGTCGCGGGATATCGGTATCGATCTTGGTACTGCCAATACGTTGGTTTACGTTTCTGGCAAAGGCATTGTACTTCAGGAGCCTTCAGTTGTGGCGATCGATCGCGAAAAGCGAATTCCGCTAGCCGTGGGGGAAGACGCCAAGCGGATGATGGGCCGCACCCCTGGCAATGTGATTGCCTCTCGCCCGCTGCGGGACGGGGTAATTGCCGATTTTGAGCTAGCGGAGATCATGCTCCAGCATTTTATTCGGCGGGCTTTGGAAGGAAACCCCTTAGTACATCCCCGCATTGTCATCGGCATTCCCAGCGGTGTTACTGGGGTGGAACGGCGGGCGGTCAAGGATGCGGCTATGCAAGCCGGTGCGAGAGAAGTTTATTTAATAGAGGAGCCGGTGGCAGCGGCCATTGGGGCGGGGCTACCTGTGGCGGAACCCACGGGAAACATGATTGTAGATATAGGCGGCGGCACTACGGAAGTTGCGGTTTTGAGTTTGCAGGGAACGGTTTTGAGCGAGTCGGTGCGGGTGGCGGGAGACGAGTTGAGTGAATCCATTGCCCAATATATGAAGAAGGTACATAACCTGATCATTGGGGAGCGTACCGCCGAAGATATTAAGATTCGCATTGGTTCGGCTATCCTATCGAAGAAGACGAGCCGATCATGGAAGTGCGCGGCCTCCATTTGCTCTCTGGCTTGCCTCGGACGGTGACCATCAAGGGGTCGGAGATTCGCGAAAGTATGTCTGAGCCACTGTCGGTCATTGTGGACGCGGTTAAGCGTACCCTGGAGCAAACGCCGCCGGAACTGGCCGCCGATATCATCGATCGCGGAATTATGTTAGCCGGTGGGGGAGCGTTGTTGCGGGGCATTGATACCCTGATCAGCCATGAAACGGGCATTGTGACCCATGTGGCCGCCGATCCCTTAAGCTGTGTGGTTTTGGGAACTGGGCGGGCCCTAGAGAACTTCAAGCAGCTCGATCGCGTTTTTAGCGACGGAACAGGAGTTTAAGAACCATTAGGATGTTTTCCCTACGGCGTTGGTGGGAACGGCATGGAGTGCCGATTGTCGTCACCGGATTAGTCTTGGGCGGCGTTTGGTTGTTGCGCCATACCCAGGGGAGCGCGATCGCCGAAATTTACTATTGGGTATCGCGACCGTTCCAGGGAGAACCGCAAGGGGTGGCGATCGCTCGACTTACCAGTGCCCGGGTGCGAGAGCTGGAGCAGCAGTTGGCTGAAGTCCAGGCCCAAAATGACAAACTCCGCCAACTGCTGGGCTATCTAGAGAAACAGCCCCAGGCGATCGCGGCTCCGGTGATCGGTCGCAGTGCGGACAGTTGGTGGCAGCAAGTCACGGTGGGTCGGGGCGAGGCCGATGGGGTCAGGGTTGGCGCGGCGGTTTCGGGCATTGGCGGTTTGGTGGGCCGAGTGGTGCAGGTAACGCCCCATACCAGTCGAGTTTTGCTGGTGAGTGATCCGGCCAGTCGAGTGGGGGTAGCCGTCAGCCGCAGTCGAGATATGGGCTACATTGAAGGCCAAGGCTCCCTGGAAGCCCGCTTGCAGTTTTTTGAGAAGGTTCCCGATGTGCGTCCGGGGGATGCGATCGCCACTTCGCCCGTGAGTCGGCTCTACCCGGCGGGGCTAACCGTGGGCCGCATTAAAACCCTCAATAAGGAAAAAGGCGCGGCTCCAGAAGCCATCGTCGAGCTGACGGCACCGCTGGAGAGCTTGGAGTGGGTGTTGATTTATCCCCCTAGGGTGGCCAAAGAAAGCCAGAACGCCAACGCTCTTCCTTAAAAAAAACCTTGCTACCCTTGCCTTGCTGGGCTGTAACCATGAAATCAATGTTGCGTTTTAGGACAGCCAAAAGCCAGCGCTGGGTCTATCGCCTGCTGAATGGGTTGGCGATCGCAGGTTCGGTGCTGCTTTGTTCGCTGCTGTTGCTCCCGCGACTGCCGGGCATAGAGCTATTGGGAATTGTCCCCAATTGGCTGCTCATTTGGGTGGTGGCCTGGAGCATGAAGCGCCCGGTTTGGCAGGGAATGCTGGCGGGTGCGGTGCTGGGAACGATTCGGGATAGTTTGAGTGCCCCCCACAGCCATTATCCCATTCACTTGCTCAGCTTAACCTTGGTAGGATTCCTCACGGCTCGCCTGCAAAAACAGCGCTATATTCAGGAGGATTTTATTTCCGTGGCGCTGATCGTCTTTGCCATGAATGCGATCGCCGAATCCATCGGAGCGGTGTGCAATTTTTGGCAGGGATTTCGGGAGTGGGAGGCCGTTTGGCGGGATTACCAGCGGATTGTACTGACATCCTCTCTGTTGAGCAGCCTTTGGGCCCCGGTATTGTATTACCCCTTAAACCGCTGGTGGCAATATATTCATGCCCTGGAGCAGTCAGGGGGAAAGTAGGGGACAGGCTTAAATTGCCATTGCCGGATTGCCAGCGGAGATTGGATTTTAATTTTTGAGTGGCTGCTGACGTTTAGATTGACCCTATTCTTCCTCGTCAGTAGGGTCTTCGGTGGTACGGCGGCGGGCAGGCCAGTTACTACGAAAGAGGTTGCCTTCAGCGCTGTCCCGGCCAAAAACCATCTGGCCCGTTTGGTTGATGCGGAGAATGCCTTCGTAAAGTCCCTGAAAGGCTCGGCGACGCTGGTTAGTCGCGGTGGTACGGGAATATTTATATTGCTCTTGGGTTTCGTTGGCGGCTTTGAGGGCGGCCAGGAGGGTTTCGCCTTCGGCGATCGCGGCTTCCGTTTGTCCGGCGGTGGCGAGAACGGTTCCATGTTGCCGGGCCAGTTGCAATAGGGAGGGAAACAGGCTGATCATCCTGGATTCGTTTCTTTCCGCTGCTCGCCAATCGTTTGCGGGAAATTGCATGCCGGTGGAGGGTGTCTCGGCAAAGGCCAGTTGCAGGCGGTAGCGGAGTTTGCGGCCCCATTGCACGCAGGCATCTAGGGCGGCTTCCTTAGCGGCGGTGAGGGATTTGAGTTCGCCGGTCTGGATCTCGTAGGTAGGCAGGACTTCGGCGCGATCGCAGGCGGCTTCCAACTCATTGAGCCAATCGGCAGTGAGGCCAAACTCTTTGAGGGATTCCAGGTATTGACGGGCCAAGGCAACTTTGAGGCGGGCCTCTTCCAGGATGCGATCGTTGGGAGCGGGGAGCCGCAGTTCGTTTGTCATAATGCTTTGGGCATAGATTAATGACTTGCTGCCAGTGTAAGCAAAACAGGGTTTATTGGTCAGCGCCCTGCAATAGTCTTTAATAAGTTCAAATCTTGATAGTACTAGCGCTGAGGCAGAAGCGGGGAGCATAATTTACAGAAACGGATATGCTTTTCACCCGTGCCGGATGTCCTTGAGTCGCTGTGAAAAACCCTTGAGTTGTTGCCCGATGCCTTTGAGTGGGTGTGAAAACCCTTGAGTCGTTGCCGGATGCCTTTGAGTCACTGAACTAAGGCGTTCCTAGCTGAGATCGCCTTTTCGCGACGGGTAGGGCTGGTTAGAGGAGGAAATGCGATCGCCCCTGGAGTTGGTAGTAGACGAAGGGCCGGTGTCGGTTTAACTGTCAGCCCCGTTCCCTTCCGATTGTTGGTTAAACAGATAGTCAAGGATGCGGCGATTTTCCGCTTGCAGTCCCCGGATTTCGGTCTGCATTTCGCGGATGTCCACTCTAATGTCGCGGATTTCAGCTTGCATTTGCCGCATTTCCACTTTAATATCGCGGATTTCGGCTTGCGTTTGCACCATGCTCTCTTGCATCTCCCTTGCACCTCTGGTTAAGGCATCCAGGATGTCCTGCTGAACGGTCGAAATCCCCACCAAGGACTCTATGGCTCTTTCAATCCGGTCTAAGCGATCGCCATGACTATTCATCCCGATAATTCCCTCGCAACCTCAAGCTAAACCCATTATGTCAGCCGCGTAGGCGCAACTGCTCCAGCGGAGCATCGCCACCCTGGATTCTTAAGGACTGGATGAGGATTGAGTGTCTCTCATGTGCTGATAGTTGCGCTGAACTGTTTGCGTATTGGGATGGTTGGAGCCAAGGGTTTGTTGCGCGATCGCCTGTGGAGAAAGAGCATCCTGAAGTTGAATCAATTTTAAGAGTATGGGGTCTTGAAATGAGCGGTTGGCGAGAAGATGGAATTTGACTGGGATGAGGAGAAACGCAGAACGAACCTGATTAAACACGGGATTGATTTTATGACAGCAACTCAAATTTTTTGGGGTCGCTTTCGGGAAGTCCCAGCTAAAACTTCTCTAGAGGGTCAGGAAGCTCGATATGTGGGATTTGGTTATGTCAATTCCGTGGCAGTGGCAGTTGTCTACGTTAAGGTAGGAAAGTCGATCCGTATCATCAGCGCCAGGAGAGCAAGTCGTCGTGAACGAAAAAAATATTACTAGGGTAACGGCTGAAACGTTATTAAAGTCAGAGGATTTGACCGATTGGGAACGGGTGCGGGCTATGTCTGATGCAGAAATAGAACAGAATGCTCAGAGCGATCCAGACAATCCTTTGCTAGATGAGGATGAGGAAATGGGCAGAGTAGTTTACTTTGATGCTGACGGGAATCGCCATATTTTATCGGATGCGGTTGTGAGGTGCGATCGCAAGTCTGAGTGAAAGCACTATACTCATTTGAGCGGCGGAACTGCCCAGTATTTTACTATTTGAAAGAGCAGAACGAACGAAAAAAGAATTCCAATTAACCACGCCCACAAAGAAATTTGCCGTTCCTTATCCAGCATATTTTGGTTGTTGCGCTGGTACAGTTGCGTGTTGCGATGGTTGGGGCCGAGGGTTTGTTACGCGATCACGATCGCCTTTGTCAGTGAATTTCATCTTCAAACTTGTAGCCCACGCCGACCACGGTTTTAATAAACAACGGATGGGAGGGGTCGGGTTCGATCTTTTTGCGCAAGCGGCGAATGTGGGTATCCACCACCCGGTCATCCCCAAAAAAATCGTCTCCCCACAACTGATCGATCAACTGCGTCCGGCTCCACACCCGTCCCGGATAGCTCATCAACGTTGACAGCAATTTAAACTCTAGGGTCGTCAAATCCAACACCTCCTCCTGCTCCTCCTCCAACAGCCGCGTCGCTATGTGGCGATCGCAATCCACCGTAAAGTGAGCGCTCGTAAACAGATTTTGTAGCTGCGTCCCGTGGCGCAAACTCCGACGCAACAAAGCTCTCACCCGCGCCACTAGCTCCCTGGGACTAAAGGGCTTCACCAAATAATCGTCCGCTCCCGTCGAGAGACCAATGACGCGATCGATTTCCTCACCCCTGGCGGTGAGCATCAAAATATAGGGGTCTTTGATCGTTGCCTGCTGGCGGATGCGCGTGCAGACTTCCAATCCATCTAAACCCGGTAGCATGATGTCCAGGATAATCAGATCCGGCTGATACTCCTCAAACTCTCGCAGGGCCGCCAGTCCATTATTGGCAATGCGACAGCTAAACCCTTCCCGTTCCAGGGCCTGCTCAATCAACCCGGCAATTTCCCGCTCATCTTCAACAATCAGTATTGACATTGATATGACACTCCCGACACGCCCGACGATCTGGTTCTGTCTCCTGCAACCCCACGGTAACTGCTAGCCTAAAGACGAAATCATTGTTTCTGGGCAAGCTCAATTGTGAAAGCAAGGCTGCGAGCTAATCTAGGCAAATTGTATTGGTTGCGCGGCCTAGAATTTGCCTGGTTTCCCATTCCCACCCTGGTCGATTTTTTACCAGAGCTACGGCCTCTCCCTGGAACAAGCCGTCTGGTTAAAGTCCCTTCTCTCCCTCTCAATCTTGATCTGTGAAATCCCCGGTGGTTTATTGGCCGATCGCCTGGGACGTAAATTTTCCCTGATCGCAGGGGGCGGCCTCTGGATTATTTCCCTGCTCATCTATGGGTTGGCTGGCTCTTTTGGGGCGTTTGCGATCGCCGAAATCCTGGGGGGCATGAGCGCCAGTTTAATTTCCGGTGCCGACACGGCCCTGGCCTTTGATACGCTGCTACAGCTCCAGCAACCCGAAAAGTACTGTCAATTAGAGGGAAGATTGGGGGCTATCTCTGGAATTAGCGAGGCAGTTTGTGGCATTATTGGCAGTTTAGTTGCCTCGGTGCATTTAACCTATCCCTTTTACCTGCAAACTCTCTGTATTGTTGCCTATACGGCCGTTGCTAGTACCTTAAGGGAACCGATGCCCCATACGCGAAACCGTCAGCGCCCCCCTGGGCATGGGGAGAATCCTGCGCCTAGCCCTGATCGAGCGTCCCCGCCTGCGCTGGCTGATCCTTTTTTCCGCTACCTTTGGCACCGCGACCTTTCTCATCGTCTGGCTTTCCCAGGATTACATGCAACAACGCGGGCTGCGATCGCCGCCTTTGGGGTTGCCTGGGCGATTTTTCACAGCATTATGAGCCTCGCCTCGCTTTCTGCTGCTCAATTAGCAGCCCGCCTCGGCATTCGTACCACCTTGGCTCTGTTAATTCTGCTGTTGGGCGGCTCCTATCTGCTGCTGGCCAGCATTCAACAACCCTGGGGCATTGTGTTTATCGGGGTCATTTACGCCGTGCGCGGTTGGCGATCGCCCCTAACCCGCAGTTATCTCAACCAAGATCTGGAATCTAACCAGCGGGCCGCCCTGCTATCCGTGGACAGCTTTGTTTTTCGCGGCAGTTTTGCCATCGTCGGGCCCGCCATCGGCTGGCTGGCCCAAACCTATTCCCTGGAGATTGCCCTCTTGAGCTTCGGCCTCCTCCTGCTTGCGACCAGCGGTTTTTGTTGGTTAAAGTTAGTCCACTGGCGCGTCATTTAATCCCAGCTTTTCTAAGGCAAAATCCCCCTCCTCAGAGCCAAGACCAACTTTGCTACCATAGACCAGCAAAAGGCGATCGCCAGCCGACCCTAACTTCCTAGAAACCCAGTTTCAGCAACCAGTTTTTGAGTGATCAAACTTCTGCAAACTCCTATGAAACCCAACCCTTTTCGCTGGCTGCGCCAACTCAGCACCCCGGTTCTCGGCCTCCTGCTCGGCGTGGTTTTAGCCTTTAGCAGTTTTCCCCTGCTTTCCTCCCAGGCAGAAACTGCCCTGGCTCCAGCCCAAGATTTGACCGTTGCTCAAGTTCCCTCCCCGCGAGCTGCCCAAAGCTTTGTCACCGCGGCTGTCGTCCGTAGCGGCCCGGCAGTGGTTCGCGTCGATACGGAACGAGTCATCACTCGCCGCGCCGATCCCTTCCTGGATGACCCCTTCTTTCGCGAATTTTTTGGCGATCGCTTTTCCCAGCAAGTCCCTCGCGAGCGGCAGGTACGGGGCCAAGGGTCCGGCTTCATCATCGATCGCAGCGGCATTATTCTCACCAACGCCCACGTAGTTAGCCGGGCCGACCGAGTTACCGTCACCCTTAAAGATGGCCGCACCTTTGACGGCGAAGTGAAAGGAACCGATGAAGTCACCGACCTGGCCGTGATCAAAATCGACTCCAAGGGACAAGCGCTACCCGTTGCGCCCCTAGGCGACTCGTCGGCGGTGGAAGTGGGCGATTGGGCGATCGCCGTAGGCAATCCCGTGGGACTCGACAGCACCGTCACCCTCGGCATCATCAGCACCCTCAACCGCTCCTCCGCCCAAGTGGGCATTCCCGACAAGCGGGTAGACTTTCTGCAAACCGACGCTGCCATCAACCCGGGTAACTCCGGCGGCCCCCTCCTCAACGATCGCGGCGAAGTCATCGGCATCAACACCGCCATCCGCGCCGACGCGATGGGCATTGGGTTTGCCATTCCCATCAACAAAGCCAAAGCCCTCACCGCTACCCTGGCCGCCGGGAAACAGGTGCCTCACCCCTTTGTGGGCATTCAAATGGTTGCCGTCACTCCCGATCTTGCCAAACAAAATAACCAAGACCCCAACTCTCCTTTCATCGTCCCCGAAGTAACCGGCGTCCTGGTGGTGCGCGTTTTGCCCGATACTCCCGCCGAACGGGCTGGCCTGCGGCGCGGCGATGTGATTACCAAAATTAACGACCGCCCCATTGATGATGCTGGCGAGTTACAGTCTCTAGTCGAGCAAAGTGGCATCGATGCCATCCTCAAATTTACGGTCGTGCGCGGCGATCGCACCCTGGAGCTGCCAGTACGCACCCAACAAATGCAAACCAATTCCTAATTCCAGCGGCCGGGCCGCCCCCAATTTGCCCTGGATGTTTTAGGATTCTTCCTCGCCCATGCTGCGAACCCCTTGAACAATGCGAGATAGCTCGCTCTTTTCGTCGTAGGCCGTGCGCGTCGGCGAACCGCTGATAATTCGCTCGTAATTGCGGAAAGAATCCTTGATTTCCGGGCCATCTTGATTGATGCTGTATTCGCGAATGCCCTTATCGTGCCAGGAACCCCGCATCTTGAACACGTTAATCGCCCGCGACATTTCTCCGCGAATCTCAACATACTGCAACATGATAATCGTGTCAGTAATGGTCGAGATGTGGGATTCCGTAATCGAGTGGGCCCCCATGAACTGGTCGGTAGTGTTGGTGAAAAATCCCGTAATTTCTTCCTGCTTCGCGTAGCCTGTCACCCCAATCACAAACTGGCGGAAGGCATTGTTGGTGACGCCGCGAGCCATTGCAGACAGAGAATCGATGGCAATTCGTGCCGGCTTAAACTCGGAAATTTCCGATTTAATCATCTGTAAGTGGTCTTCTAATCCCGCCGATTCTGGGATACGGAACAGAGCAGCTTCCAGCAGGCCCTTGCGCTCCATCTCCTCAAAATCAATGCCCCAAGAAGAGGCGTTGCGGGACAGTTGGGCGCGGGATTCTTCGTAGGCAAATAAAATTGCTCGCTCCCCCTGGCGGCAACCCTCCTGGAGGAACTTACTGACCAATAGGGTCTTACCTGTCCCCGTCGCCCCCGTCGCTAAAATAATTGAATCTCGGAAGAAGCCGCCGCCGCACATTTCATCGAGGGTTTTAATCCCAGAAGAAATGCGGGTATTAGAAGAGCGTTGCGTCAGTCGCATAGCGCCCAACGGGAAGATATTAATACCATCATTGGTAATCGTAAAAGGATATTCTCCTTTCATGTGGGTGGTTCCCCGCAGCTTGAGGATTTCTACGGTACGGCGGCGGCGCTCTCCTTCCAAAACGTTGCGGACAATCACGACGTTATCTGAGACAAACTCTTCCACGCCGTAGCGAGCAATGGGCCCGTACTCTTCAGTCCGTTCTGTTGTCATAATGGACGTGACACCCAACTGTTTTAGGCGGGCCACCAGGCGAAAAATCTCTCGCCGCACCACGGAAGCCGCCTCGTACTGCTGAAAAATAGCGGTCATGGAATCCAGGGAAACTAGTTGGGCTTTGTACTTGCGGATGGCGTATTGAATGCGCTCAATCAAGGCTGATAGATCGAAGTTTCCCACCACTTCTTGGCCTTCTGGATCGGGAGAGGCATCTAGGATAAAGAGCTTGCCTTCCTCGATCAAATGGGGCAAATCCCAACCGAAACTATAGGCATTTTGAATAACATCGCTGGGCGATTCCTCAAAGGTGACAAATAGACCGGGGTAGTCAAAATGTTTAATGCCGTGGTAGAGAAATTGGATAGCTAGTAGGGTTTTTCCCGTTCCCGACGTACCGCTGACCAAGGTCGTTCTCCCTAAGGGCAGGCCGCCGTGGCTAATTTCGTCAAAGCCCTCAATCATCGTCCGAATTTTACGGACGCCTCTGGCAGCGAGTTCTTTATTCGGTTGACTATTTTGCGTTGGTTTGTTCATCGCGATCGCCTGGGAAAAGCCCTAAAATGCACTGTTTTTTAATTTCTTTAATGCGCTACTGCTCCAGTCAACCTGGCTTAAGATTCAACGCTGCCCCGCTCCCGTTGCTGGGCTTCGCTGTCTTTGATTTCTTCATAGAGCAGATCCAACCCAATTAACACCTTTTCGCGATCGCTAAGGTCGCCAATAATTTTTCGGACTGGAGGAGGCAAAATTTTGGCTAAGGTTGGAGTGGCGAGAATCTTATCTTCTTCCGCCAACTGGGGATTCTTGAGTACGTCGATAACCTTCAGAGTATAAACTCCTTGAAAGTCGTTTTCGAGGATTTCCTTGAGGGTTTTTAAAGCCCGAACCGAATTCGTAGTATTTCCGGCTACATAAAGCTTTAAAATATAGGTTTTTTTGACTTTACTCATAGTAACAGCAAAGGGGCGTTCATTAGGATTTACGGTCATTGATTCCCATAAGTCAAGGGCACAAACATCGCCCCTTGTCTCCAGGATAAAGAGGCACTGCTCAGGTGTCCCCATACAGCAGGTCTAAAGCCAGATTGTCCCTAGGGATAGAACGGCGATACATTTCGCACAAATGGGCGATTATATCGATTAAAGCTAGGCGATAATCCAGAAGAATCTCATCACTGCGTCCTTCTAGCTTAAGCTGCTGGGAAAATTCATCCATTAATTCCATGTGCATCTCTAGAATTTGAGAAACGGAAAGGTCGGCTAGAAAGGCCCGATTGACAAATTGATCGATGCTCTCATTGACCGTCCGGGCTGGGGCAAAATAGTCTAGAATAACCTGCC
>JAAUTE010000263.1 GCA_012031815.1 Chloroflexaceae bacterium
AATCCCGAAAAAGACGTAAAGCGAGCTTAAAATTGCTGCAAAGCCGGTTGACAATACGACCAGGGACAGGGTGACTGCGATTAGTGCTACTACATTACTTAGATCTTGGGAGCGAATTAGGGTGACGATCGCCAAGAGAGGAAATGTTCCTAACGCAAACTGAAATGTGTTGGCGGCAATGATAGAAACCGGAAAAAGTCCGACGGGCAAGCTGATTTTATTAATCAGTGCTCCATTAGCGACGATACTAGTAAGAGCCTGAGAACTTGCACCCGTAAAAAAATGAAATGAGGCTAATCCAGTAAAGGCAGCCAAAATGTAATTCAACAAAGAGTTGTCGTAGTATCTGGAGAATTCTTTGCCGAAAATAGCTGCATAAAGTGCTGTCATAATTAAGGGATTGAGAAGCGACCAATAAATCCCCAATAACGATCCTCGGTAACGGGTTTTAAGATTTCGTTCAACCAGGACGTACAACAACTCCCAGTAATGGTTGATTCGCGATCTCGTTGATTCAGCCAGGAATGAATTCATATCGTCGCGGAAAGACCCCATCTTAGAGTTTGGCTCCTAATTATAGACTAGGTTGTTACTGGCTGCAACTGGGCTTGATGGAAACCAGCATTTTTCTCGATACGTTTATTGCTCATCTTTAACTCCCGCTTGCCATGAATGCGCTCTATCAAACTGCACTTTGGGACTTATTGGAGTATAAACCCCTATGGACGCTGACCCTCAAGGGTTGGTTCATGGTACTGTCCCTGGCAGCGCCAGCGATCGCCGTCTTTATAATGGGGATTCAGCGGTTTTTGTGTCTGGCTAAACCCATTGCGGCGGAAGTGTTGGTGGTGGAAGGCTGGCTGCGGGATGAGGCGATCGCGGGGGCCCTGCAAGAATTTCACCGAGGCAGCTACCAACTCCTGATTACCACGGGCGTTCCCCTCAATCGAGGGATTTATCTCTCGGAATATCAAACCTTTGCCGAACTGGCAGCAGCGACCCTGATTCGGCTCGGTTTTGCCCCGGACAAACTGGTTGCGGTTTCCGCCCCCAAAGTTCTTCGAGACCGCACTCTCACTACGGCGATCGCGGTTAGGGACTGGCTAGGACAGGCAAATTTGGAGATCCGAGGCATTAATGTTTACTCTTTTGACGTGCATACGCGCCGCACCTGGCTGCTCTATCGCCGGGTGTTGGAGCCGCGGCTTCGTGTGGGAGCCATTGCCTATCATTCCCCTGACTATCCGCCGCACCGTTGGTGGGCGCAAAGCGGTAGCGTGCGGGATGTGATGTCCGAAACCATTGCCTATCTCTACGTCAAGTTTATTAACTGGCGGGCTTAAGACTGATGGCGCTGAGGATGGCCGAACCAAGGACGTTCAAGCCTATTACTGTATTGGCGATCGAGCAGGGTTGTTACCTCTTCCATCGTGCCCGTTGCGGCCACCCAACCGTTATTAATGTCGGGAAAATCCAGTTGACAATTCTCACACTTTTTCTCGCAATCAAAGCGAATAGGACACCAAAACGACTCAACGTTGCGCAGCATTTCTGACCCTAGAGACCAAACCCCCGTCATCCAGTCGCAGTAGAGACACCAGGATTAAATCGTAGCCAACAAGTCCCTTGAATTTTTGTCGCGAAACATTGATCCAATCGCTATGGCGGTAATTAGGCAGGCGAACCAACCAGGTTAGCGGCGGGTAAACTAAGATTTCAGCAATGCGAACCACCCAAAATACAGGCACGGCAAAAGCAGTAACCCAAACGGCAAGATGATTGCGCCAGCGACCGTTAATTTTGCTCATCATTTGGTGAAGGCTACCGGCCGAAGTTTTGTAGTTACTTGATAAAGCTTCGTGCAAAAGGACCCAGATCCACAGCGCACTAATTTGAGCAAGTAGGGCAATACCTAGTCCCGTCCCACCAGAAGTAATTGCCCCGATTCCTAGGGGAGCAAAGGTAAAATAAAAAATTGCCAGATCGATACCCGGAACCCTGCTAAACCATTGCTCAATGGGAGCTTCTTTACCACCTACCCGCGCGGACAGGTGTAGAAACAGGGCACCCCCTAACAGAAACATTGTGAGTGTGATATAAAATATCATTGCCTGTAGCCTAAATTTCTAAAGGTCATTTTTTCTCGAATTCCTGGGGTAAAACTATTTTCGTATTAACAAATACTGTCCATTCCCCAGTAGCTGACCATCCTGCCTTTCAAAATGACTGATACACAACAGTAGATAGAGCCGCCACAGCCGCCGAAACTTAGCAAACTCAATGCCGTAATCTAATCCCTCAAGCTTAGAACCTTTGCGATCGAAGTTTTTCAACCACCACTTCAGAGTTTTGGCATAATTTTGTCCATTGAGATACCATTGCTTTCGGGTTTGTAAGTCGCGATCGCAATGGGGAACGGCGTCGTACTGCCAGACTCGGGCCTTGGGAAAAATGTAGCGATCGATAATAGGGTCCCAGATGTTGTGAGGCAGGCGAGTGGTGATGATGTGGAGGAAAAATTGACCGTCAGCCGTCATGAATTGAGCAACCTTGGCAAAAGCTTTGGCTAAATTAGCAACGTGCTCAAAAAAGCCCAGGGAAATGACCCGATCGAAGGGTTTCGGGAAAGTCACCTCATTAAAATCTGCTTCGACTAGCTCAAACCGCCCAGAATTTAGATGGCTATGGGGCGATCGCATTTGCCGACGAATATAGGCACACTGGGCCTGACTCAAATTGAGACCCGTGACCTTAACATTGGAAAACTTAGCCAGAAGATAGTTAACGGCACTGCCCCAGCCACAGCCTAAATCGAGAATGCTTTGACCCTCTTGAATATCCGCTTTAACAATCAAATCTTCGAGCATTGCCTGCTGAGCTTGCCGGAGAGTTGTTGCGCCCTTTTCCCAAAGCGCCATACTGTATTTAGGATGAATGAGCTTATCTGCTTCCAGCATGGTTGTAAACAGAGTTTCCGGCAAATTGTATTGAATTTTCATCACTACCTGGGGATCTACCGCCAGGGCTTCGCTCTCTTTCAAAACCCAATCATAGGGCACCAAAAAACAGGGAAAATAACCGTAACACAGGGATAAGAACCCATCACAAAGCTGTTTAATCGCAAAATCTGGAAGTTCTAATCCATCAATATATGCCCGTGCCAGCTCCAATTGCATAAAATTGGACAAGTCGATCACCTGCCAGGTTAATTGATAGGCAGCGGGCGTTTTTTGGTTAATATTTCCCAGGACTGGCAGGACAGATTGTAAATCACTTAGTTTGGCCGTTGAGACCATTGGTCTTGCCCCTCAATGCTAGCTGTTAAATCCTGCTCGTTCTACCGTGGAATTAGCAGCACAATCAGGAATTTTTGATAATTAGCATCCTAGAAAATGCCAGCCAAGAAAGCATCTGACTTGCGAGTTGGGTAAATCCCCCCAATCCAAGGTGCGATCGCCATAGATACCCGATTAGTATTAAAGTCGAAACAATATTTAATTCTTGCGTGGATATTAAACATCCGCTCTAGAAACCCCTTGAGATCGGGCGCGCTCGAGGCGAGTTAAAATTCGGGAGGCGAGGTCTGCCGCTGCGATCGGTTTACAGAGAAAATCATCCGCCCCGATTGCCAACGCTTCCGGCTCATTGAGCAGATCCGGGTGAGCGCTCAAAAATAAAATCGGCAGGCGCTGCCAGCACAAATCGCTGCGTAACACTTGACAGAGTTCCCGGCCGCTCAGGCCCGGCATGTCCACATCTAGCACCAAAACATCAGGATTAACCTGATTGAGAACCGACCAGAGCTGCTGCGGTTGGCTTAGTAGGGTCAACTCAAATCCCCAAGGGGAGAGATCTGCCTCAAGATTGCCCAAAAACGGCAGATCGTCATCCACGATCGCCACTTTGATCCCACGCCCCGAACGGCTCAACTCTTCAATAACCTGCATAACCGCCGAGGGCAAGGCTGATTGGGGCAAACTCGCCTAATGCCACTGCGCACCGCCTTGAGTCTCGCTGAAAAATCATCCGCCTCGGCGATCGCCACCACGGGCAAAGCGGGCAGGCGCTGGTGTAGTTCGGCCAGCCAACCCTGGGTCGACTCCGGCTCAGCTCCATCCCAGGGCAATAACACCACCACCGGACGGCGTTGAGGCAGCAAGGTTAAGGCTTCTCGAAAGGTCGTGGCGATCGCCTCCCACCCACGAGCCGCGGCTGCCGCCACCAACTCAGGAGCTAGTTTTTCCAAGGCGACCAACAACACCAAAAGGCGATCGGCGGCAGTGTCTGACCTTTGACCCTGCTGGAGCGCCAGCCGCAGCGCTGCCACCAACTGGGCAATTTTTTGGCGGCATTGGGGTTGATTTACCGCATCTGTTGCCAAAATTGCTTCCAGGGCTTGAGCGGAATGCGACCCTTCCATCAGCCCAAAACTCCCCAACGACCCTACCAACTGATGGGCAACCCGACGGGCCTCTTGCTGGAGTTGCGAGGATAATGCACCCTCTGCCAGCGCCGCAACCGCCTGCTCCAAAACCTGCTGGCGTTTCCACATCAAGGCCTGATACTGTTCCCAGGCTTGAGCCAGAGCCGCCTGCGCTCTTAGGGTTTTGGTTCGCTCTGCTGCCGTTGGGGGCGCTGTTTGCGTGGGGGGGGAAGACAGGCGGTAGCCGATGCCATAGACCGTTTCAATCATTTTGCGGGCAATCCCGCCGCTTTTAGCTTTTGCCGCAGCCCTTTAATGTGGGTTCTCACCGTATCCTCCCCCGGCAAACTCTCCAGCGACCAGAGGTTTTCAATGATGGCGGCTGGGGTGTAAACCCGATTGGGACTGCGCAGCAATAACTCCAGCAAGGCGAATTCCTTGGGCGTTAGGTGGAGGGGCTGTTGCTGGCAAGATACTTCGCAGGTGTTGGGATTAAGGCACAACCCTCCCCAGGTGAGAATGGGCGGCAGGGCTTGGCTTTCCCGCCGCAGCAAAGCCCGGATACGTGCCGTTAATTCTTCAAAATCAAAGGGTTTAGCCACATAATCATCGGCTCCGGCATCCAACCCCCGGACGATATCTCCACTACTATTTCGCGCTGTTAGTAACAAAATTGGCATTTGATAGCCATGAGACCGCAATTTCCGACTCAGGGTAACGCCGTCAACGCTGGGAAGCATGACATCCAACACCACGAGGTCGTAGGCAGACGATTGTACCCCATGCCCAAGCGACTTCCCCATCGGTGGCTATATCAACGGCGTAGTTTTCTTGGGTTAAATTTTGGTCCAGGGCTTATCCAAGGAA
>JAAUTE010000032.1 GCA_012031815.1 Chloroflexaceae bacterium
CCCAGCCAAACACCTGACTCTGCACGGTTTCGAGCGCGTTCCATTCAGGACTGATTTTCCCGGTATCGCCATAAACGCCGGTATAGAACGACGGATCGCCCGCCAGCGCCAAACGCTCTACCGCAGGCCGCCGGGATAGCCGAGGCCCAAAATCTTCGCCGTCTTGTCAAACGCTTCGCCCAGCGCATCATCAATGGTGGTGGCCATGCGGCGGTACTGGCCAACGCCCTCCACCGCAATGATCTGGGTATGGCCGCCCGAAACCAGCAGCAGCAAAAACGGAAACGCCACGCCATCGGTCAGCCGCGCGGTCAGCGCATGGCCTTCCAGATGGTTGATGGCAAAAAACCGGTTTGCCCGTCGCCATGGCCAAGGCCTTGGCGTGCATCAGCCCGACAATCAGCCCGAAAATCAGCCCTCCAATCATTTGCTGCCGTCGATTGGCTAACCATCCAGGTTGTAGATCTTCAATATAGAAAACCGTTAAGTCATTGTCTGTGAGACTACTTCCCAGCCAGCCCAGCCAGTGCAGTAGCTTCTTATCTGCATATTTTTTTTCAAGGGTTCGCTTTCCGTAAGGCTGTGTCTTGAGCATTTTCTGAACGTACTGCTGAAACAGTTCCCGCTGCCCCCCCGTTTTTTCAATTGTTGCTTGTCCGCGATAGGCCAACACCATTACGTTCAACAGCAAGGGCGATGCCGCTAACTCCCGCAAATCTGACGAAGTTTGCAACCCAGATTTTAAGGCCGCTAACTCTTCCCGGAAATTCTCCAAATATTGCATCACCTGCGTTTCTGTTAAGGGTTTTAATCCCACCGGCGCTCCAAACGCTAACGTTTCCGTAAGCTTGGCATAGTCTTTCACTCGGCAGCACACCACTAATCGCCCCGACCCCATAACATTTCTAAAACTGATTTATCGCTTTCACGCAAGCATTCCGCTCCTGCTCCGACACCTCATCCAGCCCATCTAACAAGAGCAAAAGCTGCTGTTCTCTCATTAATTCCTGCCGCCTATGCTCAGGTACGCGGTAATGTCGCAACTCACTCATTAACCACTGCTCAATCGATTGAGACTGCTGCCAAGACGAGAGGTTAAACACTAACGGGATAGGTTGCAAAGTATCTTTCTCAGCCCGTTCTACCAATTCCCGCGTCAATTCTAGGAGCGTTGTTGTCTTTCCTGACCCCGGTTCCCCCAAAATTAACAGCGTTCCGCCCTCGCCCATCTCCTCAAACACATCGATCACTCTTTTTCCTTCGGGTAAGGGTTGAGGTTCTGCGTCTTCCGCTTCTTGCACCGTCGTATCCCAGGGTTTACGCACTGCTGACGGATGGTTCTCCAGCGCCAGTTCGATCAGGATCTTGTCGTGGAGAGAGTTTTCCAGCACGCCTTCAATCCAAAACCGCCGGACATTATTTAGCAGTGCCTTTCGATCCTTGCGTCGCTGCGGCTTGAGGTTCTCCCCCACTAACTGAAAGGGTTCCTCTCCTCCCTGAAAAAGCTGCAACAACGTATCCTTGAATGCCCAGACGTTGTTCCCGGCCGCGATCGCCTGACCGGGATTGTCCTGGATTTGTTGTTCGATGGGTGGCTTAGGGGGTTCTTGCATGGGTTACAGGTCGCGTTAAACCAGGAAATAAGCGATCGCCTTTCCGAGCCAAGTACCGAGGATAGAGACTGGCCCGCGTAGTTTCTCTACTAGAGTACCCGCAGCTTCTACGGTTGTACTGGAACTCTGCAATAATTTTGTCGCTTTCCCCAAATTCTCAGCGATGCTTGCCTTGGGCGGTTCAGGTTGCTTGGCTTCCAGCTTGGCAGTCTTGGCGTAAGTTGCAGCCAGTTCCTTGGTTTCTTCCGGCAATGCCGCCCCCTGGATTAATTTCTCGACTTCCGCCAGCAATTCCAGCGCCTTCTCCTGGCTAATGCTCTCTGCCGCCGTCTGAGTCACGTTCTGAGAGGCATACACATTGCCCCCAGCCGCGATCGCCTGCCCGGAGTTGTTGCCGATAGATTGAGAAACAGAGTTAGGATTCATGGGATCGAGGATGAGAGAGGAATTTTCCCCAAGTTTACCCCCTAAATCCCGAACTGTGACCCCTGAGTGGCCCTCATCCGAGCAAAAATGTATAAGGTTTAACAAAATTTCTCCATCGGCCGAGAAAAAAGCTTGGCACTCCGAGAAAATTACTTGGCGTTTTCCCTTCTGTACCCCAACGATGAGGTTTGGGACGGCGGCGATCGCCTTACTTTTCCGGGTATCCTTGGAAGCCTTACTGGAAAAGGATTTTAGCCAAACAAGGAATGAAAACGGGAAATCATTTCAGACAAGCGGTTTCAGCGGTTAGCGGCTTCCTTTGCAATCTCATTAACCAAAATTGATTATTTACGCAGAAATCAATAAAATCTTTACAGTTTAGGTTCGCTCATGCAAATTAGAGGTCTAGCATTTAAGGCTTCGTTTAGCTGGAGTGGTTGTATAGCAGACTTCGGAACAGAGAGTACAGAGATTGACTCACCGATCGCGTTAAACACTTCCAAAATACAGCCTGGTTCGCCACCGTGGGGATGGGGAACATAATCTAGTAAATAGGCAATATCACCTTTTTTCAGACCTTCTTCTGGAATGTCACGGCTAAGGGCTATCCTTTGGTAGAGTTCCAGAGACATGGGGTGGCTCCTTTTGGGGTTTAAGAGTAACAAACTGGATTTGACCATCCGGGCGCTCTAACCAAATGGTAACAACTCCAATTAATTGGCGATTAGGCCCTGTCAAAATCCCTGATACTTGATAATATCTGCCATACAGGTTACTTTTCTGCAACACAGCTTCTGTATTTTGGGTAAGTTGTCTTAAAGCCAAAATCAGATCTTCAGGATTTGCTAGGCTGAATCCAGCCTGTGCTAGGAACTGTGACTTGTCATCCTGGTTTTTTGGAATCAACAAGTAGTTTGTTAGCTTAGGTAATGGGATTGAAGCATCAATGGGAATCTTCACACCATATTAAAGCCTGCGATACAAGGGCAATTCTAATAAATTACCGAACTCTGTCTTTCTACGAGGTTCGGAACTCTAGCGATGAGGTTTGGGACGGCAGCGATCGCGTTTTGAATCCTAACGATCAGGTTTTGGATGGTTGCGATCGCTTTCGCTACAGTAAACCCAAGTGAATGAGGGGATAAACCGATGGTCACTCAAATCGATACCCAACGCACCTATACGCCAGAAGAATACCTCGAACTTGAAACCCAAGCCTCGGATCGCCACGAATACCGAGAAGGAGAAATTATTCCTATGGCGGGAGGAACGCTCAACCATACAAGAATTGCTGGTAACTGTTTTTTGGCGCTAAGTTTGGCTCTCAAGGGGAAAGGGTATGAAGTGCTGACTTCTGACCAGCGATTGTTAATCCCGGAGCCGGATCACTTTACTTATCCTGATGTTTGTGTCGTGAGTGGCAAACCACAGTTGATGGAGAACCGTAATGATACGATTACCAATCCGACGCTGATTGTTGAAGTTCTCTCTCAATCGACTGCTAATTATGACCGGGGCGACAAGTTCCTAGCCTATCGGGCGATCGCAACTTTTAGGGAATATCTTCTCATCGATCAATCTCAAATTTACATCGAGCAATACGTCAAGCAAGACGCCCATCACTGGTTACTGACCATTCACAGCGATCGCAGCGCCCCAATTACCCTGGTTTCAGTCCCGGCTCGGATGGCGATCGCAGATCTTTATGACCGAGTTGAATTGACGGATCAATGACCGAGTTGAATTGACGGATCAAGCTTAAGAGAATATGGCAAGGGTTGGCTGAGATTCCGAAGCGTTTAGCCAGTCCGCTCAAAATTGCGGCAATTACCCAGATTTCGAGACTATCAATCTTCTGTTCCAAGCGATCGCTTCTTTTATCGAGCTTGTTCTCCAGGCGGCTTACTTTTCCATTTAAGCGCACGACATCGAGTTTAAGTGGGATAACGTCAGTCACCCCAGAATGTACCAATCTTTACAAAAATTTCCAGGCAGAGGGTGATAGAAAATGTCAGGCTCGCTTATATATACCAATAGTAGAGAATTGCCCCAGGAGCGACGACATTGAAAAAAATCGAAGCGATCATCCGTCCCTTCAAGCTGGACGAAGTCAAAATTGCCCTAGTGAATGCCGGAATTGTAGGCATGACCGTTTCCGAAGTACGAGGCTTTGGCCGCCAAAAAGGGCAGACCGAACGCTATCGCGGCTCAGAATACACCGTTGAGTTCCTCCAAAAACTCAAAGTCGAGATCGTCGTAGAAGACAACCAAGTCGATATGGTCGTTGACAAAATTATTGCAGCCGCCCGCACCGGAGAAATCGGCGACGGCAAAATTTTTATCTCCCCAGTCGATCAAATCATCCGCATCCGCACCGGCGAAAAAAATCTGGAAGCGATCTAGCTAGCGGCTCCTAACAGCGGAGTTTAGCCAGTTTTTCCAACCCACGGCCCCGGCTCCGCTGTGCCTAGGTGTCGCAGTCGGGGGCCGCGGCTGCCAACCTGGTTCCCATTTCTCAACGACAAACTGGCAGCGTAAAGTGAAAACAACTGCCGCGATCCGGGGCACTATCCACCCAAATCTGTCCGTAATGGGCGCGCACAATCTTGCGGCACAGGGCCAGCCCTAAGCCATAGCCCTCTTTCGCCTCATCCCGCTGCAACCGGAAATGTCCTTCAAAAATCCGCTCCTGCTTCTCCGGGGGGATGCCGGGCCCGTTATCACAGACGCTCACCTGGATTTTTGCATGGTGCGGTGCAAAATCGACAGCCGGATTTGGCCTCCCTCCTGGGTGTATTTGTTGGCATTCTCCAATAAATTAATAATCACCTGGCGGATCAACTCGCGATCGCCAAACACCAAGGGCAAATCCTGGGGAATATCCTGCTCAAACACCTGGGACTTACGACAGTAGCGATCGCCAAACAGGGGCACAATATCCTGACACAGAGACTGCAACGATAGCCGCTGGGGTTCAATTTTCAACTTAGCGCTCATATTCTTGGAGGCCTGCAACAGATCCGTAATCATGCGGTTCATGATGCGAAACTGCCTGCGAGCCTGGGCGTACAAATGCTCCTGCAAGTGAGTTGCGAGCGTCGCCTCCTGGGTTTGGGCCAGCTCTAGGGTTTCCATTGCGATCGAAGCAGCCGTCAGGGGACTGCGCAGGTCGTGGGCCAGCATTGCCAAAATCTGCTCCTTAAACTGCAACTGCTCCAGAAGCTCCTCCTTTTCCTGCTTCAGGCGAAAAATCTCATCGCCCAGGCGCATCATCTCCGCCGAATAACCCACCACCGCCAAAGCCGAAGTCGTCTCACTACTCGGCTCACTCACCTGTCCTAATGCTGGTGCTGGCGGCTCCTCCTCACCCAGCAACAACTGCCACTGGGGCCACCACTTCTGCAACTGGGCAATCAAATTACTCCCCGCTAAGGTTTGCTGGGGCTGGGGCGCAATCTTAACCAGAGCCGGGGTCGCCACCAATCGAAAATGCTCTACCAAGTGCGGCTCCTTAGCGATCTCGATCACCTGAAGCTCAAAGGGCCGGCTAGCTTCCTGGCGGAGATAGTCCTGGATTTGCTGGCTTGTCTCGCGGGAACTCGGTCGCTCGTCAACAAAAAGAAGAAGCTGGAGTAGCACTGGCTCGCGGGTAGGGTGACTATTGGCTGCGGTCTGCGGGCGCCAAGGTTGCAGCACAGCAAAACCTTGGTATCTGTTAAAGAAAACACAATCCTGTTTGCCTTCAGATTATTAGCGGGCCGATCCCGAATTTTGAGGCTGACACTAGAGTTTATCCCTGTAAACCCAAGGCTGAAGGTGACGTTAAATAACGTAAAGCAGGATCGGGTTTGGGGGAGAGATTTATGCCGCAAGGATCTTAAGATATTATAAAATTTATTTACCCTGCTTCGGCAAGCAATCGTCCACCCCAAAATTTTGCGAAACGACTATGGCTCTCGGCTATGTTGCCCTCGTCCTCCATGCACACCTCCCCTACGTCCGGCATCCAGAAAGCGATTATGTTTTAGAAGAAGAGTGGTTATTTGAAGCAATTACAGAAACCTACGTCCCGCTGCTGCATGTTTTCGAGGGACTCAAGCGAGACGGGGTGGATTTCAAGTTAACCATGAGCATGACGCCGCCATTGGTGTCAATGCTGCGAGATCCCCTGCTTCAAGACCGCTATGACGAGCATCTCGCCAAACTGGAGGAACTGGCCGAAAAGGAAATCGAACACAACGAACACAACGGCCACGTTCGCTATTTGGGCGGACATTATGCCAAAGAGTTTAATCAAATTCGCATTACTTGGGAAAATACGATCGCGATTTAGTGACGGCCTTTAGGCAGTTTCTGGAAACGAATAATCTAGAAATCATTACCTGCGGCGCGACCCACGGCTACTTACCGCTGATGAAGATGTATCCCCAGGCGGTTTGGGCCCAAATCAAGGTAGCCTGCGAGCACTATGAGGAAAACTTTGGCTGCCCGCCCAAGGGAATCTGGCTGCCAGAATGTGCCTATTACGAAGGGCTAGAGCGGATGCTGGCCGATGCGGGCCTGCGCTATTACGTGATGGATGGTCATGGCTTACTCTATGCCCGGCCTCGACCCCGGTATGGAGCCTATGCGCCTATTTTTACGGAAACGGGGGTGGCAGCCTTTGGCCGGGATCACGAGTCGTCCCAGCAGGTTTGGTCGTCCCAGGTGGGCTACCCTGGCGATCCGGTCTATCGGGAGTTCTACAAAGATTTGGGCTGGGAGGCAGATTACGAGTACATCAAGGATTACATCATGCCCAACGGCCAGCGTAAGAATACGGGCATCAAGTATCACCGCATCACCAGTCGCGATGGCGGTTTAGGAGAGAAGGCGCTGTACGACCCCTACTGGGCCAGAGAAAAGGCGGCGGAACATGCGGGAAACTTCATGTACAACCGGGAGCGCCAGGTGGAGCATCTAGCAGGAATCATGCAAAGAGCGCCTATTGTTGTTTCTCCCTATGATGCCGAGCTGTTCGGTCACTGGTGGTATGAAGGCCCCTGGTTTTTGGACTATCTGTTCCGCAAATCCTGGTATGACCAGCAAACCTATGAAATGACCCACCTGGCCGACTATTTGCGATTCCAGCCCGCCCAGCAGGTCTGCCGTCCCTCCCAGTCGAGCTGGGGCTATAAGGGATTTCACGAATATTGGCTCAATGATACCAATGCCTGGATTTATCCCCACCTGCACAAGGCGGCGGAGCGGATGATCGAGCTAGCCAAACGGGAACCTGCGGATGAACTGGAGTGGCGGGCCTTAAATCAGGCGGCCCGGGAACTACTGCTGGCCCAATCCTCGGACTGGGCGTTCATCATGCGGACGGGAACGATGGTTCCTTATGCGGTGCGCCGGACGCGATCGCACTTGCTGCGCTTTAACAAGCTCAAGGAAGATGTGGAGGTGGCAAGATTGATGCGGGCTGGCTGGAAAAAGTCGAGCATATTGACAATATTTTTCCCAACCTCAACTACCGGGTCTACCGTCCGCTCTAACCCCATTAGCGAAAATGGCGGGAGCGGCGATCGCCCAGGCGGGAGGGGTCGATGGTGACAGCCGCCTTTCGCAGTGGCAGTTTGCGAAAAGCCCCGTCTTTGGTGTTGAGTTGATAGACGACCCAATGGTCGATATCTAAACCCGTCAGCCAGCCGCTTTGGGGATGATAGGCTCCGGTTTCAATATCTAGCCAGCCTGGCCCGGCGGCAAGTTTGCCGGGGGTGACCCCAGGAAAGGTAAAGGTTAGGGTGTGGCCCGTAACAATAATCTTGTCCTTAAAGTAAGGGAAAGGAGCGCGATGAAATGGCTCGCGAATCCAGCAAAATTCCTCAGCAGATTGGGATTCTAGGGGCTGGAGGGGATTGACGCCCGCATGGACTAGCCACACCCCTCCCAAGTCCAGGTAGTAAGGCAGATTGTTGAACCAATCAAAATGGGTTTGGGGAATGGTGTTGTTGTAGCTTTTTAAAGTAGCGTGGCCGCCCGCGTAAAGCCAAGCTTGAAGGGCTTCCGGGCAGACTTGACCGCTGCCATCAAGACTGGCCAGGAGCATCTCTTCGTGGTTACCCCGCAGACAGGGGTAGTTGTTTTGGATGATAAACTCCACGACGTCAGCGCTGTTGGGGCCGCGATCGATCAGATCGCCGAGGAAATAAAGTTGATCGTCGCTTTCCAGGGAGATTCTCTGTAATAACGACATCAGTGCCTCGTAGTGACCGTGAACATCACCGACAACAATACGACGAGGTGACATAGACTCTGATTTGGCGGAGGTTATCAAGGACAGTTATTTAAAGAACTTTTTATTTAGCTTCAGGGGATCGGTGTATATTTCCCATCTATTATAGGGAAGAGAGGCTGGAAGTAGTTTTTCGTGATTCCAAACCGTGGCTAGTACAATCATTCCCACGATCAAGTTTCTGTCCCAACCGACAAGTCTTGCTTGGGTTGAGCAGGCGATCGCCCATTTGGATACAATTTTGCTGGATCATTCCCACTGTGAGCGCAAGGCGGCGGGAGCGGCCCTCAATTTGATGTTTCGCTATCCCTCTTCTAGCCATCTGGTGCGGCAACTGACCAAAATTGCCCAGGAAGAATTGGAGCATTTTGAGCAGGTCAATCAATGGTTGGAACGGCGGGAAATTCCGTTGGCTCCCTTAAATGCGCCGCCCTACGGGGCTAAGCTCAAGGCGCAAATTCGCCACAACGAGCCGCAGCGCCTGTTAGATTCTCTGCTGGTGTGTGCCCTCATTGAAGCGCGATCGCACGAACGCTTGGGGTTGCTTGCCCAATACTGTCCTGAACCGGAGCTAGGGGCATTCTATCGGGGGTTAATGGCCTCGGAAGCCAGGCACTACGGGATCTATTGGGTGCTGGCCAGCCGTTACTGCGATCGCCAAGAGGTGGAGCAGAGATTGGAGGAGCTAGCTAACCTAGAAAGTGAAATCCTGGTAACCCTGCACCCAGAACCCCGTATTCACAGCTAGGCGACCTATATTAAAGTCCGCAGCCGCCGCGAGTCAAGTGTCCCGCCACTTCTGCTAAATAAGCGGCATCATCCCGAGCTGCGGCCGGTAATTTTGCCTCGGCGATCGCGCTTTCCACCACATCGATGGCACGAACCCGGCCGGTTCTCACGGCCAACCCAAAGGCATCGCGGCCCCTGGGAATGCCCTGCTCGCGGAAGTGACCTTCGCGGGCTAAGGTGACCAAATTTTGGGCCGTCAAACCGTAGGCATCCTCGGCTTTAGCGACAGGAGCGGTGACGCAACCCAGCAGGCTAGCCAGAGTCAGGATTGCCAAAGATCTACCTAACATCATTGTTTCTGAATTGTTTTATCGGTATTGCTCGACAATTTAGCCACCTTAGCTGAATTTGACCTGAGAAATCTCAACAAATCCAGACAATTCTAGTAAGGCTCACCGTTTTTATGGCAAAAAATCCAGCTTTCATCCCGTTTTTCAGCGACTAAATCCACGTCGGGATAGATCACCCGGTCTTCAGGATGGCGATCGCCAATTTCCAGATACAGGGCAACTTGCTGAGTTTGGTTGATCAAATGGTGGCCGTTGGCTTCTCCGGCGGGAAAGGCAGCAGCATCGCCAGGATAGAGCAGTTCTTTGCCTGCGTCAGTTACCAAAGTCAGTTCTCCTGCCAGAATATAAACCAATTCCTCCTCATGGGAATGCCAATGGCGGATCGCAGACCAACTGCCCGGCTCCAACCGCACCAAATTGACTCCAAAATTTTTGAGTCCCCCAGCTTTCCCTAAACGCTGGCGGCTGCGGCCTGCAACCAGCGCCCGGAACGGATGGGGATAGTTAGAATGGTGGCTGTGAGCCAGGGTTTGCCCGCGAATAATCATTAATTCGTCCCGAAACAACAGTAAGACTAAAAACCAGGATTTTTAAGCGATTCCCTCTATGACGCTCATTTTAACCAACGATGACGGGATTGATGCCCCAGGGATTCGCGCCCTCCAGCAAGCCGTGCCCGGGAAAACCATGCTGGTTGCGCCTCGCCATCAGTACTCCGGCTGTGGCCATCAGGTCACCACCCACAAAGGCATCGCCGTCGAGCAGCGCGGCCCGGGAGAATATGCGATCGCCGGGACGCCCGCGGACTGCACGCGCCTGGCCCTAACTCAACTTTGTCCCGACCTGAAATGGGTACTGTCTGGCATCAATGCCGGCGGGAATCTGGGCATTGACGTGTACCATTCCGGCACCGTGGCCGCCGTTCGTGAAGCCGCTATTCACGGCATTCCGGGCATTGCCATTTCCCATTGGCTTAAAAAACCGCTGTTAGTCGACTGGGCCGTGGCGGCTCGCTGGAGCGCTCGTGTTTTGGAGGTCTTGTTGGCTCAACCCTTGCCCCCCCAAGGGTTCTGGAACGTCAATTTGCCCCATCTGGAACCGGAAGCTGGGGAGCCAGAGATTGTGTTTTGTGAGCTGAGTACCGCACCCCTGCCCCTGGCCTATCGTCAGGAATCCGACCTGTATCACTACCAAGGCGAATATGCCCAACGGCAGCGAACTCCCGGCACCGATGTGGATGTTTGCTTTCAGGCAATATTGCCGTCACCCTCCTCCATGTCTAAACTCGCTCCATTCAGCCTGGCCTTGGAGTTCTAGGCCGATTGCAGCTAGGATTGAAAAACTGTTAACCTGCCAAACCCTGACGACAAGATGATGCCCAGAGCGGATGTGATTGGATTGGGGCGATCGGGAATTGCCGCCGCACGCTTACTCAAACAAGATGGCTGGGCCGTGATGCTGCGCGATCGCGCAATTTCACCGGAACTGGAGCAGCGGCAGCAGGAACTGCAACAAGAAGGTATTGCGGTCAGCTTGGGCGATGGCTTTGATTTGGCGGAGCGGCCTGAGCTGGTCGTTGTCAGCCCTGGGGTGTCCTGGGAACTGCCCAGTTTAGTCGCCGCTAGACAGCTAGGCATTGACAGCATTGGCGAACTGGAATTGGCCTGGCGTTACTTGAACGGCTCCCCGTGGGTAGGCATTACGGGAACCAATGGCAAGACCACAACCACCGCCCTAACCGCCGCCATCTTCCAAAGTGCCGGGATGAATGCACCAGCTTGCGGCAACATTGGCAATGCGGCCTGTGAATTAGCCCTAAAACGGCTGACAGCACCCCAAGAATCCACTAATATCTCAGAGTTTGACTGGATTATCGCAGAAATCAGCAGCTATCAGTGCGAATCCTCCCGCGACCTCCGACCCCGAATTGGCATTTGGACGACCTTTACTCCCGACCATTTGGAGCGTCATCGCACCCTGGAGAATTACTACCAGATCAAAGCGTCTTTACTCCGCCGCTGTTCCCAGCAGATTTTCAACGGTGACGATCCCTATCTGCGCGCCATCGGCACCCAGGACTGGCCTGAGGCCTACTGGACAAGCACCCAAGGCAAAGCCGGCCTGCCGGTTGAGCCGTCACGGGGAACCTACATTGAAGACAACTGGATTAGTGCCTTTGGTGAGCTGATTTTGCCCGTAAATCTCTTTAAGATGCCTGGTAGTCATAATCGACAAAATTTACTGCTGGCGATCGCCGCCGCACGTTTAGCCGGGATTGACAAACAGGCGATCGCCCAGGGGGTGCTGGCCTTTCCGGGGGTTGCCCATCGTCTGGAGGTGGTACGAAATTGGCAGGGGATTGCCTTTATCAACGACAGCAAAGCTACCAACTACGATGCGGCTCAAGTGGGGCTAGGGGCAGTGGAGGCTCCGGCGATTTTAATTGCTGGGGGAGAGGCCAAAACAGGAGACGATGGCCCCTGGATTGAAACCATTAAAGCGAGAGCGGCGCGGTATTACTGATTGGGGCGGCAGCTCCGACCTTTGCCAGTCGCTTACAGAGCTGCGGCTACGAGGCTTGGGAGATTGCCGAAACCATGGACAGGGCCGTCGAGCGAAGTCTGGTTCTGGCTCGGCAGTTTGAGGCTCCGGTGGTGCTACTCTCACCCGCTTGTGCTAGTTTTGACCAGTATGCCAACTTCGAGCAACGCGGCGAACACTTTCGACAACTTTGTCAACAGCTTTAAGTCGCCTTAAGCACGATACGGGACTGAGATAGACTGGTAATCTGATAATGACTACAAATAAACTCATTCAATAGTTTTGTGCATAACAAAAGGGAGCGAAGGATTTAACCAGCCAACCACAATTTCAAGGCAAGAATAAGGATTTAGTTTGGCGATCGCGAAGGGGTTAGCTGTTTAATAATTTCTGTCTTAAGACAGTGTCCCATGATTCAGGGGCAACTTGGAAAACCGCAAAATACAAACAGGAAGACAGAAAAAGAGAAAGCATTACCCAAGCGTAACTTAAGGAAAGATAGGGAGACAATCAACGGTTTTCTCTGGTATTTACCAAGTCGGATAGCTGCTCGCGCATTTTCCTGAGCTGGTTTGACCAAGAATAGAGCTGCCCTTGACGCTCGGTGAGGTATCTAAGGGTAGAGTCAAGGTTAGCCGGGCTATCGCTCAAAACATGGCAAACATCCTCCAAAACTTGGTACTGAATTTCCGCAGATCGGGCTGCGTCCTCTAAATGGATAGCAAGTAGGGTAAGTTCTGTGGCTACTGCCTCTAAATTAAGAGAGGTCGGGGAGCCAGTTAACTTGACTTCTTCGGTTAGTATCATAGTTTTCTAGCGGGTGCTAATTGGGGATAGCCTGTTGCCATGAATTGAGGGCACTTGCACCAGAATAAACGGGCAAAAATAACCCTGCGAAATACGTGGGAAGCGCTTAAAACCACAAAAAATGTGTTTGGGTACGATACACAACTTATAGCGCGGTTTTGCAGTTTCCGGCAATATTCTGCCCGTAATCCTGTTAACTTAGCTTAACATTGCTCTTTGAGGGTGATCGCAGGCAAGCCCCAGGGGTTGACTCCAGGGAACCGGTGACATCTTGAGACGGGCAAGGTCAATGTGTCACGATAGATTATCCCAAATTGAGCCAGCAAGACCGTGAGTGAAACCCCAGAAGCGACTTATCGCCGCGAGAGAGATTCGATGGGAGAGCGACTAATTCCCAGCAGCGCTTACTATGGCATTCAAACCCTGCGAGCCAGGGAAAATTTTCCCATTAGCGGCTACAAACCCCTGGCAACCTACGTCGATGCCTGTCTCCTCATCAAAAAAGCCACCGCGATCGCCAATGGGGAACTGGGTTGTATTACTTCGGAGATTGCCCAAGCTATTGTCCAGGCAGCGGACGAGATCTTGCGGGGACAGTTGCGGGATCAGTTTGTGGTGGATATTTACCAAGCTGGGGCCGGAACCTCCCACCACATGAATGTTAATGAGGTTCTCGCCAATCGAGCCTTAGAGATTTTAGGCGATCGCAAGGGAAACTACAGCCGGGTGAACCCCAACGATCACGTCAACTATGGCCAGTCCACCAATGATGTTATTCCCACAGCCATTCGCCTCGGTGCGTTACTTGCCCTAGAGCATTCTCTCTATCCCGCCCTCTCAGAGGCGATCGTCACCTTGGAGTATCAGGGGGAGGCATTACAAGGAGTGATCAAATCCGGGCGGACGCACCTACAGGATGCGGTTCCCGTGCGTCTTGGGGAAGGATTCCGGGCTTGGGCGCAGATTTTACGGGATCACGAGGGAAGAATTCGTCGGGCAGAAACCGACCTCTATGCCCTGGGGTTGGGCGGCAGTGCGGTGGGAACCGGTTTAAATACCCATCCTCGCTATCGCCATCGGGTTGCGGAAATTCTGGCAGATCTTCTGAGAAAACCCCTGGTCAGTGCCCCGCATTTAATGGCAGCGATGCAAAGCATGGCTCCTTTTGTGAGTGTTTCCGGGGCCTTGCGGAATTTAGCCCAGGATTGCGCCAAGATTTCCCACGACTTGCGGTTGATGGACTCCGGGCCCAAAACCGGCTTCAAGGAGATTCAACTCCCGCCCGTACAGCCAGGATCGTCAATTATGCCGGGGAAATACAATCCCGTGATCGCTGAGATGGCGTCAATGGTCTGTTTTCAGGTGATGGGCTACGATAGCGCCATTCTCCTGGCAGCCCAGGCGGGACAGCTTGAATTGAATGTCATGATGCCCTTAATTGCCTACAATTTGATTCACAGCCTGGAAATTCTTGGCAATACCCTCGCGGTGTTAGCTAAGCGGTGTTTAGCCGGCATTACTGCCAACGGCGATCGCTGCTTGGCCTATGCGGAAGGGAGTCTGGCTTTGGTGACAGCCCTCAATCCTCACATTGGTTACCTCAATGCCGCTGCGGTGGCCAAGGAATCCCTGGAAACCGGCAAATCTCTCCGGCAAATCGTCCTGGAGCAAGGACTAATGGATGCGGAAACCCTCTCGCAAGTTCTCAATCTAGAGCAAATGAGCCAATTACCCCAAGCTTAGAAAGATGGAAAAAACCGCTCCAACTGCTGGGCAAGCTGGAACGGCTTTATGGGGTCTGGGATAGAGATTCCACCCAGAGTTAAGCTTCTACGACCACCCGACCCACTGGACGAGCAATACAGGTGAGAATGTAACCAGCAGCCTGGTCGCTGCTATCCAATCCGTGGGGTTCGCCATCGTAGGCGACCTCACCTTCTCGTTTTTTCACCTTACAAGCGCCGCAGGAACCGGCCCGGCAGCCGCTGGTGAGGGAAATGCCGTTTTCCTCGGCCAAGTCTAGAATGAACAGCGTGTCATCCCCGGCAATTTCCTGTCCCGATTGGGCAAAAACAATCATCGGTTTGCCGCCAGCAACGCTTGGTGTCGTCGGAGCAACGGATGCGGCTACGGGTGCCGCAGGTTTAGGGGATTTCGCCGCCACTGCTCCAGTGGTGGGCGCTGGCTCACTGGAGTCAGTTGCGCCATTACTCGCCGCTAGGGTTGCAGGGGGAGGGGGTGGGGCCGCCGTTTTCTTCTTGCCCTTCGCACCGCCAAAACTCTCCTCAAAATAGTTCTCCATCGGGAAATTCAGCCCCGCCATCAGGGATTTAACCCCTTCCATGAACCCGCCCGGCCCGCACACATACACCGTGCGATCGCGAAAATCCGGAGCAATGATCATTAACATAGCTTCACTAAGGCGGCCCGAAAAACTCATCCAAGGCCGGCCCCGCTCCGGGCGAGTGGTGGACACAGCTAACGTAAAATTGGGCCAGCGAGCGCTGAGCTGTTCTAGCTCCTCGCGGAGAATAATATCGCTGGGCGTACGAGCTGAGTGGAAGAAGACCACATCTCGTTTGGAAGCGGTGTCGTAGAGCCAGCGGGACATGGAAACCATCGGCGTAATGCCGCTGCCCGCCGAAATAAACAACAGCTTGGTTCCAGGATGGTCAGCACAGGTAAATTTCCCCAAGGGGCCGCCCTTTAACTTAATCTCGCTACCGACCTTAACATTGTCGTGAAGCCAGTTAGATACCAATCCTGGCGGGGCATCGGGGTTGTCGGGAGGTGTCGGAACCCTCTTGACCGTAATTTCCAGCAGATGGGGCCGGGAGGGCGTGGAAGAAATTGAGTAAGACCGCTTCACTGACTTACCCGCGATCATCAAGTCCAGCGTTACAAATTGACCCGGCTTGTAGCTAAACAACAGGGGCGGCTCAGCGGCAAAGGAAAAGGTCTTGACATCTACGGTTTCTTCGACAATGCGCACGCAGCGAACCGCTAGATCCCCTTGCCAGGTGGGTAGAGCACTGGGCGCACTGCTGACACTTTCCTCTTCGGCGACAATGGTTGACTCAGCAATGTCGAGAATTAGAAAAAATTCGCCAACATAGAGGGTGTCGTGGGCTTTCAGCGGGTAGGTTTCTCCCACGTTCACCTGTTGGTTGTTGAGGCGGGAACCGTCGCTGCTACCCAGGTCACTGTAAAAGTAGTTTCCCTCCTGGAACACGATGCGGCCATGAACCCGGCTTACGGCAGGCCCGTTCAAAATGAGATCGCAACTGGAGGCCCGACCCATAATCCACTGATCTTTAGTTCTAGCGTTCGGTTTAAAGACCGTTTCCAGTATTTCACCGCTTTCCGAGTTAATCGCTTTAATTTTTAGCATGATTTACCTCTTTTCCAGCTCGTCGTTTGGAGAAATCGGGGGTTCAGTAGGGGAGGAAGCTGACTTAGAAGGCTCCACACCCGGCAGGGGTGACGGCGTTTGGTTTGCGTATAATCTGGGTCGGTTCTACATCGGCAGTTCCTCGCTCCTGTCTGGGCAACAGGGTTGTTGCTTCGCGATCGCTAGTTCCTCGCCCCTGTTTGGGCAGTAGGGTCGTTGCTTCGCTGCCCGATACGGTTGGTGGGGCTGGAGTTGCTGTTGGCTCAACCGAGGGCGATCGCGAACCCCGGCCAATGACTGTCGGCTCATACTGGGGCTGCTCGCGGCGGCGAATCTGGGTTGGCTCCGAGGTGATCGGGATATGTCGGGGTCGGGATTGGAGAATGGTACGCTCTGCTTCCAGCATGCGGCGCTGGGAGCATAACAGGGGATTTTCCTGACAAATGGCGTCCAGGAGCTGCACGTGTTCGAGATCGTTGACCCCCAATTCCTGGCGCAGACGCTGGAAAGCCTCCTTGGCACTCTCTGGCTCCACCGTTTTCTGTTCAAGGGCATCAAGCAAGACGCCGCGATAGACTTGCAGCCGATAGTTCTCAGTGAACTTGGGTAAAAATTTGGCGATCGCGTAGAGTTCGTCAGGATTTAAGTTATCGAGGGAGCGGCCCTCAAACACTTGACTATAGTCGATGTCCAGTTTGCCCAGTTGCCGCCGCAACAGGTGAGAATCCCGCTCGCGACCATAGCGCTGGGCACTCAAGTTCCAGTTCTTAACCAGCCAAAACACGCTTAGCCCGACGATGAAAGCCTGCCAGGCAAACTGTAGGATGACAGGCAGCAAAATAATAAAGGGACGACCCCCAAAAATGAAGAAGAAGTTGATGATGAAAAAGGTCGCCAGGGTAAAAAGCTGGTGTTGCGCTTGGTCGTTGGAGACAGTCGGGAAATGCTTTCTGACGATGGCTTTGTACTGCTTTTCGATGAAGGTGCCTACCACAAAGCCCCCGGCGGTAAACAAGCCCAGGGTGAGGGGAACCCCAATAATTTTGGGGATGGCAATGGTCTGCCCCATGATGTAGAAGCCGGGGCTAAACAGCGTTGCCAACTGGTAGTCCTGCTGGGCCCAGATCCCGGAAAAGTAGTAGAACCAGTTGCCTGCGTAGAGGTAGTAGTGGGTGAAGTAACCTACGGCCAGACCCACGTAGCAATAGTAAAGAATTTTTCGGTCTAGCTTCTGAATGCCGTCCCAGTGCGATCGCTCAGCGTCGATGTCAAAGCAAGGACTATTGCAAGCCACGCAAACCGTGCGTTCCTGACCGCTGGCATCGCTGGTGCGGCACATGGATTGGGTAATGGTTCGGGGCGGGGCTAAGTGAGCTTTGCTGGTCAACAGGCCGCCTGGCTCGCTATAAACCCGCTGGACGGGATTCATGGGACAGAAATAGTTACACCAGGTTTTGCCCCCGTAGAGAAAACCCACTGCCAGAGCCGAGGCGAGGGTGATCAACAGAAAACTACCCAACATCCAGCGGCTGCCATTGATAAACAGCAGGCGGCAGTTTAAACCGACAAAGAGCAATCCCATCTGTAGGTATAGGGCATTGCGACCTAACCAGGAATCCGGCTTGACAAGGCGCTTGCGCTGCCAGCCGAGGGCACGAGGAATCTGGGAAAAAAAGGAGAGGGGACAAATGCGCCGCCACAGCTCGTGGCCAAAGACAAAGAGAATAAACACGCCAGCAGGGATAATCATTCCCCAAAAGACGGCATTTCCCACCTGAAAAGGCTTGTATTCGTAGCATTTTCCCTGGATGTAGACACAAAACTCGTCGATATTCGGTGGGGCTAACCAGCCGCCGGGTTCGGTGAGGGCCCCTTTAGAGATGGGGTCCCAAAATAAAGACGTAATTAACGTGAGCCAGCCAACGATCAGTACCCACCGAACTAGGTGCATTCGCTGCTCAGACACTCTCGCAAACATCGTTGCAAGTCCTCCGATTACTGAAAAAACAATTAACCTGCCCCTAAAGCTTACAGTCAGTAAACCAGTTTCCTAGAGGGGATGACGCATTTTTTATATTTACTTATGGCTTGCTTTTTCTGGCAACAGTAATGGTAGTGCTGATTACGGAAAACAGTTTGCTTGCTACGATTTCTTGCCGACAGCCTGCTTCTGACGGACACAAATAGAGGCAGTATCGGGCGATCGCCTTGGGAAATAAGGTTTTTAAAAGTTCTGTTGACTGGGGCGGTTCGCTCGGCTACCATTGGGTACGCTAACTGAGAAATTGTCGGGGTCACTTGAGAACGTAAGTCAGCAGGCAACGGCTAGCATGATCAATAACAACCAATACTGCAAATTATAGAGATTCCGCAGTTCTGCGATCGCCTTCATCAGGTTGGCAATATCGTTGCCGCGGGTTTCGACGATGGAGCGAAAAGACCCTGCTGCCTGTCGCGTCCAAAAACCAATGAGGAATTGAATCAAGCCATAAAGAACGCTACTGGTTGCCTCCGTCACTTCCCCTTGAGCAATTTTTGAGAGACTATCGATTACCAACAAAATGCCAAAGGCAAGCCAACAATAGCCGACAAAGCGCATTTTTTGGGCTAGCTCCCGAATTTGGCGCTCTTGGATCGGGTCAAATTCGTACATATCTCGAACTCATTGACATCAAACAGCGGTTTGTCTCCCTTACAGTACCATCGATCGGGAGAGACCATACTCATTCGATATCATTGCCAGCTTTTCGGAAAAAATCAGGGTTTTTGCCCATATCCCGCCCGCAGTAACAGGCGATCGCCAATGCGATCGCTAATAGGCATGACCGAGAGGCGATTGCCCCGTCTGACCACCCACAGTTCGTCCGCCTTAAATTCCTGCTTTAGCGCTTGTAAAGTCAGTATTTCCGGGAAAGTCGCCACAAATTCCACTTGAACCGTCTGCCAGCGGGGAGAGTCGGCTGTGGATTTAGGGTCGAAATAGGGGCTTTGGGAGTCAAATTGGCTGGGATCGTCCAAATTGCTGGTAGTGATTTCCATCAAGCCCACAATCCCCGGCGGCGTCACGCTGGAGTGATAAAAAAAAGCCAAATCCCCCGGCTGCATCTGGCGCAGGAAATTGCGGGCCTGATAGTTACGCACGCCGTCCCAAAGGGTCTTTCCCTCCTGTTGCAAGTGGGAGATACTGTAAACTTGAGGTTCCGATTTCATTAACCAGTACGCCATCGCTTTGACTTATCCCTACGGTTTTTCCCGCGCAAAAATTGGCCTATTTCTACTAAGCCTGGCCTTAATTTTAGGGCTGAGTCTGTTTGTGCCCACTCAAAGTCAAGGCCGCAGCGAGATCCTCTGGGATCGGTGGGGTGTGCCCCATATCTATGCCCAAGATCGGGTCAGTTTACTGCGGGCCTTTGGCTGGGCCCAGGCTCAAAGTCACGGCAATCTCATTTTACGGCTCTATGGCCAGGCTAGGGGCCGTGCGGCTGAGTATTGGGGGGAAAGCTTTCGCGAATCGGATGTTTACGTCCGCACCATGGGAATTCCGGCTCGGGCCGAGCAGTGGTACCAGGCCCAAAGCCCCCTCCTCAAACAGAGTTTTGGATGCCTTTGCCCAGGGGATTAACGACTACGCCCGCCAACATCCCGACCAAATCGAGTCGTCCTGGCAGGCGGTGCTGCCGGTTAGCGGGATCGATGTTCTCGCCCACATTCATCGCGTCATTCATTTTCATTTTTTGGTCAATCCCCAGCAGCTTGCTTCCCTCAAAGTCGGCAACCCTACCGCTGGCTCCAATGCTTGGGTGATCGCGCCCAGCGTACCCAGAAGGGTCAGGCAATTTTGCTGGCCAATCCTCACTTGCCCTGGTCGGATCTTTATCTGTGGTATGAAGCCCAACTGGTGGCTCCCGATCTGGATGCCTACGGCGCGGCTCTGGTGGGAATGCCCCTGTTGGCGATCGCCTTTAACGAGCATTTGGGCTGGACAATTGCGGTCAATCCCATTGATAACGCCGATATTTACGAATTAACCGGGGTAGAGAACGGCTACCGTTGGGAAAGCGGGGTGAAGCCCTTCGATCGCCGCATTGAAACCCTCAAAATTAAGCAAGCCGATGGCAGCCTGCGGGAAGATCCCCTGGTCATTCTCTCCTCGGTTCACGGGCCGGTCTTTAAGCGCGAGGGGGACAAAGCTATGCCCTGCGGGTAGCGGGTTTAGACCAGTCCCAGGTTCTGTCCCAATTTCTGCAAATGGCGGCGGCTCAAAATCTCAAGGACTTTGAAGCGGCCCTTGCCCAATTGCAATTGCCCCTGTTTAATGTGCTCTACGCCGACCGCGAGGGGCAAATTCTCTACGTTTTCAATGGTTTAGTGCCCGTGCGGGCCGGAGGAACCTGGGCTGACTGGCAGCGAATAGTTCCTGGCAATAGCGCCCAAACCCTTTGGCAGCAGTACCATTCCTATAGCGACCTGCCGCGCCTGCTCAATCCCCAAACTGGCTGGCTGCAAAATACCAACGATCCGCCTTGGACGAGTACCTTTCCCCCCCAACTAAACGCCAAAAACTACCCCGCCTACTTGGCGCCCCCTTCCCTGGGTCAAACCAACAATATTTTGCGCCCCCAGCGATCGCTGCAATTGCTCCAGGGTGACGAAAAGCTATCCCTAGAAACGGCGATCGCCAAAAAGTTCTCCTCCCAACTGCTACTGGCCGAGCGCATCCTGGATAAACTCGTTCCCACCGCTAAGGCCCTGGCCAATCCCTTGGGGTTAGAAGCCGCCGAAGTGCTGAGCCGCTGGGATCTCAACACCAATGCTGACAGCAAGGGAGCGGTGCTATTCTCTCTCTGGGCGCTTTCTTTGTCCCGTTTCGGTATTTTTTCGACGCCCTGGCAAGCGGATCGACCCCTGACAACCCCTGACGGTTTGGCGGATATCAACACCGCCCTGGCCGTTTTAGAAGGTGTGGCGGCTCAGATCAAACTACTCTATGGTGACTTGGATGTTTCCTGGGGGGAGGTGGTGCGAATGCGCTATGGTAAGCAAGATCTGCCGGCCAGCGGCGGCCCAGGTATTTTGGGGAGTTTTCGGGTTTTAGATGTGGTTCCTGACCAGGATCAACGTTTTCGGGTCGTGGCCGGAGACAGCTTCATTGCGGCGATCGCCTTTTCCGATCCGCCCCAGGCCAAGGTGCTGACAGTTTACGGCAATGCTTCCCAGCCCAATTCACCCCATGTCGGCGATCAACTGCCCCTCTATGCCCGCAATGAAATGCGCCCGGTTTGGCGAACTCGTCGGCAAGTAGAAGCGAATCTGGAAGCCCGTCAGATTTTTTAGTGTCATCGTTTATTTAACGATGCTCCTCCAGCGTTTTCCTGCGATCGCTGTCGGCCTCCCTGGGATCGTTCCTCGACACGGAGGGATAAGATCCGCTTGGGCCGGGATCGTTCTCAATTAAGCCGGCCTTATACAACGACGCTCCGGTATAAGCTCCGCTTGC
>JAAUTE010000264.1 GCA_012031815.1 Chloroflexaceae bacterium
TTAGCCCTAGATTTTCACCTACGCAGGCTATCCTTCTACCTACAAAGTCTCTCTAGCCGAGATCGAGCAAATTTTCACAACCCTCTCGTAGCCACTTAACCTGGGCTGGGTCGATGTCTGTGTGATCGAGGTTGCCGATGGCCTGTACCAAGCCGAAACGGCTCAACTGGTTGCCTCATCAGTTTTCCACGCCTTAGTCGATGGCATTTTGTTTGCCTCCAATAGTGCCTTAGGAGCCGTAGCTGGGGCAAACTGGCTTCAGACACATCGTTTACCCATTGTAGGTATTAGCGGTGTAGTAACAGCTTCTCCCCTAGCCGCGCGGGAAACGGCCCAAGCGACAGGGCTGCCGGTATTGGGTTTGAACGATTTGTACGCCAAAGCACCATTATAGTCGCTTGTCTGGCAGAAGGAAAGCAAGTCTGTGACAATCTGGCTCAGGCTCTTGTGGCTGTCTAAGGGAGGGGTTCGGATGCTGTTGCAAACTCAACGAGAAAAAAGCTCATGACTCAGATCCCTTCCACCCTGACGGCACCCCGTCTGTGGCTCCTAATCCGGCTGGTTGTCTATGGATTTGCCCAAGCAGCGGCGGTAATCGCCAATGCACTTCTGATTGAATTTGCCTTCGAGCGGGTGATTTCCCAAGAAAATCAACTGTCCTCCTGGAGTTTACTCTTTATTTGCTTGGGGCTGGGCGGAGCCGCCGCCGTCAACGCCTGGTTACGGGTGGTCGAACGGATCGATGCCGAGCGTTTGGGCCAGAGCTATGCCTACGACTTGCGCTTGATCTTGTTTCAGAAGTTGGTCACCCTCTCTCCCCGCAGCCTCCATAAACGGAGTCATGGAGCCATCGTCCTGCGTTTTGTGGGAGATCTCAATGCCCTGAGGCAGTGGGTGAGCTTGGGGTTGTCCCGACTGCTGGTTGCCGCAACCACCACCCTCGGTGTGTTGGCAGTCCTGTTGTGGATGAACCCGATGCTGGCTTTAAGCGTGGCCGGGATACTTGCGATCGCGGCCTGGCTAGCGTTTTGCCTCGGCCAACCGATGGAGGCAGCGGCCAAAGAATCCCGGTATCGCCTTAGCCAGTTGGCGGGCAATGTCACTGAAAAAATTGCTGCCATTGCTTCCGTTCAAGTCTTTGGGCAAATCGGGCGGGAGCGGGACTACCTCTCCCGTCAAAGCAAGCGGCTAGAAACGGCCATGATCGACCGAGCCAAAATTGCTGGCCAACTGCGGGCAATTGTCGAAGCAACCACTATGGTGGCCTTTGGAGCCGTGTTATTGGTGGGGGCGGCCCAGGTGTCCGCCGGTCAGGCGAGTCCTGGCGGGGTAGTTGCCACGATGACCCTGGTGGGGTTGCTGGTTCCGCCCCTGCGAGATCTCAGCCGGGTTCACGAGTATTGGCACACATCGCGGGTGGCGCTGCACAAGATTCGGGATTTTCTTAAAATCAGCTCCTTGGTGCAAGAGCGGCCCAATGCACCGGATTTACAGGTGAGCGAAGGCCGAATAGAATTCCGGGAAGCCACCGTTTCCGGTTCTCTCAAAAAAGTTAGTGCCATCGCCGCCCCCGGAGAAGTTGTCGCCGTGGTCGGCCCCAATGGGGCAGGAAAATCAACGTTGCTTTCCTTGGTAGCCCGACTGCTAGACCCCGATGAGGGCAGTATTCTCATTGATGGACAGAATCTGGCTGATTGCAACCTGGCCTCGATCCGCCAAGCCATCGGCATTTCAACCCCAGACCTGCCGCTGCTGCGGGGAAGCATCCGTAAAAATCTGCGCTACCGCGCGATCGCAACTTCTGGTAAAGCCCGACGGCAGATTTGGCAACTGTGTGAAATTGACAAGCTGCTCAAAGAACTCCCGGAAGGAGAAGCCACGCGCATCGCCGAGCGGGGGCTGAATTTATCGGCGGGACAGCGCCAGCGCCTTACCTTGGCCCGGGCTTTGTTGGGTAACCCTCCGATCCTGCTCCTAGACGAAATTGATGCTAACCTCGATCCCCAAGCCACTGAGATAGTAGAACGTATTTTGGGGAGTTACAAAGGGACGGTCTTGATTGTGACCCATCGAGTTGAGCGCTTAGCCCAGATAGACACAATTTGGTACCTGGAAAACGGATGCCTTGTGGAAACCGGATCGCCCTCTGATCTGTTGCAGGGGGATGGGCCGACCGCCCGCCTCTTTCGCTCGACGGCTTCCCAGTCACTGGTTCCCACCGCCGTGGTTTCTGCCCCGGAAGCTAGCGATTTCAATCTGGATGGAGAGGATGGAACCTACACCCTTGCCTTTGATTAGATATGACTTTTGAAAGATAGACCTAGCAACATGGAAATAGAGACAGCACTTGCCATCAGCAACCTCACCCAGCTTCCCCTTTATGCTACGATTCCTCCCGTGGCTCAGGATGCTGCAATCAATGAATTATCTGTGGGAGCAGGCTACTTTAGCGAGCAATTTCCAGGAACTGAGCGCCCGCTTCGGGTTTGGTATTATCTTCCCCAAGGAGTGCACCACAATTCTCCCATTCTGTTTGTCCTGCATGGTGTTAATCGCAACGCTCGCGAATACCGAGACACCTGGATTAGCCATGCCGATAGGCACGGGTTTCTACTGTTGGTGCCGGAGTTTTCACGGGCAGATTATCCGGGGACAACGGGCTATAACTTGGGGAATATCATTTCGCGATCGGGAAACTTTACCCCCCCATCTCAATGGACTTTCAATATTATTGAGCACCTGTTCGAGCGGGTGAAAGCACTTACAGGCTCTAAAGTGTCAACGTACAATCTCTTTGGGCATTCGGCCGGAGCACAGTTTGTCCATCGTTTTGTGATGCTGTTCCCGAATAATCGCGTTGGTGTGGCGATCGCAGCCAATGCGGGTTGGTACACCTTTCCAACAATGGAGGTTGATTTTCCCTATGGACTGGGGGCGCTGCCCAAGGAGCAACAAATCTTAATACCCGCCTATGCTCAGCGCTTGATTATTTTACTCGGGTACGGGGGATTACCAACCCCGACGACAGCAATTTACGCAGTACGCCTCAGGCCGCGGCCCAGGGAAGACATCGCTTGGAAAGGGGTTTAGCCTTTTTTGCGGCAGCTCGCCTGGCCGCCGCAAAAATGCAGGTGCCTTTTAACTGGTCTATTGAATATGCTGAGGACGTGGAACATGACCATGGGGGAATGGCGGCAGCGGCAGTACCGTTCCTCGTCAGAACTGCTCAGGATGCCATTCCTCCGGGTTAATGAGGGCAATATTGGTGTTGATCAAAATGTGCCCTGGGCTTGCTTGGCTGTTTATCTTTGGCCAATCAGCGATCGCCCAGCCTCTGGAATGGCTGCCTTTTGAACCGGCGGGTTCCTACCAGGAGCGAACCACCGGGAGGGGAGATTCCGTGACCCGCTCGAAGATTATCCCTGTTTCTGAGTTGCAAAACCAACGCACCGGGGAGACTCGCCAGGGTTTGGTTGAAGATTGGCAATGTTGGGATGCCGCAACAGACCCCTTCTCCCCCGAAGATGTCACCCGCAACGAAGTTGGATTCATTTTGAACCACTGCCTAGAGCAAATCAGCAGCCAAACTGTTCCTGGTTCTATGTCGGATGAGCGTTTGGGGAAAATTCCCCAAGGTTTACAGCGATTCAACCAAGAAATCAGAAGAGAGGAGAATCGCGTTCGGATTTTGGAAAAAGCCTTGACAGCCCTTGAATCCCAGGCATTTGCCCCAACTGCTCGCCTTGATGGCACCGTCGTGGCAACGACTGCTGTCGCCCTAGGCGACCGACGAGCAGATGGGGATGGGGATATCGACGGACAGGCAACCCTAGCCCAGCGATCGCGCTTGAGGGTGAATGTCAGTTTTTCCGGCAAAGATAACCTGCGCTTGGGTTTAGAAGCGGCGAACTTTCCCAACCTGAGCGATGCCACCGGAACGGACGCCGCCCGCCTGGGAGTAGACACGAACACCAATAATGCTTTTGTCTTGGAGGATCTCATTTATCGCTGGCCCATTGGAGATGATATCCGGCTGTGGATTGGGGCGAATCAATTTACCTTTGATGATCTCAGCGATGTCCATAATCCGCTGCTGTCCAGTAGTGCCTTGGTAGCCTCTCTCGGTTTCATCGTCGTAATCCAGCGGTATTTCGCAATGGGGAGAATCAAGGTGTGGGAGCGAATTTTCGCCTGAATAAATCCCTGGATTTAGATATTGCCTATTTTTCTGGGGATGGAGAAAGCCCTGCACCGGGGTAATGGTATTTTTTAATGGGAGCTACACCGCCATCACTCAACTCAATTGGCAACCGGCTCAACCGCTGAAGGTGGGGCTGGCCCTGGGCTATTCTTTCTACCCAGACAATACCGTCAATCTTTCCGGCTCCACCGGTAGCGCCCTGGCACGACAACCTTTCGATAGCGCCGCCACGGCTGCTTTGCGCCTCGGCATTCAAGGGGATTGGCAAATTAGCGATCGCATTGTGCTGGCGGCTTGGGTAGGTTATGTAAACGCCCAGGCTCGCTCTGGCCCCTTGACTGGCAATGAAGCGGATATTTGGAATTGGTCGGCCAATGTGGGGATTCGCGACCTGGGTAAGAAGGGAAGTCTGTTAGCGATCGCCACAGGGATGGCTCCCAGGGTCACGGCCATTGAAGGAAGGGCACCAGATCCGGAGACAGCCCACCTGCTCGAGGTGTTTTATGAAATTCCCTTAACAGATAATCTCTTTTTGACCCCTGGAGGATTTATCGTTTTTTTGGGAGGTTCCGGGGGAAATAACGATGACATCTGGGTATTCCTCCTGCGAACTTCCTTTAGGATTTAGCTTAACGCCACGCTTCGGTGCGGGAAATCGATCGCCTCAATATTTTGCAAGCCTCCCTTTTGGCCATGAAACGGGCGGTTTTTCGGCTCTCCGTACAGCCCGAACTCTGCCTTATCGATGGCCCCCAGCCTATTCCCGGCCTTGCCCTACTCCAGCAGCCCAGATCAAAAGTCTGCCGCGATCGCCGGAGTTGATTAGTTGCGATCGCCAAGGGGAGTGAAACCCAGTCCAGGAGAGGCGGGAGTCTGGTTTTGAGCAATCCGCTAGTGGGAATAACTGAATTATTCCGCTTAATGTTTGACTGATTCCAAGGAATATCTGAGGGCCGCCAAGGAATTCCAGCAGGTTTCCAAGGAATGTGATCGCCCCGCCAAGGAATCCCACCAGGTTTCCAAAGAGAGTCATCAGGTTGCCAAGGAATGCGATCGCCCGGCCAAGGAAATCCAGCAGTTG
>JAAUTE010000033.1 GCA_012031815.1 Chloroflexaceae bacterium
TGAAGGCGCAGGCATGATAGGCAGGCTGAGAATGCACTTAAGCCAGCGCTAGCAACAAGTGCCCTAGTCAAGGTTGACTCCACTGAAAAGACCTCTTTTTTGTCCTAATCCAGAAAATTCTAGCCCATGTCGGCAGAAGTTGGAAAACCAGATGACTTGTTCTCCATAGGCACTTAAGCAAAATTAACTCAAGGTGATAGTATTAAGAAAAATTATTTTCTAGGGGAAATCTCTTAAGCAAAAACACTTAACTTGTCCGTTCTGGTTCTAGTGAATGCCTAGGCGCAGTTCAATCCAACCCCTGTAGTGTTTTTTTGCAGCAGGAGGAAGGGGGAGTTAGTTTAATTCATCAAGTTTTATCTATGGATTTTAGTCTTTTTCTCTGCGGAGGACAATCTTACACATAAACAACAAACGTCCCAGCCTTGATCGTTTTCTTGGAAATCGGCAAATTTCCTGCAAGACATCAACCTTCCTCTAAAAAAGTGAGCCAGAGGAATCTATTAAAGCCCAATAATTTTGTCCGCTAACCTTTTCTAGAATTAAGTAAAGTCACGGTCGTTTTTCGATAAAAGTTTAGATAAGATGGCTGCGAAGCAAAGAAAAGATTCATCGGTGTTGCTTTCTGACTAGGATTGCTGTTTCGTTTGAAACATAATGACTTTGGCAATCTAGTCTAAAATTTTCTCCTCGTAGAACTCGCTTTTCCGTCGGCACACCGACCTAGGGTTTTTCCTGTTTGTCACTCAATTCGTGTTCTCCTGCAAACCTTGTATTTGGATTTTATCCCCCATGAAATTAAACCTACCGAATCTCTCCATCCATCGCCGCTAGTTTTGCTGCCCCCTTCATTTTGACTCCTGGTGCTGCGCTCCTAGCTCAAGAACAACTCAATGTGCAATCTCAAGATTCCCAGCCCGTAACTGTTTGCCAAAGCAAAGACCATCCCAATCCTGACCAAGGCTTAGTTCTCCACACAGATCGCTTTCCAACCGCTAGCGAAGCTTTCAACCAGACAGAATCCACACAAAGCTTTGGCTGTGGTGAGTGTCGGATTGGAGTATTGCGAGGTGTTTCAGCGGGTGGTGTTTGTCTTCCTTGCTTATAGATACTTTTAGTTTGGTTCTCTCAAAGATTTTTTTGACTACAGTGTGCAATACGAGATTGGCGGTAGCAATATATCTCCACACGGCATGGCTAATCGGCATATTACTTGCAGCACCTAGTCACACAACGGCTCAAATTAGTTCCGATGGTACTGTTTCTTCGATTGTAACTACCTCTGACAGTCTGAACTTTGGTGTAGATGGCGGACAACAAGTTGGCGAGAATCTTTTTCATAGCTTCCAGCAATTTTCAGTTCCAGAGAGCGGTTCTGCCGTGTTTCGTAACTCCTCCAATATCGCCAACATCATTGGCAGAGTGACTGGAGGCTCCTTATCTAACATAGATGGTTTGATTAGAGCGTCGGGAGATGCCAACTTAATTCTCATTAACCCAGCAGGTATTCTGTTTGGACGCAATGCTTCCCTTGATATTGGGGGAGCTTTTTTAGCGACTACGGCTGAAAACCTTCGTTTTGAAGATGGCACTATTTTTAGTGCAGTCAATACTTCAAGCTCTCCGTTACTAACGATAAGCGTTCCTATTGGGTTACAGTTTTGGTTCTCAACCAGGAACAATTACTAACCGTTCTCTGGGGTTTCAAGTTCAACCCGGAAAAACCTTAGCCCTCATTGGTGGAAACGTTTTAATTGATGGTGGAAATTTGACGGCACTTGGGGGAAGGATTGAACTTGGCAGCGTGACTGGTAGCGGCGGTGTTACCTTGACTCCAATTCCTCAAGGTTGGGAGATTGATTATACCAATACTAATAATTTTGCGGCTATTGAGTTGATAAATGATTCTTTACTTAATATCAATAATTTTAATTTTGACGGAACTGGTTTTTGCAGTTGCGCGGGCAAAATATTACAATTGTCAATTCTGACCTTAGTGCAGGTAACATCACACCGAATCCGGGAGGGGAAATAGTTATACATGCCACAGATACCGTGAGACTAAACTCTGATGCGAGTGATGGCATTTCCAGTGTAACAAGTGGTACTGTATCGACGGGATCGGCAGGAGATATTTCTGTCATAGCGCGGAACTTGTCTCTTGACAATAATTCTTTGATTAGTGCTAGCACGGGGCCTAATCTCTTTGATCCGACTGGAGTAGCAGGAGCAGGTGGGCAAATATCTATCAATGTTTCTGAACAAATCGTCTTAGATAATCTCAGCGATATTCAAGCTATAAATTTTGGCGATGGCAATCCCGGAGCTATAAACGTAGTTGCCGGAACTATTGTTATTCTCAACGGTAGCCAAATCTCTACCGACAGCTTTGCTTCGGGAAACGCCGGTAATATAACTGTGACAGGAAACGAAATTCAAATAAGCGGGCGACAGCTTGATATCGATGCCGCGCCCGATGTCATTGCTGCTAGTGGCATTTTTTCCTCTACCCAGGTTATTCAAGATTCTGATTCACCCCCTGTCTCAACAGGAAACGGTGGAGAAATTCTAATTCGTGGTGGGCAACTTCGTTTGGAAGAAGGAGCAACTATATCGGCAGAAGCTGGGGTGGGGACTTTTGGGCTGGCAGGTAATATTGTAATCGAGTTGTCAGGTGCTTTTGTTGCCGATAACGCTAATGTTTCTTCCGCTAGCGATCAATCCTCTGGCGGAGCCATTTCTATTAGCGCACAAGAAATTCGTTTCAATGGTGATAGTGATATTACGACTAATGTTAACAGTGGCAGTGGCGGTGGCGGTAATATTTCCCTAACTGCTCCAGGCGGTATTTTTGCTACGGGAGACAGTGATATTTTGTCTTTTTCCAGTGACGGTACGGGCGGCGATATTACTTTCGATACCCCTGGCTTTTTTGGGGAAAGTTTTCGCTCTTCTCCTTCTGAAATCGCTCCCGAAGATCTTGACGATAACAATCAAGTCGATGTTAATGCCAGTGGCGTCATTAATGGCACGATATCTTCACCAGATATCAGCTCTATACAGAACGCACTGAGCAGTATTATTAGCAATCAGATTGACACGGCTCAATTGATTGCTGCCAGTTGTATTGCCCGTGGTTCGGTTCCTAATAGTACTTTTTATATTACGGGAAGGGGCGGCTTTCCCTTTCGTCCTGGAGACCCCATTCTTCCTAGTTATTCCACCGGAGATGTCAGTAATATTCCTCCTTCTGCCAGCGAATCGTCTGATTTTTCCTTACGAACTTGGCAACAGGGCGATCCGATTATTGAAGCCACGGGAGTCTATCAATTGTCTAATGGCCAGCTAGTTGTCGCAACGGAATGTCCCCACCTGTCCGACGATCAAATTACCTCTCTTGAAAACTCACTTTAGAGTGGTTAAGTACTTCTGATTTTCTAAAATACGAGCATCTAACTCCTGGAAAGGGAGCAGTATTCTTGTTTTTGTGGCATTACTGCTGTCGCGAAGATGTCAGCCTGGTTACCAAACAAGGAAGTGGGCAAGAATTACTACAGAAAAATGCCTGTATTGATTATTGGCTCTGCCTTTATCATAGTTGTACGATTAAAAAAATATCTATCACAACTAGAAATCTAAAAGAATAATGGCTAGCGAGATGTTGTACCACAAGAGAAACCTATAATTCTTGTGATTGACGACCACGAGCTGATTCTCAGCGGTACGATGAATCTACTGTCCAAGCGCTTTCCCAACGCCCAAATCCACACCATGATGGCAGCCACCTTGGTGGTGCAACAAGTCGCGACCTTACAGCCGGATCTAGTCATCCTAGATCTTTCTCTGCCGGTAACCGAACAGGAAACTCCCCTGGCTCAAGCCTATGTCGATACGGGAATTCAATTGTTGCAGGTGCTGATGCGGGAGTTTACCCATCTCAACATTGTCGTGCAAAGTAGCTACGTTAAAGCCCTGGTTAGAGTTAAATACGACATTGACAATCATGCTGGCGGATTTACTGTTGTCGATAAGGGGTTGGCCAGTGAAGAAATGCTGACTCGCGTTGAGTGGGCTTTACAGGGCATTACCCACACCAAAGATATTAGTGGCGTTCAAAAGGGATTGGAGGTGAAGCCGGAGTGGGTGACCGTCCTAATGCTGGCCTTTAAGGAGGGCTTGCAAGATAAGGCGATCGCCCAGCGATTAAACGTGGCAGAGCGAACGGTTCGTCATTACTGGACGAAAATCTACGACGTGTTGGGCATTTATCCCGAAGACGACAAGCGAAGTGGCAAAAATATCCGAATTCTTACAGAAATTCGGGCGAGAGAAGAGGGATTAATTGATTAGGCAGGTCGTGTGGTTCGAGGCGTATGTGGAAAGCAATTAGCAAAAAGGTTGCTGCTTGGCAGGTTGGATTGGTGGCGATCGGTCTATTGACGGTGATTCGTCTCGCAGGCGGCTTGCAGTTTCTGGAGTTGATGGCTCTGGATTCCTTGCTGCGTTTACGACCCGCTGAGCCTCAGGACAAACATATTGTGATCGTGGGTATCGATCAAGAAGATGTTCAGCGAGCCGGTACTTATCCCTTACCCGATCGCGAAATTGCCAACTGATTGGGCTGCTGCGGCGCTATCAGCCTGCGGTGATTGGCTTGGATATTGTGCGGGATGTGCCCCTGGAACCGGGAAGCCAGGAATTGAAAGCCGTTTTTTCCAGCGCCTCCAATCTGATTGCTGTTGAAAAAGCCCTGCCGCCGGAAATTGCTCCCCCCCGCCGCCTGCTCCCAACCCAAGTTGGCTTTAGTGACATTTCTCCCGATGCCGATGGTCGCGTGCGGCGTAGTTTTTTAGGGGTTTGGGCTGGAGAAGGAGAAATTAAAGCATTTAAGTTTTCTCTGGCCCTGCGGCTCGCCCAGGTTTATCTGGAAACTCAAACGGAACATAAGCTCGATAACAGCCTGCGAGACCCGAAAGCGATGAGTTTTAGTTCCACAGAGCTGCCAAGGGTACTTCCCTATTCCGGGGGCTACGTCCGTGCCGATATTTTTGACGTGCAGACCCTACTCAATTATCGCAGCGGCCGCGATCCGTTTCGGGTATTGTCGATGCAGCAGATCACCGAGGCGGATTTTGACCCGAGCTGGCTTAAAGACCAGATTGTGATTATTGGCATTACCGACGCTAGTATTCGGCGCATTGTTAATACGGTGGCGATCGCGGATCTGGAATTGCCGGGGCAAATTGCCGGGGTTGAATTCCAAGCCCACGCGACCAGTCAAATTATCAGTGGGGTTTTGGAGGGACGGCCCTTGCTCAAGACCGTGGGTGAAGGCTGGGAATATTTGTGGATTATTGGTTGGGGAATTCTGGGAATTGGCATCAGCCAATTGACTTCCTCCTCGCTAAGAAACCTGTTGATTGTTGGCCTGCTGGCCGTGGGTTTGATCCTGCTTTGTTTTGCGCTTCTCTGGAATTTGGGCTGGTGGATTCCCCTGGTTCCCGCTTTACTGGTGTTTACCATCAACGGCATTGCCTATACTGCCTTTTACCAAAACAGCCGCACCCTGATCGCGATCGCCAACGAGCGCCAGCGCACCATTGAGCGCACCTTCAACATCATCCACAACGGCCCGCTCCAAACCCTGGCAGCCATCCGCCGCCGCGTCCAAGACCAGAAAATGGAGCAATCTCACTTGCTCAAGGAACTGACCAACTTAAATAGCGAAATTCGAGCGGTAGGGGAATACCTCCAGCGGGAGGCCATTAATCAAGAAAACAGCCTCTACCTCCAGAATGAGAAAAAGCTGAATTTAAAGCTGCCGGTTCACGAGCTGTTTTACGCAGTGTTTAGCAGTACCCTTGAAAGGGACTTACCTGCTTTCAATACCTTAAAGGTTAAAGTCCGCAATTTCGAGCCGCTAGACAATCTGGTGCTGGATGTCGATCAAAAGCGCCAGTTGTGCCGTTTTCTCGAAGAATCTCTGTGCAACGTTGGCAAGCACGCCTATGGCGCAACCCGCCTGTCTGCCATTGGTTCCTTAAGTGAGGGACGGTACACACTCTGTATCACGGATAATGGCCCGGGTCTCTGTTCCGACGCCTGCGGCCAGGGCACGAAAGCCGCTTTAATCCTCAAAAAACAACTGCGGGGAGCATTTATCCGCGAATCCCTTTCCCCCAAAGGAACCCGCTGCGAATTTAGTTTTCCCCTGACCCAATCCTGGCTTCGTCAACTCCTAACTCGCCAATTAAAACTTCTCAAAATGTAAGATAATCCCATGCCTCAGCTCACCACTCCATTCAGTAAATCGTTGGCGATCGCGCTAATTCTAGGAAGTCTTTGGTACTCATCCCTGCTGGCCCCGCTGCGGATGGCGACCTTGGAGTCTAAATATACCCCCCCTCCCGATCGCGGCGAACCCAGCGATCGGCGCACTGATGCTACCAGCCGGTAGCCCTGAAATTCCAGAGGTTAAAAATAGGACAATAAACCCAAATATTCTTTTTTAGGATAAAAACCATGCAAAAACTCTTGAAATTAACCCTGGTTAGTTTAATCGGAGCCGGACTGAGTGCAGGGCCGGCCCGTGCCGACTATACCCCCCCGCCGGAAGACAGGCCCACAGGAACCCAGACGGCTCCCTCCAGTTCTCGCAGCGGTAGCTGCCAAACCGCCCATCAGGGCCACCTGGCCTTATTGGCACCGCAACTACATCTTGGGCGGACGACTTCTACCCATCCCAGTTTTGTTTGGTATGTGCCGTCCCAGTCCCCAGTTTCCCTGGAATTTCGCTTATTTGAGCCTGGTACTGAGGGAAAAGCGCCCCAGCTTTGGGGCCGTCCATTGAGCTGACCAGCTCTGGCGGGTTGATGAAGCTGTCTCTGCCCCAAGACCAGCCAGGGCTAAGCCTAGACAAAACTTACCTGTGGCAGGTGGCCCTGTTGTGCAGTCCTGACTATCCCTCCCAGGATATTGTGGCCAGAGCCGCCATCAAGGTGGTTCCGTCTCAGTCCAGTCTAGATAGTAAAATTGCAGCGCCGAGCCTCTCCATTCCGGAGAAAACCGACCTCTATGCCCGCTCTGGCCTGTGGTATGACGCCCTCGGCAGTGCCTTGTCTGGATCGGGACAAGCTCTAGTTTTAGGAGAAGCTGGCTCAAAATTACTGGCAGATTTAGTAAATTACGAAGAACGGCAGCTAGCCCACCGGCCTGCCCCCGCAGAGCAGGAGGAGATCGCCACTTGGGCCCAGCAATTACGTCAGCTTATACACCCCTAAAGGGATTCCAAAATTGTGGCGGCGGCGTTAGGGCAACTCCTATGTCATAATGGGGTCAATTGCAACATAACTTAAAAAAGTTTATTAATTACCATGCTCGCAACGCCGCTGAAACCCACGGGACGGCTCTCGATGCAAACTGCGGCGATCGCGCCGAGACGATTGCCCTGCGTTCCCTGGACTGGGATCGAGACCGCTTTGATATTGAGTTTGGCCTGCAAAACGGTACGACCTATAATTCTTATTTGATTTCGGGGGACAAGACAGCCCTGGTCGATACCTCCCACGCTAAATTCCGCCAGCTCTATCTGGAAACCTTAGCCGGGGTTGTCGCTCCCGAAACTATTGATTATCTGATTATTAGCCATACGGAGCCGGATCACAGCGGTCTGGTCAAAGAGCTACTGGCCCTGGCTCCCCAAGCCACAGTGGTGGGGTCGAAGGTGGCTATTCAGTTTTTAGAAGATTTCGTGCATCAGCCCTTCCAACGTCGGGTGGTCAAAAGCGGCGATCGCCTGGATTTGGGCCAGGGCCACGTCTTGCAGTTTGTGAACGCGCCGAACCTGCACTGGCCGGACACCATGCTGACCTATGACGAGAAAACCCAGATTTTATTTACCTGTGACGTATTTGGGATGCACTATTGCAGCGATGACCTCTATGACGAGGATTTAGCGGCGATTTCCCCGGATTATCACTTTTACTATGAATGCTTGATGGGCCCCAACGCCCGTTCGGTACTGGCTGCCCTAAAGCGCATGGAACCCTTGGGCGAGATTGGGTTGGTGGCTAACGGTCACGGGCCGATTTTGCGCTACAACGTCCACGAATTGATCGCTCGCTATCGGCATTGGAGTCAGGCTCAGACCCAAGGGGAAAAAACTGTTGTGGTCTTCTATATTTCCGAGTATGGCTACAGCGATCGCCTTTCCCAGACCATTGGCAAGGGGATTGTCAAGACGGGCATGGCGGTGGAGATGGTGGATCTCAAAGCTGCTGACCCCCAGGAAATCCATGAGTTGGTAGGCCGCGCCCAAGCGTTGGTGGTGGGGATGCCTCCCATGAGTGGCGCCCATGTTAAGGAGATTAGCCAAAACTTAGCGACGATTTTAGCCGCAGCTAACCCCAAACAGGCGGTGGGATTCTATGAGTCCTATGGGGAGGATGACGAACCTATTGACCCATTAGCCACTAAATTCAACAATCTGGGCTTAAAAAGCGCATTTCCACCCATTCGAGTCAAAGCCACGCCCGACGAAGCCCTCTACAAACTCTGTGAGGAAGCGGGGACGGATTTGGGACAGCTCCTGGGACGCGATCGCGCGATCAAGCAGATGAAATCGGTGGACAATGATCTGGACAAGGCGATGGGCCGCATTAGTGGCGGACTTTACTTGATTACGGCCCAAAAAGGCGATGTGAAAAGTGCGATGCTGGCTTCCTGGGTCTCCCAAGCCAGTTTTGAGCCGCCGGGCATCACCATTGCCGTTGCCAAGGATCGGGCCATTGAGTCCTTGATGCAGGTGGGCGATCGCTTTGTGTTGAATATTTTGGGGGCGGACAACTACCAGCCGTTGATGAAGCATTTTCTCAAGCGGTTTAAGCCGGGAGCAGACCGTTTTGCGGGAGTAAAAACCCAAACGGCCCAGAATGGCTCGCCCATTCTCACCGAAGCCCTGGCTTATTTGGAATGTCAGGTCACAAGCCGCTTAGACTGCTCCGATCACTGGATTGTCTACTCTCAGGTGGAGACGGGTCGAGTTTCCGATTCCGAGGGGTTAACGGCGGTTCACCATCGTCTGGTGGGCAACCACTATTAATCCAGGTTTTGGGGAGCTAGCCCCCGGAGCTAGTCAAAACCAAGTCAAAAATCAGTAGGGCCCTTTAGTTGCTGTTTTTTTAGACCTTTTACAAGGGTTATCGGGGGCTGTGGTGGCAGAAGAGACAGAAAGAACAGAAGCAACAGAGAACTTAAATTCCCGACAGGTTTTGGATGTTATTGAAGAACGGCTGCGAGAAACTGCTTCTTTCCAGGATGCGGAATTGTGGTTGCGTTTGCGGGGAGAATGGTTGCAGCAATCAGCCCAACGCCAAGAACTTGAACAAAATCGCCGCCAAAATCGGCATAATCGGTTTTTGCAGGTGCGATCGCCTTTTAGTCAGATGGGGTTTGCCTGGGGGTTGGGGGTGGTGGGGCTGATTCTACTGTTTCGCCAGGAAACTGGTGGGGGATTAACCTTGCTAGCAGTGGCGATTTCCCTGAAAACCCAGCTTATTACCGCTATTTTTCCCGCGCAGCCGCCAGCGAATCATCCAGGACAAAAACCCAGTTTTAGCCTTGGCCTGCTACTCACCTTGTCGGCGGCGATCGCCTTCAAAGGAGCCAGCCAGCTCAACCCCGAAACCCCTTTATCGGCGGTTTTAATCTTCATTGGCGTTGCTGCGGCGCTGAATGCCCTCACCCTCGTTCAAAATTCTGGCGACGCTCAAAACCCCTAACCCCTAAAACCAGATTCAACTAACCCCCTAAGGCCTAGCGTCCTGGCTAAATCTCCCCCGTCTGACAATTGACTTGTTCATTGAAGGTAAATTTATGCAGGCCATAAAACCGCGCGACGTACAGTTTTTGCCCATCGCCAATGCTACCTGGGTTTTGCGATCGCGAACCTGGGAACGGCTGAAGTTTGAGATTGAGTATGCCCTCCAGAAAGGAACCACCGCCAATTCTTACCTGATTCAAGGGGATAAAATTGCCCTATTCGATCCGCCGGGAGAATCCTTTACGGAGATTTTTTTGAGTGAGCTGCAAAAACGGATCGCTCCCCAATCTTTAGATTATTTAATTTTGGGTCACGTTAATCCCAATCGCAGCCTTACTTTAAGTCGCTTGTTAGCATTAGCCCCCCAATTAACGATTATTTGTTCCAATCCGGCGGCCCTTTCTTTGCGGCAATTGTTTCCCGAAAAACTCCTCAACCTTGAAATTGTTAAGGGCGAAGACCGACTCGATCTCGGACAGGGCCACTGCTTAGAATTTATTCCCACCTCCCTGCCCCGCTGGCCCGATCAACTCTGTACCTACGACCCCAAAACCCAAATTCTCTTCACCGACAAACTTTTGGGGCCCACTTTTGCGGCGATCAGGTCTTAGATGAAGGCTGGGCGGTCTACAGCGAAGACCGACGCTATTATTTTGACTGCCTGATGGCTCCCCACGCCCGCCAGGTCGCTGCGGTTCTCGACAAGCTAGCCGCGAAACCCGCCACCATCTACGCCACCGGCCACGGCCCCCTGGTACGCTACGGCTTAAAGGAACTCACCGACGCCTATCGCACCTGGGCCAGCCAGCAAAAACAGCGGGATTTGTCCGTTGCCCTCATTTATGCCTCCGCCTACGGCAACACCGCCATCCTCGCCCAGGCGATCGCCCAGGGCATTACCAAAGCCGGGGTTGCGGTGGAAGCGATCAACGCCGAAGCCGCCGATCCTGCCCAGATTGAAGCTGCCGTCAAACAGGCCGCTGGCTTGATTTTTGGCTCTCCCACCCTGGGGGGTCACGCGCCGACCCAAATCCAAACCGCCCTAGGCATTGCCCTGGCCGCCGCCGACACCAGCAAACTTGTCGGAGTTTTTGGTTCCTATGGCTGGAGCGGCGAGGCGATCGATTGGCTGGAGACCAAATTCCGGGATGGGGGCTATCGCTTCGGGTTTGCCACCCTGCGGGCCAAATTCAAACCCACAGATGCCTTGTTGAAAACCTGTGAGGAAGCGGGAACAGATTTTGCCCAAGCCCTCAAACAAACCAAACGCACCCGCCAACCCAAAGCCACCGGCGCTACGGCTGCTCGGGACGAACAGGCTCTCGGTCGCATCATCGGTTCCCTGGGCGTCTTAACGGCCAGACAGGGAGAGGTTTATAGCGGGATGCTCGCTTCCTGGGTTTCTCAAGCCACCTTTAATCCGCCGGGCTTAACCGTCGCTGTCGCTAAAGAGCGGGCGGTGGAATCCCTGCTGCACCGGGGCAGTGATTTTGTACTCAATCTGTTAGCCGAAGGCCAGCACCTCAGCCCCATGAAACATTTCCTCAAACCCTTCGGGCCTGGAGAAGATCGCTTTGCCGGGATTGAGTGGGAGGCAGCAACCAATGGCTGTCCCATCCTCAAATCGGCTCTGGCTTACCTGGAATGCCGGGTGGAAAATCGTCTGGAATGCGGCGACCACTGGTTGATTTATGCGATCGCCCAGCGGGGGCAAGTCCTGCGCCCTACGGATCTCACCGCCGTCCACACCGCAAGTCCGGGACTCACTATTAACGGGCCCGTGGGAAATTCTAGGGTTTCTCGAAAACAACTGCCGTTGAACTGCCACAAACTAAGCTGCGATCGCCATAACTGAAGCGTGATTTAGCTCTTCCCAATCCCCCATTTCATCACTGCCATTGGTTAGTGAATCGCTGTTCTAGAGATCGTTGCCGATGAGAATAAAGGGGGCCCAAAAAGCGGGGTGCAGTCCCTGGGCAATGAGGTTTTGCTGAGCGGTTTGCAGAACCAGGGCTTTGTTGGCGATGGTGGCAAGACTACCGTAGAAATCTTGGGCAAACTGGGCTGTTGGTGCGTCCCGCACAAACCACAGCGAGGCGATCGCGTTATTAACCCCTGCTTGCACTGCAATTCCCGCCAAACCCAGAGTGATGCGATCGTCGCCCACGGCCGTTTGGCAGGCGGTTAAAATCAATAGGCGAATGGCATCCCCATCAAGATTGGCAAAGCGAATAATTTCTTCCAGTTCATTTAGAGTCAATTTTTGATTATTTCCCGCCACCAGGAAGGTATCTTCCGGGGTCGTCCCAAACTGGCCGTGGGTGGCGATGTGAACGATGGAAGGATTGGTTTGCTTAAGTTCTTGGAACAGGGCCTTGGCCGTAAAGTTTTCGTTGAGGAGCTGGCGAGTAAGGGGAAACTGTCGCTGGATTTGAGCGATTTCCCGTTCAACAAAGGTAAGGGCAGGAAAGGGCTGCCGATCGATGACGGCGGATTCTGTCAGCCCCAAGGTCAAAATTTTAATGACATCGGATTCGGGAACCTGGGGCGCAACGGCGCTAAAGCTAGGCAGCATGGCGGTGGCATAGCTTTGCACTAAAAATTGCTGGCCGTTGTGGAGCGCCGCCATCGGGATGCTGCGGAAAAAACCATCTTGTACAAAAACCAGAATTTTTAGCTGGGTTTGCTTAAGATCCTTCTCTAGCGGTCGAATGAGCCAATCGTAAAGCTTCTGGGCCTGATGAGGCGTATAGTTGAGTTCGCGGAATCGCTCCAATTCTTGGCGATAGTCGTGAATTTCCGCTTCTAAACTGCGCGAATCTCGCTCGATCCAGTGCAGGTGACGTTTTCTTCCTGGCAGGGCGGCAATGATAGCGGTGCGATCGGAAAAAATGATCGAACCGATAATGGCTTTGTGGTTTCCCGTTAGTTCCTCAATGCTGATTCCGGGGATAACGGCTCTGAGGATACAGTCGTTGCCAAAATGGTTCTGAATCTCAGCCAGTCTCAATTTATCGATGGTTTCCACGGCTCTATCAAATTCCTCCATCCCCGTCGTGGTTTCCAGGGAGTAGCGCTCCGCTCTGGTTAGTCTCAGCCGGGCCAGATCCCGATAGAGGGGGGCGATCGCATCGCGAAAGTCAAATTGCAAGTCGCGCTGGGCGGAAATCAGCTCCCCCCGCAGGCCTCCTTCAACGTTGGCGGTGCCTTGCAAGAGGGCAACCGCTTGTTCTAGGGCGGCGATCGCCTCTTCTTCGCGGCCCAGGGCCAGATAAATCCGCCCGGCCTGCCAGTCCCAATTAAACAGGCCGTCTCTGGCTTGGGCGTCGGCGGCCCAGCGAGCTTGGTTGGTCAGAAGGAGGGCACGCTCAAAGTTTTGACGACATTCATAGAAATGACCCAACTCTCCCCAGGCAAAGGATTGGGTGCGGCTGTCTGGCAGGCGCTGGGCGGCATTAACGGCTTGCTGGAGCAATTTTCGACGGTGTCATCGGGAAACACCAATTTCGGACAAGCGGGCTGTAAGACGATCCTCGGGCCAGGCGATCGCTGGAGTTTGGCTAAACTCAGGGTGGCGTAAATTTGATCCTGGGAGTCGGGGGAGTTGGGTGACCAGCTTCAGGGCTGCTGGGCGATCGCTTCGCCGGCGGCGATGTTGGTGGCGGTGGATTGACGGGGAAAGTAATAAAGCTGAAGTAAGCCGAGCAAAGCTTGTAATTGGAGAAATTTATCGTCAGCGAGTTGGCTGCTCCTGCCAAAATAGTCAATAGCTTGCTGAAATTGCTGGCTAGCGGCTGCAAGTAACGTTTGGGACTGCTGGACGGCCCCGCGCAGCCCCGCCGAGTAGGCTCGCTGTTCATCCCGATAGGCTTGGGAGAAATAGGCGTTGCCCAGGCTGTTGAGGAGATTAACTTCCTGGGTAGAGGCGCTGAGGTGTTGGGCCGATTTAAACACCACAATGGCGCGATCGCTCCGGCCGTAAAGGCGGTAAGCCTCGCCGAGATTCCCCAAGGCAGCCATTAATCCCCGTCGATCCTGGTGAGTTTGGGCAATTTGGATGGCACTACCGGGGGCACAGGCCGTTTCCGGTACGTCCGCGTCAATGGCTTCCGTACTGCACAACAGGGCGATCGCTTCCTTGGCTTTGCCCAGTCGGAGGTGGCTGTGGGCGATTTCGGTGAGGAGTTGGCCCATTTTTGACTCGGCTTGTTGTTCGCGGTAGTAAGCGAGGGTCTGATGCCAGGCGGCAATTTCCGGGTCGCTCTGGCCAAGCCTACCGTAGGCACGGGCAATATTTTCCCAAACAATGGCTTGAGCAAGTTGATTTTGGCTGGTTTGATACCGTTCCAGGGCGGCCTGCCAATTTTGTAGCGCCCGTTGGTAGTTTCCCTGGCGGTAAAATTGAACGCCCTGTTCCACCAGTTGCTCGGCGTTGGGGGCCGGCTGGGCCTGACTGCGGTGCCCCAGGCCCCAACTGAGGGTCAAAACCAGGGCAAGCAAAAAACACAGCCAGCGGTTGGGTTGGCGAGGCATGGACTTCCAGGACAGGGAAAGCAGGATCTCTCTAGATTGTGGCTTGCGATCGCTAAATCAAACAATCCTTAAGGGAATTTTTCTATTTCTCGTGGCTAGCGGCGGGAAGCGACTCCCAGATTAGCAAACAGTAAACTGGGCAGATAGTAGCTGCTGCCAACCCAGTCCTGCTCCTGACTTAGGGCAACCAACTGCCGAAAGGCGTCAAAAATATTGCCTGCAACCATCGTATTTTTTGAGGCGTCCGACAATTTTGCCCTGGTGGATTTTGTAGCCTAGATCCAGATTGACGGAAAATTCCCCAGCGTACTGGTTAGACTGGCCCCCTCCCAACACCTGATCGACCACCACCCCGCAATCGATTGATTGAATTAGAGATTCTAGGGGCGTATCCCCCGGTTCCAGGCAAAGATTCACCAATTCCGGCCCTGGACGAGACAGCCCGCTGCGAAAACCATTGCCCGTGGGTGCGACCTGGCCCCGGGCGCCCAGAGCCGATCCCAATAAAATTCCTGAACGGCGCCCCCCCTGGATCAGCACCTTGGGGCGGGTGGGGGTTCCCTCGTCGTCAAAGGCGCAGGCAGCCGGGCCGCTGTGGGGGTCTTCGTAGAGGGTTAACCGCTCATCAAAGAGGATTTCTCCCTGGCGATCGCCCAAAGGCGAGGCTTTTTGCACCACCGATCGCCCGGAGAGGGCCGTACTCAACAGCCGACCCAACACCGTAGCCGCCCGTGGGGTAAACAGCACCGGATACTGGCCGCTGGCAATGGTGGCCGAGCGTTCCGCGTCCCGATATTTTTGCAGCAACTGTTCCAGGAGGCGATCGCCATCGGGCTGACTTTGGGAAACCGCAAAAACGTAGGGCTGGAGAAAATCTTCCCCCTGGACTAAATTTCCCGAAAGGCTGGTACTGAAGCTGTGCTGGCTCCGCTCGGCATCGACCTGGCTGGTCGTCGCTAGCTTTACCGTACTTTGACGGCTGCGAAAGCTGACATCCACCAAAATCTCCGGGTTATAGCGATGTACCTCCGCAATTAGCCCCTCTCCCTGGGCGATCAATTCCTCCGTGGTGGGCGGCGGCGGCCCGTTGCTCGGAAAGCTGGCCTGAAAATCCGAGGCAAATTCATACTCCAGGCGATCGCCAATGGTGGCGGCCTCCAGGGCGGCGGTCACCAAATCCTCCAGCCGGGTCAGATCCGTGGCGCTGGCAAAACCCAGGCGGCCCTGACAGGAAACCCGCAGCGCTACCCCCTGGGTCGCCTTGGTTTGCAGCAACTTCAAGCAATTATTCTCAAACTGTACGGGCCGATCCTGGGCGCTGTAGTAAAAAACCTCCGCTGCCTCTGCCTTACCCTGGGTCAAATCCAAAATCTGCTGGAGAATATCGCTCATGATTGGGGTGAATTGGGTTCTTTTCTAGGTTAATTCGCTGATTACTCGTAGCTATCAAAATCCTCATTCCGTGCCGCCGATCCGCCCCCCGTAGTGACCAGATCGATTTGCTGGCGATAGTAATCCACGCTTTTGACCTCTACCTCCACGCGATCGCCCAAGCGATAGGCCAGGCGGTTCTTGCGGCCTACCAAACAACTGTGGCGCGATCGGTATTCATACCAGTCATCCTTAAGGGAGCTGACGTGTACCAATCCCTCTACCAATAGGTCTTCAATTTCCACAAAGAACCCGTAGGACTGCACCCCCGTAATCAACCCTTGGAAGGTCTGGCCCGTGCGCTCTTTCATCTGCTCGGCTTTTTTCAGCCCTTCCAGGTCGCGCTCCGCATCTTCGGCTAGCTTGACGCGATCGTTGAGATGATGCACCGTGGGCATGATAATCTCCTCAAAATAGCTTTGAATGGAAGGCGGCAGCACATTCCAGTTAATATTGCCGTGGCTGCTGCTGCTACCGAGGTTAACTCCAACTTTGGTGCGAGCGTGGCGGCGGTCTCGACCAATACTCAAAAATCGCCTTCAAAATCCGCTGCACAAAAAGGTCAGCGTAGCGCTGGGCCGGAGAGATGCAGTGGGTATAGCCCTCCGTGGAGCCTAGGCCAAAGTTAAAGCCCGGACGGGTGGTGTAGCGAACGGATTTTAAGGTCGACAGCAGTAAATAATTGAGTACCTTACTGGCGGAAGACTGGGAGAACTGCTGGGTCATCCGCTGGTAGTCCAGGGGGCGAATTTCCTCCTCGGACTCCAATTTCAGGTCTAAATTCAGGTTATTTCCCAATTTGATCAGGTCTTCCAACTCATCCCAGTCCGGTTGGGGTTGGGTGCAGTAGATCCCCGGTACGGCCAGGGCATTGAGGTGACTCGCAACCACGTGACCCACCAAAACCACCAGATCCGCCAGCAGCGCCTGTAGGGGCAGGGCCGGCTCCACAATAATTGCCCCTTCCCGGCCTTCATCCTTAAACGCCGATCGCCGCTGGGGGAGGGAAATCTCAAAACCGCCCCGTTGCAGTCGCTGGGCCTTGACCAACGGCGACAGGGTAAAAAATAGCTCATTGAGTAATTCCACTAAATCCCGGCTTTCCGTTTGGGCCGCTTGGGGATTGGCCAGGAGGGTTTGGGCCTGGGCGTAGCTCAAGCAGCGATCGATGCTAATCACACTGGGGACAATTTCAAACTCCACCACCTGCCCCTGCTGATCGATGGCAATCAAAATCGACAGCGTCAAACCATCTTCCCCCGGCTTGAGGGAAAGGCGCTCCACCACCTCCGGCGGAAATAGGGGCAAGCAGTGATTGCCTAAAAACACCGCCGTTCCCCGCTTAAATGCCTCCTCTTCCAGCAGGGAATCCGGGTCAATGTAGTGGGCAACATCAAGGCTATGGATGCCCAACTCCCAAACTTCCTCATCTTTTGCCAGGGTAAAGGCTGTTTCTACAGGGGTTCCGGGCTGATACGGCTCGTCGCTTTCCAGGGCAATGGTGAGCAACGGTCGCAAATCTCGCCGTTCTCCCACCTCCACCCGCGGCCAGTTTTGCACCAGCGTCTCCGCTTCGGCTAGCACATCTTCGGCAAAGGTTTGGGGCAGGTCGTGCTTGCAGGAAACAATATCCGTATCCGCTGCGGCTTCTGCATCGCTGCCGAGAATGCGGGTAACCTTCCCTAGGGGCGGCTGCTGGCCCAGGGGATAGCGCTGCACCGATACGTGAACCAGGTGATCCACGGAGCGCTCTAGCTTTTGGGGGTCATCATTGAGGATAACTTCAAACAGCAGGCGATCGTCTAAAGGAATGGCCCGATAGCCGCGATCGCCACGGATGGCCCTGGCTAGTAAAGACGGGTTAGCCCGCTCCAAGATGACTCGCACTTCTCCCTCCGGGGAGCGGCGGCGGCTACCTTCCTTGATGACCCGGACCAAAACGCGATCGCCATTCCAGGCATTACTCAGGTTACTTTCGCGGACATAAATATCTTCAGCGGCCTCGTCTTCTTGGATGGCAAAACAAAATCCCTTACTAGAGCAGCGCAACTTGGCTTCCACCAGATCGGGGTCAAAAAGGCGGCGATATTTGCCCCGTTCCTTAGCCAAGATGCCGATGTGTTCCAGGGCCTCTAGGGCGATCGCGAGCTTTTCACTTTCCTCCTCGGATTCGCAGCTGAGTTTCTTCTCTAGAACCTTCCCGGCGATTAATTTATCATCCACAAATTGCGACAGAAGTGTAGCGATGGAAAATTTCATCTAAACAATCCTTTTAAGTGAAGCTAACTGGATTGGCTCTTGCTATACTGCAAAAGTTAGTTTATCAGAGTGCGAAGGTCAGTTGTCAGTGGCGAAGTTGAGTCAATACAACTAACAATCAGTAACGGAAACGGTTCAGTATTTTTACTCTGAAACCTCGATTGCTCCCTTGTCTGTAGCTTGACGCCCTCCAGGTTGACACTTGCGGTTACCCAGGCTAACAGCCCCTTCTTCCTCACCGATTCATCAACTTAGCGATCGCTATTTTGTATTTTCAGGAGCTTGAGATCATTTTAAACGTTTGTTCGGCCGTTGTTGTCAGTTAGCCGTAGTTTTTTTTCCTCCAAACAAAACTAGCGGCAGCGCCCAAACGGATGTACTATTACCTGAGTAGAGCCGATAATCTAGAGAGATCGCCAAGAGAGTATGTTCAGCCAATTTCGCCACCGCTATCCCCAAGGCAGCCTGATCGCAGAGTTAATCAATATGGAGCGCGGACTTTATTTGGTGCGCGTCCAAGTCCAGGCCGGGGAATACTCTTAGCCACCGGATTAGCCGCGGCAGCTACGGTGGAGCAAGCCGAAGATCGAGCGAGAGAGCGGGCGTTAGAAGCCCTGGCCTTGGAAGCGCTCCCTAAACCAGCCCCAGCCGCCATCGCCGCTCCCTCCCCTCACCGCCAACGCAACAATGGAACGCCGAGGCCACTCCTGTCCCCCCGGCACTGCCCGTCCCCAAGGAACGACCCCGCGCCACCCAGCCCAGTCGTAACACCAACGCCTCCAGCGTCAGCCCCTTCCCTGTTAGAGTTTGAGGAAAAACCCAACGACTACAGCGAGCTACCTTTTGCCGACGGTGACGTTGAGGCAGAGAGCCTGCCTGATTTTGGGCAAAACAGCCTGTTTGAAACCGCCCTCCCCGCTTCCAGCCCCCTACCCAGCGAAGTGGACACCTCACCCAGGAACCTTGATTTTCCCATCAGCACAGCCGCACCACCCGCAGCCGAATCCTGGCAGCCCAAGGAATCATCAACGCCGGCGATCGCCACGGGCCCATTGATTTTTCCGAAATTATTGCCCAGACCAATATTGAGATGAAGCGATTGCAGTGGACGAGTGAAGATGGCCGTCGCTACCTCCTACAAACCTACGGTAAGCGATCGCGGCAATTGCTGTCCGATGAAGAACTGCTGGAGTTCTGGCAATATCTCAAAGGCCAGCCCAATCCCTAGCCCGGCCTATCAAGCAGCACTTCATCCCCTCCCACCCGCCGGATTACTGATACAAATGGGCAGCCTTAAGCATGTGATAGGTAATCAGTAACTGAGTCAGGGCCAGGGGATAACTTTGCAGTAGCTCCCCCGTCGTGCCAACAACTTTACCAATATGTACTTCACTATCAACCCGGCAAACATGCTCCAGGGAAGGAATTTCCGAGCAGAGAATTTTTTCGATTTCCCGGACTTGTTCCTTGGTGGCATGGCCGTCAATTTCCAGCACATCCACGGGTTTGCCCATATCGCGATCGAGACCCAGACGCACGGGAGCACTGGCATCGATTTTACCGGAGTCAAACAGGCGGATCAGGTCAGGATGGGGCAAAGTCGGGCGCAGCACGAGGCGAACATTGAGGCGGCCATCGCTTTCTTGGGAATATCCCTGGGGCGGATAGAAACTAATGACAATATCTGCCCACTCCCGCTGCGGGCGAATAAACTGCTCTGAATCCGGTTCTCGTTTTTCTAGCGCCGCTAAAACCTGCGTTTCTGTGTAGCTGCGCTTGCGGGTGTCGCGCTTAACTTTCCAGGTTTTTCGCAGAGATTCTGGAGGAGCGAGGTAAACTTTAACATCGTAGGCATCACGGGCAGCGCGGGAATAATAGCCGAGCAACCCTTCAACAATGACAAATTGAGAGGGTTTAATGTATTCTGGTGGGTCAAAACAACCAGTATCATGATTGTAGATAGGTTTCAGAATCGGCTGTCCGCTGCGTAACAAAGATAGGTGCTGTTGCATAATATCGATGTAATTGCAGTCGGGGTGTAGTGCGGTAATTCCGAGTTGGGCACGCTGCTGGCGATCGTAACGGTGGTAGTCGTCGGTACAAATAACCGTTACCTTGTCTTCTCCCAACACTTGAGCAATACCGCGAGTTAGGGTGGTTTTGCCGGCGGCGCTGTCACCGACAATGCCAAGGATGATGCGACGCTGAACCATATTTCCTCCCAGGCACAACAGTATATATTGTCAAAGTTCAAGTTAGATCATTTTATAAAGCAATGGCGGCTGGGCAAATATTAAGATTCTGGGCAGCTAGGGATTGTCGAAGCGGGGGGAGTCTCTTTTTAGTTTGAGAAATATGGGACAATTAAAGCCTTTCGTCGAGAAACTGAGGGTAAACCTGACTCAGACACTTGATGAAGCTGATGCCAGTAATTTACGGGGTAAATAGGCTATAATTCGCTGAAATGGCTCGGTTCTGTCCAATACCCTTGCCAGAATCAGCGCACCTTGGATTTGGATGGCTGCGTCTTCTGCCCGTTCCCAGGCCAGCTCGCGATCGCAATTGGCCTCCTGGAGGACTTGGGCGATGGCTTCGATCCAGGTGGTGAGGGCGGTTTGAATAGCCTGATGAAAAAGGGTATTGGCTTCTCCGTGGGAGAGAATCGACAATAAACAGGCTTCGCGACCGCTATTGTAGAATTCCGATAAACTTTGGCACATGGACTGCAAGCGGTGTTGGGGGTCGCCGGGACTGTGCAAAGGAGCAATGACCGTCTGGGCAAAGCGCCGCTCGACATATTCCAGCACGGCGGCGGCCATTTCGCTTTTACCCTTGGGAAAGTAATGATACAAACTGGCTTTTCCCAAACCTGTTGCTTGGGATAGCCGGGATACCGTCGCGCCTTCATACCCGTAATGGCGAAACACGGGGACGAGTTTGGCGATCGCTTCGGTTTTAGACATGGATTTGGTGCTTAAGATTAGCGATTCCTATCTTACCGAATGCTCGGTTTTACCGCGGAACTTTACCCCTTCAGGGCAGGAAGTTGAACGGGAAGACCCCCAGCAACAGCCCTCTAATTCCGATAATTACCCTTATAGGAATTAGCCACAAGGCTTGACTCGTCTCAGTTTCCGGGATTGGCGCTGCCTGAGCGATCGCTTCCTGGATTTTTCTGCCTCCTGAAGGCGTTACAAATCGAAAGAACTAAAATGCCAATGCCGATTAGGTAATGCTCCCTGTTTAGTCAGTATCTCCCCATCTCCCACTTCATCATTGGAAAAGTATTGCGATCCATCCAATTCCCTTGTTCGCGGTCTTCCTCAAAAAATCCCAGAGCAATCTGTCCACTCAATCTGTCCGCACATATTCTTGGCGTCCCTTGGCTCAGGCTATTATGTAATTACGGCTGGCTTTTTAATTAGTATGAGCAAATTAGAAAAGTAATTATTATCTAAAATACATTAACTGCAAACGCATGTCAACTACAACTGATCTGCAAATAGACAATTAAAACAAACTGT
>JAAUTE010000265.1 GCA_012031815.1 Chloroflexaceae bacterium
GAGTTTTCGAGAAAGATGGGTGGACTTCAAGGTCACAAATCGCAATCAGTCAGAACCAAGACTCGTTCTAGGTAAGAGAGTGGGAATAATATACGATTGCATTATTATTGGCGGCGGCCCGGCTGGTGGTGCGGCGGCCTACCAGCTAGCCAAACAAGGGCGAAGGGTACTGATTCTGGAAAAATCGCCCCTGCCTCGCTATAAACCTTGTGGTGGCGGTGTAGCGCCGGTGGTTCAACAGTGGTTTGATTTTGATTTTACGCCGGCAATTTCTTACCAGGTCGATCGCGTCTGCTACACCTGGGGGGGTCAAGACCCTGTTGATGTTACATTGGCCAATCGCGAACCGACTTGGATGGTACGCCGGGAGGTGTTCGATCGCTTTTTGCTCCAGCAAGCCGAGGGACAAGGGGCCCAATTGCAGGATAACAGCGAGGTCGTGGGCATTGAGTTTTTGAGCGATCGCTGGCAGGTTAGCACCGCGCAAACGTCCTTTGTGGGGCGCTATCTAATTGGGGCCGATGGTGCTAAGGGCCCCACGGCCAACTGGTTAGGATTTAAACGGCGGCGGCGCTTGGTCGCAGCCCTGGAGGTAGAGTTTCCCCTGATTGAGCAGCCCCCATCGCTGGCCTGGTTTGATTTTGGCATTATCCAACAGGGTTATGCCTGGAATTTTCCCAAGGCGGACGGCTATTCCCTGGGGGTAGGGGATTTTCTCGGCGGCGGCAAGCAAAATTACAAGGAGATTTTGGGGGAGTATGCCCAGTTATTTGGCGTGGAGGCGAGCGCGATTAAATCCTGGGGACATCCCCTCTGTCTCTGGGATGGCCATCAAGCACTCCACAGCCAACATGCACTCCTGGCAGGGGAAGCGGCCTGTGTGGTCGATCCTTTTACGGCGGAAGGCATTCGGCCCTCTATTTTTAGCGGACTTCAGGCGGCCCGGTCCATCGATCGCGCGATCGCCGGGGATAGCAATGCTCTGGAGAATTACACCCGCGTCATGGCTGAGGAGTGGGGCGCGCAAATGGTCTGGGCAAAACGTCTGGCCCAGGTATTTTATCGACTGCCCCAGGTGGGCTATCGAGTGGGGATCAAGCGTCCGAGCGCAACCTTGACTATGAGTAAAGTCATGGCCGGGGAATTGCGCTACTCCGATGTAGTTGCTCGCGCCTTAAAACGTTTGCTGGGCAGGTAAAGCCCAGACTTATGGGGCGGATTCGTCTGGTTTAGACCTTTCTGAAGGGTCTGTGCCGCCGCTGTCCGGTGAAACGCTCTCTAGCTCATCGACTAAGGTTTGGCGTTCTTGGGGCCCGTCCGGACCGGGCACTTCCGCCGGCGGCGCAATTTCCGCTTCTGGTGCGACGACTTCTAGGTCGATGTCCGGTGGAGATTGGGTGTCAGCGGCTTCCTGGGCTTCGGCAACTATTTCCGGCGCGGGCGCTGTGGGAGGGGTTGCGGCTGAGGGGCTTGCCGAAAGGTTTTGAGATTCGGGGGCGGCTGGGCCGGGAGCCAAGTCTGGCTCGATCTCGTCCAAGTCTTCTAGATCTTCGAGGGGCATCTCGCTGTCAGTTTCACCCTTAAAACTGCTGGGTTTAGCGGCCGGGGGCTGCTTGCCTTTGGGAAAAAAGCGGCCAAAAAAGCTGGGTAAAGGAGAAACCGGATTTTTTAGCGGATTCGGCGGCGGTTGGGCTAGTGGTTGGGCTAGCGGTTGGGGGAGCCTCTGCCGTTACCTCGATTGCGTCTTCAAACAGGGGGAGGGGGGCCTGCTGCCGGGGCTTCTGGCAGCTCACTGGCGGCAATACGCGTTGGCAACAGGGCTTCTGCTTCCTGTTGTAGCGTGGCGGGCGCGGTTTCTGCGAGGGGTTCAACGGCCAGGGGGGGTAGTGGCTGGTATGGGTTGGGGTTCAGGGCGGCGGCGGCGTAACAGTCCTGTGAAGCTGCCCAGAAAACTGGTGAGGGCAAAACTTTCCGGGATTTCAGTTCTAAATTCCGGTCGGGCGATCGCGCGCCTGAGGCTTAAGGTTTCCCAGCCGAGCCAGATAATCAAAGCCACCCCGGCAAGCTGGCCGAGGAGAACTGCCCCGGTGAGGCGTCCCGCCGCGGCCCAAAGGACGAGAGCATAGAACAGCCCAACGCCGCTCCAGAAGAAATCGTCTTTGCGGTGAACTTCGGGGAAGAAGAAAGCGGACAGATAGAATGAGAAGCTAACTAGAGCCACTAAGACCGCTAAAACGTTTGCCAGCATGGTGTGGGAACTCCTCGCACGAGCATTTTTATTAAAGAGGCAAGATTAAAATTGAACAAGCCGCAGGGGATAGAGGCGGCTTTGGGCGGGCGGTTTTTGACCGCTGTGTTTAATCTCCTATAATTTATGTCCGTTTGTGACATGACTTTTAATTCTCTTAACAAGATTCTAAGGGCGCTGCGGCAACAGGCCGGTTGGGAAACGCACCAGCAATACCATCAAGTCCTGGGGGCTTGGCAGGGTCTCGATCGCCAAATTGTGCTGAAGGCGCGCCCGACGGCCATTGTCAGGAATGTTCTTTGGGTGGCGACGGCCAGTTCGAGCTGGGCCCAAACTCTGTCGCTGCAACGGCATCGCCTACTGCACCAGCTGAATGCTGAGTTGTCGGAACCGCTGGCGGATATGCGCTTTTCTCCGGCTCGCTGGTTGCCAGGAGAGCTAGCGATCGCCCCATTGCCCCAGGGGAGCCATCCCCAGATCAGGTTCCCGTCCCCCAACCGGGTTTGCCCGAATCCCCATCGACCAGTTCCGATCCCCAGGTGGCGTTTCAGCGCTGGGCAGCGGCGATTCAAGCCAGGGAGGCGTCGTTTTGCCCCTGTCCTGGTTGCGATCGGGCCGCACCGCCGGGAGAGCTGGCCCGTTGGGGGGTTTGCGCGCTCTGTGCCTCCAAGCAATGGCAGTCGCCGGGTCTCAAACCTGAGTGAATGGCGATCGCCACCCCGCCATAAGAAATTCTAATAATTTACCGGGAAGGCTGAATTTTTTCATCAGATAACCTAATCTCTGTCCCAGGATACTGATGAAAGTTTGGCGATCGCCCCTTAGATGTCATCGGTTAGGCTTGATGGACAAGACAGCCCTTCGATGGCGCGATCGCAATCTCGAACCCCATGATTTAATCCCATTGCTTGGAACCGGTCACGGGCCTGTTGATAGGTGGTGATCGCCTCCGAGTTTTTGTCAAGACGGGATAAGGCTTTAGCTATGTTGAATAAAGCATCTGCTTCACCGTGGGGCTCGCCAATATCCCTGGCGATCGCTAAATACTGTTGGTGACAAAAAATAGCTCTGCCAAATTCGCCCAAAGCAGCATAAACCTTTCCCAAACCACTGTAGGCAACGGATTCGCCTTGACGATCGCCGATTGCCCGCGAAATTCTTAAGTTCTGCTGGTGAAATTGAATGGCTAATCCATACTGTCCCACCAAATAATAAGCAACCCCCAAATTCCCCAGGGAAATTGCTTCTCCTTCACCATCATTGATGGCCCGGGCAATCTCTAAAGACTGCTGGAGATAGCCGATCATCTTCTCGTATTGTTTCAAATCAAAGCAAATAATACCCAGGTCAATATAACAGTCAACTTCCCCCTGTCGCTCGCCGATTTCCTGAAAAATTTTTAAAGCCTGTTGGTAAAACTGAATCCCTCGCTTGTACTGTTTTAAGGAGCTGTAAGCATCACCCAAATCACAAAAAGCTCTAGCTTCACCGAGGCGATCGCGCTGTTTCTGGGCAATGTCTAACGACTCTTGAAGAGGCTGAATCGATTGTCGGTCGTCTTCAAAAATCATATTACTTTTTTGTTAAGTTTGCTTCGCCTCCGCGATCGCCAGGTGAACGCCCATTCTGCGGATTGGAAGTTGATTTGTCCAGTCTATCGTTTTTTCAAGGATCTGATGAGCTTTTCAGGCCGCTCCGCCACTCTCTAAACACAATCATTTCAATCAGAATCATGGGATTCCCTCCCAATTCATTCGACCAAAAACCCAGAAAAGAAGGTTTGTTTTGCAGAAACAGATTTTTTTCCACTGTTTCTGTCCTTGTCATAGTGGACTGAGAACTGCATAAATAAACTTGATGATACGCTAAGGAACAAGCCGGTTCTTGGGAATTCCGGATTGTGTTCCTGGCGATCGCGGACGATATATTTCATTGTCCCATCCGCAAAAGGAACAGGCACAGACTGCCAGTACCAGCGTTCGAGCCAGGGTGAAAAACGGCCCAGAAGCCTCCTCTCAAAACCAGGCGGTTGACTTAGCTATTGGGATAGCCCGTGAAGATAGGTAATTCCCCTTTGAATGAACCCTTCCCCAAGGGCCGGATGGGGCGTTAAGTCCGCCACCAGGCCAACCGCCAGCAACGCCAGCAACAAGCGGGCAATCATTACTTGATGAGAAAGTCGAGAAAACATCGTTTATCTCTCAAAATTAAATAGACTAACCCATACTATCCGGTCGATTTGCCATGCCATCTCCTCTGGTGCGACCGAGTTTGCTCCCCCAATCCCCCTAGCTCAAAGGGATGAGAGCGGCTCCGAGAATCCTCCTCCCAATGGCCAGGGGAAAGGAGAAAATAAGGGAGTCATTTTCTCCCAACCCCGACACGAGCGAAAGAGGCTCCCTATGGAAACCACAAGCGCAATGGTGCAAGTTCCCAACGGCGATCTGTCCCTGGATGCTTACCTAGCCCAGCCCACTGGCGAGGGCCCCTTCCCCGGCGCAGTCGTCATTCAAGAAATTTTTGGCGTTAATGCTCACATCCGACATGTAACACAACGCCTGGCCTCAGCCGGTTATGTGGCGATCGCCCCCGCGATCTATCAGCGCCAGTCCCCTGGATTTGAAGCGGGTTATAGCGAAGCCGACCTGGCCCAGGGCCGCACCTACAAAAACCAAACCCAAGCCGCCGAACTCATCGGCGATATCCAGGCCGCGATCGCCTATCTCTATCAACTGCCCCAGGTTAAACAAAGCGGCGTTGGCTGCATGGGCTTCTGTTTCGGCGGTCATGTCGCCTACCTAGTCGCGCCCCTGCCCGAAATCAAAGCCACAGCCTGCTTCTACGGAGCCGGAATTACCAACAGCACCCCCGGTGGCGGCGAACCCACCCTGGCCTGCACTCCCCAAATCCAGGGAACCCTCTACGGCTTTTTTGGCTTGCAAGACCCCCTCGATCCCATGAGCCAGGTAGACCAGATTGAAGCCAGCCTTGCAGCAGCATTCAGATC
>JAAUTE010000266.1 GCA_012031815.1 Chloroflexaceae bacterium
GGTTCTACCTCCACCTGCGATGCCTCAGCGGCCGTGGGTCGGTTAGTTGCTCAGCGCGCCTTGGAGAAAGGTATTAACCAAGTCGTCTTCGATCGAGGCGGCAATCTCTATCATGGTCGGGTTAAAGCCCTAGCCGAAGCAGCCCGCGAAGGCGGTCTTGACTTTTAGGCAATCCCCTCCTTATTCACCTTGCCCCGTTTGTTGTTAGCAGGAGAATCCCCCAATGGCCAAGCGCCGCAAAAATAACCGCACCAAAGAAGAAACTAACTGGCAAGAGCGGGTTATCCAGATCCGCCGCGTTAGCAAAGTGGTCAAGGGCGGCAAAAAACTCAGCTTCCGCGCCATCGTCGTCGTTGGCAATGAAAAAGGTCAGGTCGGCGTTGGTGTCGGTAAAGCCAGCGATGTTATCGGTGCTGTCCGCAAGGGCGTTGCCGATGGCAAAAAGCAACTGATTGACATTTCTCTTACCAAAGCCAGCTCCATTCCCCACGTCGTCAACGGGCGCTATGGCGGAGCTTCTGTGATTATCCGTCCCGCTGCACCAGGAACCGGCGTAATTGCTGGCGGTGCCGTGCGAACCGTCCTTGAGCTAGCGGGCATCAAAAACATCCTGGCCAAACAGCTCGGCTCCAACAACCCTCTCAACAACGCCAGAGCCGCCATCGACGCCCTCGAACAGGTGCGGACTTTCTCAGAAGTTGCTGAAGAGCGGGAAATCCCCCTCCAGCAAATTTACGCTTAAGCTGTACTATTTTTGAAAACGATCATGAGACTCCATGACATCGGGCCACAACCAGGCTCAAAAAAAAACGCAAGCCGCCGCGTCGGTCGCGGAATTTCTGCCGGTCAGGGTGCAAGCTGCGGTTTAGGAATGCGGGGTCAAAAATCTCGCTCAGGAACCGGAACTAAGGCGGGTTTTGAAGGGGGTCAAATGCCCCTGTACCGTCGCTTGCCCAAACTCAAGCACTTTCCCTTGGTCAACCCCCGCGAGTTCACGATCCTTAATGTCGGCAAACTGGCGGCTCTGCCCGCCGAAAGCGAAGTTACCCAAGAATCCTTACTTGAAGCTGGCATTCTCACAGGCGATCGCTGGCCCTTGAAAATTCTCGGCGACGGTGAACTAAGCGTTGCCCTCAAGGTAAAAGCCGCCGCCTTTACTGGCAGTGCCAAAAGCAAAATTGAAGCGGCTGGCGGCACTTGGGAGATTGTTTAATCCTCGGCCCTAGCGTTCCTCATCCGTTCTGGGCCGCCTCCACAGCGGCAGGCACACTATCTGCCCTATCATAGGTCAAATGGTGGGCATTAAAAAAAGATACAGTTTAACTAAATTGCTTTCAGGGTAAAACTTCATGGTTGTCAGTCGAGGAAAAACCCCTACCGCCCAAGAAACCTTTATGCAGATGGCCCAAGCTGCTGGCTTGCGAGGCCGCCTACTGGTGACGGTTGGTTTACTCATCCTGGTTCGCTTGGGGGTGTTTATTCCGGTTCCTGGCATCGACCGCGTCAGGTTTAGCCAAGACATTCAAAACCTACCTATTTTAGGGTTTCTAGACATTTTTACGGGAGGCGGTCTCTCGGCCTTGGGGATCTTTGCCCTAGGCATCCTTCCCTACATCAACGCCTCCATCATCATGCAATTGCTGACGGCAGCGATTCCTGCCCTAGAAGACCAACAGAAAAATGAAGGGGAGGCAGGACGGCGGAAAATCTCCCAAATCACGCGTTATGTTGCCTTGGGTTGGGCGGTTATTCAAAGCACGGGGATTACGGTCGGACTGTTGCGCCCTTACGCAACGGAACCAGGAGTATTTTTCATCATCCGAGACCGTCTTGGCCCTGACCGCTGGCTCAATGTTCGTCATGTGGGTGTCAGAGTTAATTACCGAGCGAGTATTGGCAACGGCGCATCCCTCTTAATCTTCGTGAACATTGTCGCCGTTCTACCAACAACCCTCAGCAACACCATTGAATTCGCTCAGCAAGGCGGGCGAGAAGCCATTGCCCAGGTGGTCATTTTGCTGTTGGTCTTCTTGGTGATGATTGTGGGAATTGTCTTTGTGCAGGAAGGGACGCGCCGGATTCCCATCGTGTCTGCTCGCCGTCAAGTGGGCCGTCGCGTTTACCGGGAACGAACCAATTATCTGCCCCTGCGCCTTAACCAAGGCGGCGTCATGCCGATTATTTTTGCCTCAGCCGTATTGATTCTACCCTCATCCCTGGCAGGCTTTTTTCAGGGAGAAGGCCCGCTGAGCGAGGCATTAATTGCGGTCACTAATTTTCTGCGACCGGGAAGCTGGGGTTATGTTGGCATCTATTTAGTGCTAATTCTGTTTTTTAGCTACTTTTATGCCTCTTTGATTGCTAATCCCGTAGACATGTCTCAAAATCTGAAAAAAATGGGGACTAGCGTTCCGGGAATTCGCCCGGGCAAAGCCACTAGCGTCTATCTCGAAGGCGTTCTCAATCGTTTAACCCTATTGGGAGCCGTCTTTTTGGGGATTGTGGCCACGGTTCCAACCCTAGTAGAAAGCGCTACGGGCGTTACCACCTTTCGCGGCTTTGGGGCAACCTCCCTCTTGATTCTGGTGGGGGTAGCCATCGACACTGCCAAACAAGTCCAAACCTACGTTATTTCTCAGCGCTACGAAGGAATGGTCAAGCAGTAAGCCTCATTCTCTACGGTTGGCTGCGGGGAAATCTCTGTCTCTCTGTTTGGAAAGCTAGGAGCCTTGCTACTGACACGCCAAATACAAGAACCACTAATGACACAAGCCGTGAGAGTAATTTTTTTAGGGCCGCCAGGGGCCGGCAAGGGCACGCAAGCAAAGCAGCTTGCCGAACGCTATGGGATTCCTCATATTTCAACGGGTGAAATCCTCAGAAACGCGATCGCCCAGTCCACTCTGCTCGGACAAAAAGCGCAAGCCTACGTCGATCGAGGCGAACTGGTAACCGATGACCTCATGCTAGATATGATTCGGGAGCGCTTACAGGAGCAAGATGCTAAAAATGGCTGGATTTTGGATGGGTTTCCTCGTAATGTTGCTCAGGCGGACTTTTTGGAGCAGCTTCTTGGCGAATTGAATCAAGAGGCGAAGCAGGCTATTAATCTGGAAGTTCCTGACGGTATCATTCTTAATCGTCTGTTGCAGCGAGGCCGCAAAGACGACCAGGAAGATACCATTCGCCGCCGCCTGGAAGTCTATCGCGAGCAAACTGCACCGCTGATTGAATTTTATCGCCAGCGGGACAAGCTGTATTCTGTCGATGGCGATCGCTCTCCCGATACGGTTACCCAGTCCCTTACCGACATTCTAGAAGCCGCGACCAGTCCTTCCAACGGGAATTGCGCCTCAGCGCCGAGTGAAGGCAGCTAGAAAATTTTGATAGACTTGTCAAGGGGTACAAGTACGCACTAGCGGTAGCGCCAGTCAAGTTATTAACCGTCCAAGGAGAAATTGCTTTGTCCAAACAAGACCTCATCGAAATGGAAGGGACGGTCACTGAATCCCTACCCAACGCCATGTTTCGCGTCGATCTCGACAACGGTTTTAATGTGTTGGCTCACATCTCCGGCAAAATTCGCCGCAACTACATTAAGATTCTGCCAGGCGATCGCGTTAAGGTCGAGCTTACCCCCTACGACTTAACCAAGGGCAGAATTACCTACCGCCTGCGCAACAAAAAATAACCTTTCCGCCATGCCTAAAGCGTAAGCTTCGCCGCCACTTAAGGATCTTGACAGAAGAAGCATTTTCCTGATAGGATTAAGAGCTTGTAGCGTCGCCGAAAAAGGCATGAAAGTTAGACCTTCCGTAAAGAAAATGTGTGATAAGTGCCGCGTAATTCGCCGTCGCGGTCGCGTCATGATAATTTGTTCTAATCCAAAACACAAGCAGCGCCAAGGCTAAGATAGCCTGGACGAGAAACATCAGACGTAGCTAGTATTACAGCAGGGAGAAACAATAGCGTGGCAAGGATTGCTGGTATTGACCTACCTCGCGATAAGCGTGTAGAAATCGGCTTGACCTACATCTATGGCATTGGCTTATCGCGGTCTAAAGAAATCTTAGCAGCAACAGGCGTGAATCCTGATACTCGCGTCAAGGATCTGGCCGACGAAGACGTAACCGCTTTACGTTCCTATATCGAATCGACCTACCAAATCGAAGGGGATTTACGCCGCTTAGAAGCCCTAAACATTAAGCGGCTTGTTGATATCGGCTGCTATCGGGGCCGTCGCCACCGCCAGGGCTTACCCGTGCGCGGCCAGCGGACTCGTACCAATGCTCGTACCCGTCGAGGTCGCCGCCTCACTGTTGCAGGCAAGAAGAAAGCCCCAGGGAAGAAATAGCCAGCCGGGCAAGGCTATTTTTTCCTGACTTTTATTTTCATTGATTTCAGCAACTATTCACCATCAGCAAGGCAAATGGCTCGACAAACCAAAAAAAGCGGCGCTAAAAAGCAAAAGCGCAACGTTCCCAGCGGCGTAGCCCACATTCAGTCCACTTTTAATAATACAATTGTCACTATCGCTGACGGCACGGGTGATGTCATCTCTTGGGCTTCGGCGGGCTCGAGCGGGTTTAAAGGTGCTAAAAAAGGAACCCCCTTCGCCGCTCAAACCGCAGCCGACAATGCAGCCCGTCGTGCGATTGAACAAGGAATGCGCCAAATCGAAGTCATGGTTAGTGGTCCCGGTGCGGGACGGGAAACGGCGATTCGGGCTTTGCAAGGAGCCGGGCTGGAAATCACGCTGATTCGTGATGTGACGCCGATTCCTCACAACGGTTGCCGCCCTCCCAAACGTCGTCGGGTTTAAGGCGCTAATGGCTCGCCACAGCTCACTATTTCTGCCGCCATCGCTACTTTGGCGATCGCGCTAGCAGCACTCGCGACTGACGACGAACCCACCCAGCTTAGCGACTCATCAAGGAAGGTCACTCTATGGCGCAGTTTCAGATCGAGTGTGTCGAATCGAAAACCAACAAAAATCAGACTCAATATAGCAAATTCACTCTTGAGCCTTTGGAGAAAGGCCAAGGTACCACCGTTGGCAATGCCCTCAGACGAGTTTTGCTTTCCAATCTCGAAGGAACTGCCGTCACCGCTGTCCGCATAGCAGGGGTCAACCACGAATTTGCAACAGTTCCGGGCGTCAGGGGAAGATGTTTTGGAGATGATCCTCAACATGAAAGAAATTACCCTCAAGAGCTATACCAATCAGCCCCAAATTGGCCGTCTGGTTGCTGC
>JAAUTE010000034.1 GCA_012031815.1 Chloroflexaceae bacterium
ACTATCTTGCGATGGGCGATGAAAGTTCTATGAAGTTGGGGTGAAAATAACTTCATGAAAAAATTCATCATTATTGTTTAAAGCTTGGCGAGCCTTGGGCCACAGCACCAGGGTTAGAAGGGAACGGGGATAGGGGGCTACTGAGACCTCAATTTAGCAATCTTCAAAAGAAGATCGCTAAATCTAAAGGGTTTTGTGACATATTCCTTAGCTCCCTGGCGAAAACCCGCCGCAATGTCTTGTTCGTCTGCCCGTGCGCTGAGAATCATAACGGGCAAGTCTTGCTTGAGCGTCTGCAATTCTTGCAGGACTTCCATCCCATCCATATCGGGCAAGCCGAGATCCAGCAGGAGAAGATCGAATTCTCCACTTTGAACCATTTTGAGGGCTTCTTTGCCGTTTCGAGCAATCTCTGCCGTGAAGCCGTACTTGCGTAATCCTTTATTGAGAAGCCCGGCAATGCGCTCCTCATCCTCCGCAATTAAAACCCGGTACATGGATACAGTTTCAAGGGTGAATTCAAGGTATTGCCGCAGATTATGCCCGTGGGCATTGAATGTCGGCAGCACACAGTACTGAGGTGCTACTTGGGGTTGCTGCTACTAGCTCCTGAATGTTAGCAGGATTCTAGCAGGATTTTGGCTAGACTTATTGCTCTTTTATCACCTTTAAGGGAATCACCCACCCCAATCCCTGGGCTGACAATGATTCAGCGATTCGTCGATGAAACGGAATTCTGCGGAAAATTTAGGGTTGAGATCCAGAACAAGATGTAATTGCACTAAAAACCGTAAAAGTCAACGGCTTAAAGAGAAAATCCGGGTGGAAGTCCGAATAGGTCTAGGATACAGTCAAAATCTGGGTGAATTTAAACGGGTTGATTTCGACAGTTGAAGTTAAACTAACCTAGCAGCAGCTTATTAAAGCCGCTATCCGTCGGCAGATTGATCTCGTTGAGTTTTGCAAGTGGAGACTATAGATATTGATTTTGCCAGGTTCAGAGCGATGGCCCCAAAACATCTTTAGAGAAGCCCGCACTCAAATTCTTTTGTGGTATGCAGGTTTGTTTCTGCTCCTAGGCTCCCTGGCAATTCCGGCATTCCGCTGGGTTTTATTTCAGCGCATTGATGAACGAGTTCGCGGGGATCTGCTGGAGCAGATGACAGGTTTTCAGGCTCACCAACAAGAGAATAACCTTGGCGATATCCCTGCCCTGATCAGCGACTTTATACTAACGACTCTACCAGAAGACGAAAACTACTTTATCTTTTTTCTTGGGAATCGCTTCTATACTTCAAGTCCTAAAGCTTTGCCGGTGGAGATTCAGCCCGAAACCCGATTAGTCCAATTCCTGGCAGCGCAAAGGGAGGCTATCCAAGGGGAGCAGGTCAGCGACAATCCTGCCATCCAAAACCTCATCTATGTCGTCGAACCCATTCGCTCCGTTCAAGGACAGGTTGTCGGTACTTTTATTGGTATACACACTACGGCGGGGGAGCGCCAAGAGGCCATAGAGGGTACCATTGTATTTGCCGAAGTGCTCGCGGGAACCATTGCGATCGCTTTTTTTCTTTCCTGGTGGATTAGTGGGTGGGTTCTGGCGCCGGTGCGATCGCTGACGGCTACTGCCCAGGAGATTAGCGAAGAAGATCTAGAGCGGCGGCTCATTGTGGGGGGTCGGGGGGAGATGGCAACCCTGGCTCTGACGTTTAATGCCATGCTTGATCGCCTCCAAGCCCTAATCGTCAGCCAGCGCAATTTTATCAGCGATGCCAGTCACGAGCTGCGTACGCCGATTACTATCGTGCGCGGCCATCTGGAACTGATGGGCGACGACCCGGAAGAGCAGCAAGAAGCCATTGCCATTGCCATGGATGAACTGGATCGCCTTGAGTGCATGGTCGAGGAGATGAGCCTGCTGGCTAAGGCCCAGCGTCCAGATTTCGTGCGTCCCGGTGTTATTTCTCTCTCAGAGTTTATGAGCGGTCTGGGCACGAAGGCTAAACTCCTGGGCGAGCGGCAGTGGTGTTTGGAGCTTGGTAGGGAAGCCTTGGTCAGAATCGATGCTCAGCGTCTAACCGAAGCGATGCTAAATCTAATACAAAATGCCATCGAACACACTCAACCCGGTGATACCATTGCGATCGGTTCCCTCGTTAGCGATCGCAGCGTCATGTTTTGGGTGCGGGATACGGGGATCGGCATCGCGCCGGAACATCAGCAGCGAATTTTCCAGCGCTTCGTACGCATTGGCAAATCTACCTCCCATGCTCGGGGAGCGGGTTTGGGGTTGCCCATTGTGCAAGCGATCGCCGAAGCCCACGGTGGCAGCGTAGCGGTACAAAGCCAGCTTGGGGTTGGTTCCACCTTTACTATCACCATTCCCTACGCCTGTGAGACGCCTTCTCGTGCCCGACGGGCTGGGAGTGAGAGAAACCGATGAATCGTATTCTAATTGCCGAGGATGAACCCCGTATTTTCTCTTTTTTGGATAAGGGTTTGCGGGCCAATGGGTTTGCTACCGCCCACGCTGCCGATGCCCAAACTGCCCTTGAGCTTAGTTGTAGCGATGATTTCGATTTGCTCATTCTAGACCTAGGCTTGCCGGGGAAAGATGGCTTGGAAATCGTGCGGGAACTGCGGGGCCGGGGCGAGCGGCTACCTGTGTTGATCTTGACTGCTCGCGACGATCTCGACTCGAAGATCGCGGGACTCGAAGGCGGGGCCGATGATTATGTCACGAAACCTTTTCGCTTTGAAGAGTTACTTGCCCGGATACGAGTGCGGTTGCGGGATCGTCGCCAAGCCACCATCGCCTCTGCTAGTTCCCCAGAGCGTCAATTGCGCTGCGGCACCCTGATTTTGGACTTAAATGGACGCCAAGTATGGAGCGGCGATCACCTCGTTGAATTATCTAATCGGGAATTTGCACTGCTAGAAACCTTCCTGCGTCATCCGGGGCAAGTCCTCAGCCGAACGCAGCTTCTCGATCGCATTTGGGGCTACAGCCATAGTCCTGACTCCAATGTAGTAGATGCCCATGTGCGCAATCTACGCCGGAAAATCGGTAAAACGGTGGTCGAGACCGTGCGAGGCGTCGGCTACCGTCTCAATGGCGATGGCAACGACTGAAGCGAGTTTGGCGTTTGGACAAGGATGGCAGTTACCCGTTTAGTCGGCGATCGCGAATCGTTCGGGAATGCTAAGGCGATCGCAATTTTGAAAAATGCCCTTGCGTTGGCGTAGCCTTCCCGTAGGAAATTCGCGAGTTCGTCCACTGTACTGCCCTGGTTAGATCTCTATGGAGATTACCAAAGATTCAAAGCCGTCGGTGCATTATGGTAAGGCAAGCAGCGATAAATTTTTATCTTCATAAAATAGTTGGATTGTACTAAATTCCTTACGGAGCAATTTCTCAACTTGTAATGTCGAGCAGTTTCCAAGGCGAAGCCAAACAACTTTTGGTGGATTCCCTAATACTAAGCTCAGATCGTGCATATCAACATCTTTCGAGACAATCATCAAATCATTGTCTTTTGCGTAATCCCAAACGATTGGGTCGATTGTTGCTTCCATGCCCACATCTCGAACGTGAAGCGAGTCTGGGAAAAGGTCTCTCAATCGGTTCGGTAATTTAGGGGATAAGTTTTCATCAAACAGTAATTTCATGCAGATAATGGAGCGGTCATAAATCGACGCTCACGGTCAGCAGCATAAGCAATACAGGCTTTTAAATCTTCTCGCGTCAGATCGGGAAAATCATCGAGAATTTCTGCTTCGGTCATCTCAGAAGCTAGGTACTCAAGCACCTCATAAACCGTAATTCGTAAGCCCCGTACACAAGGCTTTCCACCGCGTTTATTTGGTTCGATTGTGATATAGTCTCTGTAGTTCATGGTTGGATTATTGACATTTCAGTAAATGATAACCTTTTGGCTACAGCCCCAACAAGCAGACTGAGCCACATAACGGCTAAAGTTAGCGGCGATCGCCATGTGTGAAAACTGTCCCGGCGTTGGCGTAGCCTTTCCGTAGAAAATTCGCGCCTTCTGTCCACTTGGAAAATATCCCTGCGATCGCACTCCGACCACTGTACTGCCCTGTTAGATTTCTAATTAGATTAACAAATTTGACCATACAGGGACAAATTCAGTAGATTTCTAGCCTTGAGTCAAATCGACTGAACCTAAGTGGCGGAGGGTCTCTCGAACCGGCTCAAATTAGCGGCGGCAGACAATCCCGAACTCAGCACCATTAGATTTTGTCCGTCCGCTGTATTTGAATTGTTAGCTCTCTGGTAGCCAGTTTTCTGCTAAGACAACTTCTAGAGAGTACGGGCACACCGTTGGAAACACCGAAATTTCCATTCCCGTTTGCTTGGCAGCTTGACGACGGGCACGTTGATAACTCTCCTCAAGTTGCTCTGTCGGATAGCTCCTTAAGCTAGGACTATCTTCAATCGTCAATTCGAGCTGAGTACGCGCATCAGTGATAGAGTCAAGCCAACTATCTGAGCGGCGCTGAGGTTGATACTGCCACTTGAGCAGATGCAGTAAAAGACGAGTTAGCTGGCTGGCAATCCCTCGCCGCTCACTTTTGCCCAAATCTTCAACCTCTTCAATCAAATTTGGTACATCGATTTCTTGCCAACGACGTTCCCGTAACAGTTGGGCTGTTTGGTTAATCCACGAACTAAAATCTGTTAAATATTTCTCGCTCATGTTCAACCTGACCTTTAATAGTAGGCGGCACCTACTTACGAAGCCTAGCACCTCAATAATAACGCTTAAACTCTGCAAACTCAGCCAATTCGTCAGCCCTCACTGACGACCTTGCAATTTAATAAAATATCAACTCCAACAGGCAACTTTCAAACCACCTGTCTTAACAGATACGAGTAGCAGCCCAACGGTGAAGTTGTGCGGCGGCAAGTAACCTTGAACACCCACCGATAACCTCTGTTCCGTCCGCACCAACGCATTGTTATGCCGCCGCAACCACCCCTCTACCTGAGTTTTTTAGCTGTTAGGATTCAATAACATCATCGGATGGTGGATGCCAACCGCCTTGAATCCACAGACGACGTGCTTTAACAATTGCCCCTTCATTATGCTGTTGGTCATTCAAATCTAAGCGATCGCACGTTGCACGCCCAATTGAAGTCTTGCCTCGAATTACCAAACCGCCTTTTTCCCAAACAAAATGCTCATTCCACTGATGCAGCCGTGGGTTAAACAACTGAGTAGAAACTTGAGATTTTGGGTCAGTCCCTTCTGTGAAGTTGTAACGATAGCTGTTACATCGCTGACAAGCCAAAGCCAAATTTTCAAATGTATCTGTCCCTCCACGCGATCGCGGCTGGATGTGGTCAATTTCAAACCGTGCTGCACTGGCTTCTTCCGAGGAATGGCAGTATTCACACAGATACTTAGCCCGCTCTCGAACCTGCTGCCGAATCTCTTTTGGAATCGCCATACCTATGTAGACTCAGCAATAATTTTTGCGTTAAGCAGTGTGAAAATTCGATCGAGTTCCAACATTCCGGTCAGTTCTACTGCTTCATCGGATGATAACTGTGACTCTCGCTGTTTCTCGTTCAGGCTCTCTAGTCGCTCTTGTAAGTCTTCGCTAAATTTGAATAAGAAAAGCCCTCGAACTGGCTGGATTTGAATGCCAGCATCAATAAAAGAGGAGGGTTGGATCATCAGTTGTGCATTCATGGCTCACCTCAGAGACAATGTTATATAGATCAGTTTTAGTTCATGTGATTACGAAAGCCGTCTACAAAAATTAGGCAGGAAAAGATTTAGTCTTGCTAAATGCTCTTCGTATTCAACTCTGTCAACTGGAGAAACCTCTATACTTTCATCTCCAGGGTGAGATATTGTATTGCGATTGCGTCGATCAAACATGGTTATTACAAATACAATTTCAGAATGGCTTGCTATAGACTCAAGCCACCGTACTACATTGGGGCGATCATAGTGGTTACGAGATATCGTCGGTTGATGGTGACAGAAACACCACTCTTGCAAAGTATTTAACAAATGATTGTAAGCTAAGCTATGGAATCCCCGCTTCTCAGCAATAATCATGCGGCGAACCTGTTGCATAAGGCTGCTATTTTCCTGTAAACAATCATTCTCTATATTGATATAACGGTTTTCTGAAGGGGATCGAGGATTTATAAGACGACTAAGCAAATTAACGTACGGACTGGGTGATGCTTGAAGAAGATGAACAATCTCATTACTAAATTCTCCATTGTATTCATCAATTAACATTAAATGTTCAGCCAGATGAAGAGTAGTAAGAGATGGGAATGGACTGCTCAAAGCTTCACGAATATAAGTGAAGAGTCCATTCAAAGCAGTTGGAACACGAGATATCAAAAACACTAAAACTTTTATACTTTTTGGCATTAATGCAGGATGCCAATCCTGAAAAACTTGTTCAAGTTGCTGTTGAGCTTGTTGACTACGGGTGTAATTGGCAACAGCATTTTGAAAGCACTGCTTCAGGGCTAAATCATCATTTGTCGCAGTCCTGTCTACATACCCTCTATCTCTAAATTGCTCTCTTAATCTGTTTAAAACTAAGACTGCACGATTCAAAGTTTCTTGTGGCGTTTCTCCCCCCTCTTCAGGTAATGGGCGGTAGAAACTGACCAAGCGGCTACGCTCAATCAAATCATCAATTCCTCTTCGGAAGCAAGAATATCTAATCTGGTTTTAAGTGGATTCAGACTAAGACCAAGATTACTAGATAAATGCTCACCGATATGGGTAGAAATATCAAGCATTCTTGTTCCAATATTCTCATTAGCTTCCTCACTAGAAAACTGTACCGTGAGGAACATATCATCAACGTAGCGGTGAAAGGTTAGAGAAGGAGCAATATCCATTTGAACATCCCGCACACAGCAGTCAAGCGGGTATAGAAAAAGATGGCTGAGTAAATTAGAAACTATATTTTGCGGAGATATAGGTAAACCTTCCGGACGCTGAATAATTAGAAATAGAATTTCTCGAATTGTTAAGCGTGTATGTTCGTCATAACGAAGACGTAACCGTGATGCAGGCAAAGCCTGATCTGCTAAAACTTGCATAAGACGGGCATGATCAATTGAACGGAAAAAATCCTGTATGTCTAGATGCAGAACAGCAACTTTATGGTTCTGTATTTGATGGCGAACCGTTCGACGTATTTTTCTTGTAAACTCTTGATAATCTTCTTGGTAGTGAATTTGGCTTCTTTGTGGATTATCTAAACGGATAGTTGCTCCGTAGTAAGTCTGAATAGAGGCACGAGTCTGAATTGGATTCAATTCAGTTCTCATTGCTTGTGTTAAATCAAGAAAGTAGAACCCTAAAGCGTAATACAGTATCCAAAGGCGAGTTTCGAGAAAGTGAAATTGACGCACTCCACCCTCACCTTTAGGCACGGAATAGGGAATAGAGCGAAACCAATCTGGATAATTAAAACAAAGATCATTCTGAATAAAGTTATTGTAGAACTGCTCTGCTACAACTCCATGAAGAGCATTTTCTCGTCTAATAATTTCTAAATCTAGACTACGATGAGTACGCGAGTTAGATTGAACTTGACACGATAAAAGCTCTATAGCACCTCTAACATGACCCTCTGTTAGAAATAATCCAATCGGAACGCTAATAGCCCTCTCTCCTACCTTAAAGCATCAGTTTTCGATCAACAGTTTAACCAACTTAACCGTTCCTTGTCTGTGTTAAATGCAGATGAATTCTTAAGAAGAGTAAAGGATATAATTTAGGGTTACCCTACAATAAACTTAACAAATCACCCCATCAGCAAACCTGCGCTGCCCTAGATTCTGCATCTGACAGATAGACTTGCACCTGCTGCCCCGATCGAGGATTTGCGGCATAACTATATTTTAGATGGATTTTTTCCACATAACACCCCTGAACAGGATCTTATCTGGAAAATTTCTGTATAGCACCCTCAGTGGGACTTTAGGTGAATTTTTTTCGTATAATACCCTTTACGGGATATTGTACAGATCTTTTTTATGAATAAATGTTATTCCCCCGGTTAGAACGCTTCCTGGTAAGGTAACTCTCCGCCATTCTGGCAAGCGCGATCGCCTTCGTTGATAGGGTTGGGGTAAGGGGCGACGCTCCCCACGTAGAAGTGGACTGAGTACTGATAGGAGTGGCGTTATCCGGGAAAGGAGTAGCTCGCCCACTGATACAAGAGACTGAGCCACTGATAGAAGTGACTCACCCACTGATAGGAGTGACTCATCCACTGATAGAAGCGACTCATCCACTGATGGGAGTAGCTCATCGACTGGTAGGAGTTGCTTATTGATGATTGGTAAAGATCGGACACAACCAGGTAACGGCTCCATCAAAACACTCAATCCCGATATTCAGTAACCCTTGATACAAAAGCGTAAAAATTTTCGCAAAAAGGTCGAAACGCGCTATCCATAGGGTCAATCCTGGGATTATAGTGAAGTCAATACGCACGAACTGAACGGCGTTACGGCGCTTGGATGGTTAGTATGCACCCCGATATTCCCCTCGGTTCGGTAATTCAAGGTTCGCTCACCCAGGGCCTGGAGGTTCGCCTGCACCCCGATGTCTCGGTGGAAGATATGCGCGTCGGCAAGTTCCTGGTGGTTCAAGGGATGCGCTCTCGCTTTTTTTGTCTCCTCACCGATGTCAGTCTCGGTACGGCTAGCGATCGCCTTTTGGCCGATCCCCCGGCTGCCAGCGACAGCTTGATGCGGGAAGTTCTGTCCGGGAGCAGCACCTACGGCAACATCGAACTAGCGCCCATGCTCATGTTTACCCCCACCGAGGGCGAGACTTCCCATAACGGCAGCCATCACGACCAGAACGGCAACGGGTTAGCCTCCTACCAAGCCCAATCCAGCGCCGAACTACAACTCCAACCCGTTAAAACCATTCCTGCCCACTTCAGTCAGGTGTACGAAGCCTGTGAAGGAGATTTTCGCGCCGTTTTCGGCTGGGAAGATGACCCCCACCGCCGTAATTTTGCCATCGGACAACCCCTGGACATGGAAGTTCCCATTTGCATCGACCTGGATCGCTTTGTGGAACGCAGCAACGGCGTTTTTGGCAAGTCCGGCACGGGAAAATCCTTTCTCACCCGCCTGTTGATTTCTGGGATCATTCGCAAACAAGCCGCCGTTAATCTTATGTTTGACATGCACTCGGAGTATGGCTGGGAAGCGGTCAGCGAAGGTAAGCAATGGAGTACGGTCAAAGGATTGCGACAACTCTTTCCTGGTCAGGTAGAAATTTATACCCTCGATCCCGACTCCACCAAACGGCGCGGCGTCCGGGATGCCCAGGAACTTTATCTCAGCTACGACCAGATCGAAATTGAAGATATTCGCCTGGTGAGCTATGAATTGAGCTTGTCGGAAGCCAGCCTCGATAATGCCAATATCTTACTGTCAGAATTTGGCAAATCCTGGATTATTCAACTCCTCAATATGACCAACGAGGAAATCAATGAGTTTTGCCAGGAAAAACAGGGACACCAGGGGTCAATCATGGCCCTACAGCGTAAACTCATGCGCCTAGACGGCCTCAAATATATGCGCTCCACCTGTCCCCACAACTACATCGATCAGGTGTTGCAATCTCTGGACGCGGGCAAGCATGTGGTCATTGAATTTGGCTCCCAATCCAACCTGCTGTCCTACATGCTGGCAACTAACATGATCACCCGCCGCATCCATGCCAGCTACGTGAAAAAAGCCGAGCGCTTCCTGCAAACCAAAAACCCCTGCGATCGCCCCTGTCATTTGGTCATTACCATTGAGGAAGCCCACCGGTTTCTGGATTCCAAGATCGTCCACCAGACTATTTTCGGCACCATTGCCAGGGAAATGCGCAAATATTTTGTCACCTTGCTCATCGTCGATCAGCGACCCTCTGGCATCGACAACGAAGTCATGTCCCAGGTTGGCACCCGCATCACCTGTTTGCTCAACGACGAAAAAGACATTGACGCCATTTTTACCGGCGTTTCCGGGGGACAAAATTTGCGATCGGTCTTGGCTAAACTCGATTCCAAACAGCAAGCCCTGGTGTTGGGCCACGCCGTTCCCATGCCTGTGGTTATCCGTACCCGCGCCTACGACCAGAAGTTTTATGCCGAAATTGGCACCACTGACTGGGAAGGCTTAAGCGATCGCGACGTTTTTGCCGCCGCCGAACTGGCTAAAGCTGACTTGGGCTTCTAAAGCCTGAAAACTGCTGCTCCCTTCCCGGATTCCCCTGCCCGCTCCTCCAGGATTTAATATAGATAAAGCTAGCGGACGATCGCTATTGGGCGTTGGGGATTGCGATGGCCATTTTGTTTTATAAAGTTGAAGCTCCCTACGGTTGTTTTTCTAATTTTTCTCCTCATCCCATTCATTGCGCTGGCTGGGATTGGCCCACCGTTGAACATTACTACCAGGCCCACAAATTCGTCAATTCTCCCGATGCGGCCCTCATTCCCCTCATCCGCCAGGCCGAAACCCCCGAAGCCGCCGCTAGTCTCGGACGAAGTTGCGATCGCCGCCTGCGTGCCGATTGGGAGCAGGTGAAAAAGCGATTATGTGGCAAGGCGTACTTACCAAGTTTCTTACCCACCCAGACATTCAAGCCATCCTGCTCGCCACAGGCGGGGAAATTTTAATCGAAAACTCCCCCAGAGATTGTTACTGGGGCTGCGGGCCCGATGGTAAGGGCGCTAACGAATTGGGCAAGATTTTGATGAAAGTCAGGCAATACATCGGCGATCGCCGAGAGCAGTAGGTACGATTCCCGGAAAAACTGCTCCAGCCCTGGCTAATCCCATTCATGTTTGACTCTCAAAACAATTTCTGTCATCTTCGATAAATTGTTGTTAGGATAGGTGGTGAGCGAGTCCAAAGGAGTAGCTCGCAACCGCCAGGCCGCAAGACTTGGCACTGGTGTAAGTGGGGTGATGCCCGCTTTTTTTGTGACTATTGTTTCCATGACCCATCCTTTAATCCCAGAAATTCTCGATCTGGCCGAGCCGATTGCCGCCGAACTCGGTTTGGAAGTGGTGGAAGCGGTCTTTCAAACCAACCGCAAGCCCCCGATTTTACGGGTAGACGTGCGGAATTTAACGGGCGACACCGGACTAAACGACTGCGAGCAGATGAGTCACGCCCTCGAAGCCCGCTTGGATGCCAGCGACCTGATTCCCGGATCTTACGTCCTCGAAATTTCCAGCCCCGGCATTTCCCGCCAGCTCCTTGGCGATCGCGAATTTGCGGCCTTCAAGGGATTTGCTGCCATTGTCACCACCAGCGAACCCTATCAAGGCCACAGCCAATGGCGGGGCCGTCTTCAGGGACGGGACGAAACCGCCGTTTACCTCAACGACAAGGGCCGCCACCTCGCCATCCCCCGCTCCCTGGTGGACAAAGTCCAACTCGACGACCAGCGCTAGCCCGCCTGTGTTTTTTGTGCCTTTTTTGGAGGAGAACTGTCTATGTCAATTGTGAGTCTGCCCGGTCTCGGCGCGATGATTGAAGAAATCAGCCAGCGCCACAACCTGCCCCACACCGCCGTTCAAGAAGCCCTCCGAGAAGCTCTGCTCAAAGGCTACGAACGCTATCGGCGATCGCAAAACCTCGACCGGCCCGACCGACACATGTATACTGATGACTACTTCGATAATTTTGAAGTGGAATTAGACGTTGAGGAAGAAGGCTTCCGCATTCTCTCTACCAAACAAATTGTCCAAGAAGTCGATAACAGCGACCACCAAATTGCCCTCAAGGAAGTCCAAGAAGTTGCCGCAGAAGCCCAACTAGGCGATGAAGTCGTGCTGGATGTGACCCCAGAGCAGCGAGATTTTGGCCGCATGGCTGCCATTCAAACCAAGCAAGTCCTGCTGCAAAAACTCCGCGATCAGCAGCGCAAACTTATCCAGGAAGAATTTCAGGAGTTAGAAAGCACCGTTTTACAGGCTAGGGTGCTGCGGTTTGAGAGACAATCCGCCATCGTCGCCGTTTCCAGCAGTTTTGGCCAGACGGAAGTGGAAGCCGAACTGCCCAAGCGCGAACAACTGCCCAACGACAACTACCGGGCCAACACCACCCTCAAGGTCTTGCTGAAAAAAGTCCGGGAAGGTTCCCATCGCGGGCCCCAACTGATCGTCTCGCGAGCGGCTGCCGGACTGGTCGTGTACCTCTTCGCCAACGAAGTTCCCGAAATTGAAGAAGAAATCGTCCGCATTGTTGCCGTTGCCCGTGAAGCCAGTCCCCCCCTCCCGCCACGTCGGTCCCCGCACCAAAATTGCCGTAGATACCCTGGAGCGGGATGTAGATCCCGTGGGAGCCTGCATCGGCGCTAGAGGTTCCCGCATTCAAGCCGTGGTCAACGAACTGCGGGGCGAAAAAATTGACGTTATTCGCTGGTCGCCCGACCCCGCCACCTACATTGCCAACGCCCTCTCTCCCGCCCGCATCGATCAAGTGGTTTTGGTCAATCCCGAAGAGCGCCAGTCCCTCGTTCTCGTCGCCGAAGATCAACTCAGTTTGGCCATTGGCAAAGAAGGTCAAAACGTTCGCCTTGCCGCTCGCTTAACCGGATGGAAAATTGATATCAAAGACAAGTACCGCTACGAACAGGAAAAAGCGGCTCAACCCCCTCCTCCTCCCCCCGAAGCCTTCAGCGACCCCGACGACGAAGACGAGGAGGAATTTTCCCCCTTAGCCAGCCCGGAACCGCCAGACTTGCAAGACGAAATCTTCTCCCTAGATGAAGAAGAATCAGCCTTCTAAATCCAGTAATTCAACCTGTCAACCCGCCTAGTACTGTTTCCAGTGATTCTCAACCATGGCTTGCCCGTCCCCAAACTCCTCCTACCGACGCTGTGTGAGTTGTCGCAAAGTTGCTCCCAAGGAGAGCTTCTGGCGAATTGTCCGAGTCTACCCATCTCACCAGGTACAATTAGATAGGGGTATGGGGCGCTCTGCCTACATTTGTCCCCAGTCTAGTTGCCTACAGGCAGCCCGACAAAAAAATCGCCTTGGGCGATCGCTAAAAGTAGCCATTCCGGATCGCCTCTATGACTGTTTGTGGGAGCGCCTCAAACCCTTGGAAGCAGAATCTGGACGCTAATTTAAGAAAACCCAGAGCCTTTCTACCCTGAAGTAGGACACCTGATTGCCCCGGAGCTAATAACATTTAAGGAGGAAAATTGAGCTGCTTCTAGATGGTGACAACCTAGCCCGCGCCTAAACTCCCGCCCACACCGCCGCCCCTTCAGACAGTTCCTAATGAGTTTAAGGACGGCTCGTGCCTATCAAAAGCTGCGATCGCAGTTTTAGAAAGACGCCGAGGGCAACCATCTCCTCGTCAACGAACAGAAGCAGCAAATTCCAAAGAAATTTAACCCAATTGTACGCAACCCAGCCATTGATCGCCAATTGTCAGGAAAGCCTGTTGGCACGTAGTAAGGGGAATCTTGGATGAACAACGGAAGAGTTAGAATTTACGACCTCTCAAAAGAATTAGATTTGGATAATAAAGACCTTTTAGACATTTGTTCCCAGTTAAACATCGCTGTTAAAACCCACAGCAGCACCATTACCGAATCGGAAGCCGAACGCATTCGGGAAGCGGCGCAACGCTATAAGTCCAGTCGCGCTGGCCGCACAAGCAATCATCATGCCGCTAACACTGACAATGGAGATAATGGAGCTGGACGAGCCTTGGAACGCAACAAAATCAAAAAGAAACAGCAAATTTTAGCGGTTCACAAGCAGAACCGTCCCGCTGACAACGGACAGGGAGAAATAACGGGCTCGGCTCCAGCTTTAAGCGGGCCGCCGCGCCCCCCCCGTACGCCCGCAGCCGCCTAAACCTTCGCTAACAGCGGTGCAGGAGGTGGAGGAGGATTCAATCGACCTGGCCGTGGTGCCCCCCGTCCCGGAGCTGCTCCTGGGCAATGGTGCCTCGGAAGCAGAGACAGAGACTCATCGTCCCCCGCAACTGCAAAAACCGCCTGCTCGCGGTCAAGAACAGCCCCGGATTGCCAAAGCTGACCGGTCGCTGCCGGCTAAGGCAGAAACCGCCATCCCTGTAGCGCCGAAGCCTGCTATCGTTACTCGCCTGAAGTCAGAGCGTTCAGAATCTTTGCCGCCTCGCCCAGCGACCCCGGCGAGAAAAGCTGAGCCGCCAGAATCCAAGTCAGAAGAACCCAAACCTAAACTCCAGCGGCCCCAGCGCCCCAAGCCACCGGAAGAAGTCAAGCCAACCCTGGAGAAAACAGCCATTGTGCCGGAAGCGGACGCTGAAGAGCCGCTGGAGGACATCACCGAACTCACCCAAGAGCAAAAACGACTCAAGCTCAAGCTGAAGACTCCTGGGGTTCCGGCCAAAACGGGGAAACAATCCACTTGGGAAGACGAGGAAGAAGAATCCCTAGAAGCCAAGAAGGCAAAAGCCAGTAAAACGGGTAAAAATAAGCGTCGCAGCCTTATTGAAGATGACGATGATGTTTTGACAGCGTTGCCGACGGTGCCTCGACCCTGACCCAAGCAACCCTGTCCATTGCTCGACCTCCCAAACCCAAACAGCAAACCCAGCAACCGGCCAGAATCGCCACGGCCAAGAAATTCACGAAAAAACCGGCGGCCAAAGCAGAGACGCCTGCTAGCAGCAAGGCCGACCGTCGCGAGAAAAAGCTCCAGCCCCCAGAGCGGGTAATCCTGCCAGAGAGTTTTACGGTGCAGGAATTGGCGGAGCTGATCCAAGCCCCAGAAACCGAAATTATCACTAAGTTTTTCCTGCGCGGCATTGCGGTCAATATTACCCAAACCATCGATCGCGAAATGGCCCGCTCCATTGTGGAGGAAATGGGGATTGCGATCGACACCCCCGAAGAGAAGGCTGCCGCTATCAAGAATACAGAAATGCTGGATGCGGAAGACCTGGAAAACCTCCAGCTCCGGCCGCCAGTGGTAACGATTATGGGACACGTTGACCACGGGAAAACCACCCTCCTGGATTCCATCCGCAAAACCAAGGTTGCCCAGGGCGAAGCGGGCGGCATTACCCAGCACATCGGCGCTTATCACGTTGACATTGAGTATGAAGGCGAGCCGCGCCAAATCGTTTTCTTGGATACGCCGGGTCACGAAGCCTTCACCGCCATGCGAGCCAGAGGGCGCGGGTTACCGATATTGCCGTTTTAGTCGTCGCTGCCGATGACGGTGTGCGTCCCCAAACCAGGGAAGCCATCAGTCACGCCCGCGCTGCCGAGGTTCCCGTCGTCGTTGCCATCAACAAAATCGATAAACCAGGGGCAGACCCAGAGCGAGTCAAGCAAGAGTTGACCGAGTTAAACCTGGTTCCAGAAGAGTGGGGCGGCGAAACCGTTATGGTTCCCGTCAGTGCGCTTACGGGTGAAAACCTGGATACGCTGCTGGAAAACTTAATTATCGTCGCGGATATCGGAGAACTCTCCGCTAATCCCGATCGCTTAGCGCGGGGTACGGTCATCGAGGCCAACCTGGATCGCACACGGGGGCCGGTGGCCACATTGCTGGTACAAAACGGAACCCTGCGAGTGGGCGACATTATTGTCATCGGCTCCGTCTTTGGTAAGATTCGGGCTATGATCGACGACCGGGCGATCGCGTCGAGGCAGCTACGCCTTCCTTTGCTGTAGAGGTTCTCGGCCTTAACGAAGTGCCAGCGGCTGGAGAGGAATTTGAAGTCTTCTCCAACGAGAAAGAAGCTCGATCCGTAGCCGATCGGCGAGCCCAGCAACAGCGCCAGACCCGCCTCCAGCAGATGGTGGGTTCGCGCCGGATTTCTCTAAGCAGCTTGTCAGCCCAAGTGGAAGAAGGTCAACTCAAAGAGTTGAATTTGATTCTCAAAGCCGACGTCCAGGGATCGGTGGAAGCGATTGTCGGATCGCTCAAGCAACTGCCGCAAAAAGAAGTCCAAGTCCGGGTTTTGCTGGCTGCCCCTGGAGAAATTACGGAAACCGACGTGGATTTAGCCTCTGCCAGTGGCGCAGTGATTGTTGGCTTTAACACCACCCTAGCCAGCGGTGCCGGCCCGGCCGCCGATCGCGAAGGGGTAGACGTGCGTCAGTACGATGTCATCTATAAACTCCTTGACGAGATTCAGGGGGCGATGGAAGGTCTCCTCGATCCCGAAGAAGTCGAAGAAGGGTTGGGCGTGGCCGAGGTGAGGGCCGTCTTCCCCGTTGGCCGAGGGATGGTGGCAGGGTGCTATGTCCAGTCAGGCAAGGTTATCCGCAATCGTCTCTTGCGAGTACGCCGTGGCAATGGGGTCGTCTTTGAGGGTATCCTGGATTCTCTCAAGCGGATTCGAGAGGATGTGCGAGAAGTCAATGCTGGCTATGAGTGCGGGATTAACTCCGATAAGTTCAATGACTGGCAAGTGGGTGACAATATCGAGGTCTATGAGAAGACCTACAAGCGCCGCAAGCTAACTGTCTGAACTTGTGAGGGGTGAGGGGTTAATGGTAAAACGGAGCTAGTTTTCCTGAGTAACCAATGACCTCTTTTCGTCTCGAACCGTTTTTGTGGATTCATCTGTCGGGTTTGGGGTTGCTACCCCTGCTGTTCCAGGGGGTTTGGCTGGGATTGGCGGTTGGCGACCCTCTGCCGATGTTAGGATTAGAGCCTTTATTGGTGGGAACGCTTGGTATCCTGCCGATTCTTTGGATGCAGTGGCATCGTCCCTTCGATATCTTTAGTTTAGTGCTATTTGCAGTACGAACTGAAGCTCTAACCGCGCAACAGCGGCAAATTCTAGCGTTGTTTAAGACAGGCAAGCAGCGGGCGATCGCCTTGGTGGGAGCGCTGGTCATGTTTGTCCTTTTTTGGCAAGTTTACCGATTTGCTCCCCTGGCTAGTCCGGCGGCGGCGTTTTTTACCCCAGGGGCGAGTTTGGGGATTGCTGGTGGCGCGATCGCTTTTTTGGGATGTAATCTCTTCTGGCAAGTGCCTTTGAGTGTTTTGGGGGTATTAGCGACGGGGAAACAGCAGTGGGAAGCCACGGAAGCTTATCCCGTAGAGCAAATCGAGCGCGAGTTTACCGTACCAGGGCTGCGGGTGAGGCGCTTGCTGCCAACCCTAGTATCAGAACCGACAGAACGCGAACGGGAGGGCTAGTCTACAATGAAGGGACAGTTTGCCAAGTGAGCCGCACCGTCCATGAGTTATACAACCCTTTCTCCCGATATCCAAAGCGCTCAGGTTTGGGCCAGCTTACAGCAGGCGATCGCCAATAGCTCTGGGTTTCGTCGCTGGCAGCAGGAGCGCCCGGCTAGTAGTAATGGCTTAGAGGAGCAAGTTCGCCGCTACCTCAAAGAAACCTTGGCAACCCTGGCCTATTAGATTAACGCTCCAGAATAGCCAGCAGACTTAACACGCTATTGAGACGGCGGTAGATTCCCACTAGGCGATCGCCATCGACTCGTACTTCGTCAGTGGGGTAATTTTCTAGAATTTCGATGAGGGTAATGGCTTCGTCCTCTAAGGCGGAGGTGACCAGGGCTGAGCGCAAAGATTCCCGACTGGCCCGTCCACTGGGCGTGTGGATGACTTGACTGATTTGGTCGAGGAGCAGTTCCCCTGGCGAAGTATTGAGCAATCGAGAGAGAGAAACGGGATTGACGGGGATTTCCTGGGATAAAACTGCCTGGAGGGTGTCAGGGTTAAGATTGGCGAGGTTAAAGTAGGTTCGCAGGGAAGAAGAAGGTTTTCCCTTATCGGCAAATTCCCTTAACTCCTCAATGCTGAGGGTTTCTCGCAGGATTTTGTACTCGAAGATAATCGATTCGGCAGCTTGTGCGCTGATTCCGCCCCCCCAAAGCCAGAGGGTTAAACCAGAAATTACCCAATTTCTCCAGCAAAAAAGCGGTTTGAAGGGCTGAAATAACACAGTTTCCGATCCTTGTTAGTACTATACTTCCCTCCAGGGTAACTGGTAGCGCCCAGGGAGTCGCGATCGCCCAGTGGGTTTTTCGACAGCAAGGGGATATTGAAGGAAATTGGCGAAATTTTTGGGCTTGATTGGCAATTTAACCCAATTTGCCCCGTCTTTTAGCCTGGGGCAGAAATTCTTATACTTAAGTCAGTGAGGCAATTGTGTGGAGACAGGCGGCATGGTTTTTAATCCGGCGATCGCCCAATCGATTGAGAAATTAGAGTACCGAGTGACCGCAGGGGATATCGCTGCTCAAGCGGGACTGAATGTGGAGGTGGCCCAGCAGGGATTAAATGCCCTGGCAGCGGATGCGGGGGGACATCTCCAGGTTGCAGAAACGGGAGATATTGTCTATCTGTTTCCGCGAGATTTCCGGGGAATTTTGCGAAATAAGTACTGGCGGCTGCGGTTTCAGGAGAATTTAAGCCGGATTTGGCGCTGGGTATTTTACGGGATTCGGCTGTCTTTTGGGGTTATTTTAATTTTGTCGATCGCTCTCATGATTGCGGCAATTATTGTGATTTTGACCGCAGCCAATTCTAATCGGGAGGGGGGAGACAATCGAAGTAGCAGCAGCGATCGCGGCGGGTTTGGCGGGAATGGCTTTTTCATGCCTACCTTTTGGTTTGGCCCCAACTGGTTTTGGTATTTCAATCCTGATTACAACTATTATCAGCGGCAGCAGCGGCGGCGATTGGAACCCCAAACTGGGTCAGAATCGAAGATGAACTTCCTGGAAGCGATCTTTTCCTTTGTTTTTGGCGACGGCAATCCCAATTACAACCTGGAAGAACGGCGCTGGCAGTCCATCGGCACTGTCATCCGCAACCATCGCGGTGCGATCGCGGCCGAACAAATTGCGCCTTACCTGGATGGGATCGATCCCGATCCAGGGAAGACGAAGACTATATTTTGCCTGTTTTATCTCGTTTTAACGGTTACCCGGAAGTTTCGCCCCAAGGACAAATCGTTTACTATTTCCCGGAACTGCAAGTCACGGCAGGGCGTCGAGGGCTGGAACCCGTGGCCAGCTCTTTGCAGGAACACCCTTGGCGCTTTAGTGAGGCCAGTGGCGGACAATTGGCCCTGGCGGCCGGGTTAGGTGGCTTAAATCTGGTTCTGGCAGTTTTTTTAGGCGTTTTGCTGCGGGGCGGGATTGCGGCGGAATTGGGCGGGTTTGTGGCCTTTGTCGCTTCGATTTATGGCTTATTGCTGACTTATGCCCTCGCTTTTCTGGGGATTCCTGCGATTCGTTACTTGTGGCTGCAAGGGAGAAATCAGCGGCTCGCTGCCCGCAATCAGGCTCGCCAGCAGTGGGCCCAAGGGCTGCAACAGCCAACGCCACAATTACAGCAAAAACTGGTTTTCGCTAGTCAATTTGCCGCCGAGAAGGTAATTACCCAGCAAGATATCGCTTATTCTACCGAAACCGGATTGCTGGAGCAGAATTTGGAGCGGGCTGATCAAATCGACGAAGAATGGCGGCGCCGGTTGGAAGGTGGCGATCGCAATTAGGGTCACTATTCACTGCCAAAATCCCTCGGTTTAAACCAAATTCCCGGAATTATTCGGGCGGAGAACCCGTAACCAGTTCCCAGAGGGTTTGGGGCAAGCTAATAACCTGCTGCCATAAATCCCCGGGACCAATGCCAAAAATAAGCTGCAACACTAAAACCAGGCCCGCAATGAGCAGGGCCGAACTTACACTTGCTTTAATGACTTTAACGAGCCAGGTGAAGACTAACCAGGCAACAGCCAGGGAAGCAATGAGAATAATTAATTCTACCGGCATGGGGCTGATTGGGGTTGATTACACGGAAATAACCTGTTTTTCCAGCTCTAAACTCGCAGATTTCACTTCTTGGCGCGCCCAGAGATCGCCAGCCAAAATGTCATCCAGGCTCGGCGTCGCGGTATTCTGGGCCGAGAAGCGATCGCAAACTGTTTCAATCAGGCGAGGAATTTCTAGAAAGCCAATTTTTTCCTCTAGAAATAGAGCCACAGCTTGCTCGTTGGCCGCATTTAACACCGCTGGCATCAAGCCGCCCGCCCGTCCCGCTGCGTAGGCTAAATCCATGCAGGGATATTTCTGGCGATCCGGCTCGCAGAAGGTTAAACTACCCGCTTTTACCAAATCTAGCGGTTCCCAATCGGTGTAGAGGCGATCGGGCCAGGATAGGGCATAGAGCAAGGGCAAACGCATGTCCGGCCAGCCCAATTGCGCTAAAACCGAGGTGTCTTGCAGTTCAATCAAAGAATGAATAATACTTTGGGGATGGATGACAATATCAATGTGGTTATAATCTAATCCAAAGAGATAATAGGCTTCAATGACCTCCAGCCCTTTATTCATCAGAGTTGCCGAATCCACGGTGATTTTGCGCCCCATTGACCAATTAGGATGTTTCAGGGCATCTTGTACCCGCACCGTACTTAATTTTTCCGCCGGCCAGTCCCGAAACGCGCCGCCGGAGGCCGTCAGCAAAATGCGCCGCAGTCCTCCCGCTGGAACCCCCTGCAAGCATTGAAAAATGGCAGAATGCTCCGAATCTGCGGGTAAGAGTTGAACCCCGTGTTTCTCAATCAGCGGCAGTACCACCGGCCCGCCCGCAATCAAGGTTTCCTTATTGGCCAGGGCAATATCTTTACCCGCTTCAATGGCAGCCAGGGTCGGCAGCAGCCCGGCACAGCCCACGATCCCCGTCACTACACTTTCCGCATCTCCGTAGCGAGCCACTTCTGCAACCCCCGCCTCTCCTGCTACTACCAGAGGACAGTAATCAAGGCTTGCCAAGCGGACGTTTAGGTCGGCCAGTTGGTCTTCATCGCAAATGGCAACGATTTCTGGACGAAATTGGCGAACTTGTGCCGCTAGAAGTTCAACATTGCGCCGGGCAGCCAGTCCAACAACGCGAAACTGCTCCGGGTACTGGGTGACAATGTCGAGGGTCTGAGTGCCGATAGAGCCAGTCGAGCCTAGGATAGAAATCGGTTTCACGGGCGGGTGAGGAAGTTGGGGATCGCTTCTACTATAAATTCTTAAGGGACTCTAAAGTAAGGCCCTCCTAGAGATTTAGTTGGCCGCTACCAGTTCTGGCTCGTCTGGTTCGCACTCCGCTTGTAAGGCTTGCAATGAAGTGGTTAGGGCAGCGGTCAGGTCTTGCGATCGCTTGCGGGGCGAGGGGTCTTGATAATCGCCGACAGTCAGGGGTTTGCCGATGGTTACGGTCACCTCAGTCCCCCATTGAGGGTAGGGCTGGCTGTAGTGAATGCCTACGGGAAGAATCTTGAGCTGGCTGTCTGGTTGCAGCGTGGCTGCTTCAATGGCAATGCGGGCCAGGCCGCGCTTGAGGGGATGAACTTGGCGATCGCGAAAAATATTGCCCTCTGGAAAAATGACGACCATACGGTTTTTGAGAAGTAATTCAACGCTATGGCGGAAACTTCCCGGGCGAGGCCGTTCCGTATCCACGGGAAACCCACCCATACCGG
>JAAUTE010000267.1 GCA_012031815.1 Chloroflexaceae bacterium
GCCGTGGTGGCAATAGCCGCTGACAGCCGTGTAGTGCTTCAGTTAAACTAGAAACTTCTTGCGCTGATTCTAGAATGTCCGCCCCATGCACCGCCATCAATCGGGCCTGTTCTCCCAGGCGATCGCACTGCGGATTCACCAAAACGAGCTGCTGCAAGCCCATATTTTTCATCACCCGCGCGATCGACCCGACATTGAGTGCGCCGGCGGGTTCGACTAACACAATTCTGAGGGCGCTGAGCTTGCTGACCATCGCGAGGGTTGCCTTTGTTAAATTGAATAGAGTCTGCAAATTTTCATTTTGCCTTGATATTTCCCAATTGACTACCGTGGCCCGACAGCGCGTTAAATCCGATTTTCCCAGCAAAATTTGTCCCGTTTGCCAGCGTTCCTTTACCTGGCGCAAAAAATGGGCTGACTGTTGGGATGAGGTGAAATACTGCTCCGATCGCTGCCGCCGCCACCGCTATCCCCCGCGATCGCCAAAGCGAGACCTAAAAAACTGCTACTCTGGACAATTGGATAGTTGAGGAGGAGTCAGCAGGGTGCAACCGAAATTAATCATTCATGGTGGTGCAGGCAGTTCTTTATCGGGCAAAGGCGGCTTGAAGACTGTCCGCGAGTCACTTCACAGTATTATCAAAACCGTCTATGAATTACTCCTGAACGGGGCAAGCGCCACCGACGCCGTTATCCAGGGCTGTCAGTTGCTCGAAGACGAACCGCGCTTTAATGCTGGCACAGGTTCTGTACTGCAATCTGATGGACAAATCCGCATGAGTGCTGCTTTGATGGACGGTGCGAGTCAACGCTTTAGCGGTGTAATTAATGTTTCTCGCCTGCAAAATCCCATCAAACTCGCTCAAACCCTGCAAGACCAAAGCGATCGCGTCCTCTCTGATGTTGGGGCAGCGGATTTGGCCAGAGAACTACAACTGCCGATTTATAACCCGATAACGGAATTGCGCCTCAATGAATGGCTGCAAGAACGCCAGGAGAATTTTCAAAAAAATATGGCTAACGTCATTGCCGAAGCAGCCGGGCGGGGCACCATCGGCGTCGTTGCCCTAGATCGACAGGGATACCTAGCAGCGGGAACCTCCACAGGCGGGAAAGGGTTTGAGCGCATCGGTCGGGTCAGCGATTCTGCCATGCCCGCAGGCAACTATGCCACCGCCCACGCTGCCGTGAGCTGTACCGGCATCGGCGAAGATATTATCGACGAATGCCTGGCCGCGCGGATTGTGGTGCGCGTTACCGATGGCTTGTCCCTCCCCGCCGCCATGCAGCGCTCTTTTCAGGAATCCCGCACCAATAACCGGGATCTGGGCGCGATCGCCATTGACGCCACCGGAACCATTGCCTGGGGCAAGACCAGCGAAGTTTTGCTGGCCGCTTATCACGATGGCACGGCGATCGGGGATACCCTGGAGTGGCAAGGAATCGATCTCGCTGGCTCCCTCTGAGGACTGGCAATCTCGATAAAGCTCAAAATTGAATCTAAATCAATCCCTCCGGCACAAAACCTGGTTCTAGATTGCTAACAGCGCTGGCAAACAAGTCCGGCAGCGGATTTAAGCCACTGTTTCTAGAAGTCACCTCTGCGGTTGCCGCAATGGAGGCAGGAAATTGTACGGTTGTGGCTTCCGGGGACGCTTGTAAGGCTCCGGCAAAAATTGCTCCTCCCCGACCGGGAAAGAGCAATTGGGAGACTTCCTCTAAAATACCTCTCTACCGCTTCCTGCAAACAGCAGGTTGCCAATTTGTTCCACTCCCGTCAGCGGGTCTACTTCGGGCTGGGCAAAAAGATCGTAGACCGCTTCTACCGCATTGAAAACATTGAGCCGAGTGAAGGACGTATTCGTGTTGATAACGTTGTCGTTTTCATCATCGCCGTCAAAAATGCGATCGCCCGTCGTCAGTAAAATATCACTGATTTCTGTGGTGGATAGGAACCGTCCGCCAAATTCCAGGGCAGCCTCTTGAAGTAAGGCTACTGCTCCCGTTACATGAGGCGCAGCCATGCTCGTTCCCGCTTGCTCGGCAAATCCTCCCCCCGAAGCCGTACTATTAATGAAGGCTCCTGGCGCAAACAAGAAATTGGGCGCGTCTAGGCGCTGGCTAAAACTGGCGATGCGATCAGTCCCGGTGGTGAAATCCCTAGCGCCGCCGCCAAACTGCACGTTGCTGCGGCTGCCGTCTTCATAAACCGCCCCCACCGCCAAAGTACTGAAAATAGCGGGTGCGGCCAAGCCAGGGGTAGAATTGCTGGCAAAACTGTTGCCTGCCGCTGCCACAATCGTCACCCCGGCTGCTTCTAAGCGCTCAACCTCATCCACCAGAGGATTAAACCGCAACGCTGGGTCGGAATCCGATGCAAACAAGCCACCGCCTAGGGAGAGGTTCACCGCAACAATGTTGTGTTCCTCGCGATTATCCAAGACCCATTGCAGCGCTCTCTCCACAGTAAACAGATTCGCCGTACCGCCGGAGCTAAACACCTGCAAGCCGAGCAAGTCCACCTGGGGCGCAATGCCGATCTCCGGATTGGTCGAGCCAATGGTTCCTGAAACGTGGGTGCCGTGGCCGACGGTATCAAAGGCTAAATTGGCGTTGGTCACCAGGGAGGGATTGTTGCTGCCCAGAAAGTCCACAAAAGCCCGAAAATTAGAGACTAAAGCGGGGTGAGTGGCATTAATGCCCGTGTCAATCACCGCCACGCTCAAGCCGCTGCCATCCAGGCCAGCAAAGCGAGTATCGTTACGCAGCGCGGTCAAGCCAATCAAATCGAAGGCGGCATTGCGTCCTGCCGGAAAGTTTGCGGTTTGATTTAAGGGAAGAACTTCAAAATCCTTAGGATCGGTAGTAATGATCGGATTTGAACCTAAACGCGGCGGTTCGACAATTTTCTCAGGGCTGGCCGACACAAACACTATAGGTTCCTCAACCGCTAAGCTTGGTGCCAATCCCCGCAACTGAAATATTTCTCTGGTGCTAGCAGCCGTCGGAAATTCAGGGCGATCGCCAGCTTCGGCGTCTGGGGTTAAAGCGCTCCCTTCGACTAGAAGGGGGATTTTTTCCAAGAAAATTAGCTCGGAAGACCCACCGGTAGGAACCAGGTAATCGAAGGAAATTTCAGGGGGCGAGGCCAGCAACTCTAGCATGGTGGCAAGCGCTGGCTCTAAACTCCCTGGGAGAATCACTAAAGCGGCGCTATTCATGGTAAAAATTTAGTTTTTAGAGAAAAGGCGAAAATTTAGCAGCTATTAACAGACTAGCAGGCAACATCACCGGGAGCCTTCGTAAAACCGCAGCTCCGCGATCGCCAACAGACCAAGAGCAGAAACAGAAAAACGATCAGCGCAGAGACGTTGGGATTTGACCGGAAAGCCAGAGCAGAAAATCCAAACCTAGCCGTAAAAACCGGTGATATTACCCAGCAGCGCTTGAATATTAACGTTAAGAAATATCGAGACAATCTTAACGCAAATTTTACCAAATGGCAGGGGCTTACACGCGAACGCTAGTGCAGTACAGCTAACCCTCAGCTTGGGGACTGACCAGGGGGAGAACCACCGTAAATTTCTGCCAGTACTTCCCGATCATCTTTGCGGGGCAAGCGGCACACTCTCCTTCCCGACGCAGAAAGGCTATGGCATCCACGATTCGCCGCAGATTAGTGAGCGCCCGTTCTAAGGTTGTTTCTACCTGGGTCAGGGACAGTTCGCTCGCTTGCATGTCTCCCGCGAGTAAGCCAGCACCTCGTCAATGAAGGTCTGCATTAGGTTCACCGATTCCACCGCGTAGCCGATAAACTCTTGGGCATTTTCATCGAAATTTTCCCGATAGCGCAGCTTTGTCAGCTCGGCATTGGAGCGCTCTAGATCGTGGGCCAGGCGGGCTAGCTCTTCCGCTTGGCGCAGGACGATGTTGAAAAGGCTTTTGCGTAAATCCAGGACTGCCCGAATTTCCACTGGCCGCCAGGGCAAAGACTTGAGCCGCACCGTTTCTTTCCAGCGCTCAAAGGACTGGCGGGGGGAGAGTCGAGCCTTCCGGGGAGGTGAAAGCCTGATAGGCTTGCTTGGGAGCGCCGCCCCAGTTAACCCTTTGAATGACATTGGGACGGAACCACAAAACAAAACTCTGGCGGGCAATGGGAATGGCTAGCAGCCCACTGTCCACATTTTTATCGCGCCTCGGCATCGGGATAAAGCCGGGCCAGGGAATCGGTGGCAAAAACCTCTTTCTCAATCGTATTACCCAGCCACTGCACCAGGCAACTCAGGTCTTCTTCGCTGGGGGTTGTCCCAATCAACTGTTACTTGCCGCCGAAATAGATCGCGGCCCTTGAGCGCCTGCCAAATCTAATAAGTTAGGGTCGTATTTGGTCAAGCCGTCGATGAAATGAAATTTTTTCCTGGAATATCTAGTCCACCAGGGTTGACTAGATGTAGGTCAAGCGCATCCGGTAGTTGTAATCCTCGGTTTCCTCCCGCTCGGAAATTTCTGAGAAGATGACCCGTCCCAGGAATTCGCAGGCTTTACGCAGTTCGGAGGAGACGTATTTGGGGGTCTGGTGGTGGCAGGCGATTAATCCCCAGAGTTTCTGGTCTTTGATCAGGGAAATAGTCAAAGATGCGCCAACTTCCAAGTTGCGCAAATATTCGATGTGACAGGGCGAGGCGCTCCGCAAAATTGAGTGGGTGAGATCCAGGGTCGAGACCAGGGGATTTTCTGCCGGGACGATGGCGGCAGGTTGGGCGTGGGTATCGGGAATGATTCTGATCCAGTTAGTGCTAAAAAGCTGGCGGGCGGGTTTAGAAATGTCCGATTCGGGATAGTGGAGGCCGAGGTAGGATTCCAGTCCATCCCGTTTTTCTTCAGCGATGACCGAGCCGCGGTTGTTTTCGTCAAATTTGTAGAGCATCACCCGGTCAAACTCGGTAATCTTGCGAATGTCTTGGACAATAACCCGGCAAAAGTCGCGCAGGCTGGTAGTTTGCTGGAGTTGGTTAATGGATACCCGCGCTAGATGGTAGAAGCTTAAGAAAGGAATGCTTTCTTGGGAACCCGCTGGTTCTAGTTCTAGAATCAGCAGCCCATCCCGGTTGCGGTGAAAAATACTATCAAATACGACAAAATCGTCGCCAACGGTACGCACCCAAACTTTGGTGGGGGTTGACAAAATCCCAAGTTGTCCGCAGCGAGTCCGGCCTGCAACCGCTCGACTTGAACGGG
>JAAUTE010000268.1 GCA_012031815.1 Chloroflexaceae bacterium
ATCGCCCTGACACAACAGCGTTTTGCGGCCTCAATATCTCTGGTTTCGTCACCAATATAAACGGCTTCTTGGGAGTGGAGCCGCTGTTGTTTTAGGCAGTCTCGAAGCACTCGATGTTTGCCAAACAGGGTGGCCCGAAAGTAAATAAACTCAAAGAGGGAGTAAAGTTGATTGATTTCGAGAAAACGCACCACATTTTCCTGGGAGTTGGAGGTAATAATGCCCAATTTATAGCCTGCTTCGCGGAGGATTTTGAGGGTGTCGGGCATCCCTGGAATTGGTTTGAGGTAAATAATTTCTCGGGCCAGTTCTTTCTGGACTCGCCTGAGCAAAAAAAACAGTTTAATTAAGGGAAGTTCTGCCTGTTTGACAATTTCACGGGAACTTAAATTCTTGAGTTGGGTTAATCGCTGAGAATCCACGGGAGTATAGCCGAATTCTGCTGCCAGGCGATTGGTAATGGCAATAATAGCTTGGTGGGTATCGGCGATCGTCCCATCAAAATCAAATATGACTGCCTTAATTGCCATCGGTTCACTTCAATTGCAGGGATGCTTGGCGTAGGGGGTAATGGTCTTAGATCGCTAACCCTAATGGTCTTCGCGGGCCGGGACGCCACTGGATAAACTTAGAGATTTGGCAGTCAGAACTAGCACAAAATTTGGCGATCGCAACTTGATAATTTGCCCAAAGGGAGCAGGGAATTACTCCAGTCTATCTAGACTAGCACGGGCGTTGCGGCGCAACATCTGAGGCTTAATTCTTCGTAAAGCCGAGGCCCGAAAGCGCCGATCCCAATCCTCTTGGGAAATTTCGGCTAGTTCCCTCAGCTTGGGCGCAATATTTTGAGGGTAGGGCTGAAAATCACTGACATCGGTCGGTTGAGCAAAGCGTTGATTCCAGGGGCAAACGTCCTGGCAAATATCACAGCCTGCCACCCATCCCTCTAAACGGGAGGCAATGGCAGGAGGCAGTTGTTCTGAGCGATTTTCAATGGTGTGATAGGCAAGACAGCGGTTGGCATCTACCACAAAGGGCTGGGCGATCGCCTGGGTGGGGCAAGCGTCCAAGCAGCGGGTACAGGTGCCGCAATGCTGGGTGTGGGGACGATCGGGAGCGAGGGTAAGGTTGGTAAGAACTTCGCCCAAAAATAACCAACTGCCATAGTTTCGGGCGATTAAGTTGCCATTTTTGCCAATCCAGCCCAATCCGGCTCGCTGGGCCCAAGCTTTGTCGGGAACCGGGCCGGTGTCGGCGTAATAACGGGCTTCAATTCCAGGTTCCTGAGCCGTCAGCCACTGGCTTAGGGCTTTGAGTTTGGACTGCATGACTTTGTGGTAGTCTCGTCCCCAACCGTAGCGAGAAATCTTGGCGTAATCGGGAGCGTCGGGGCGTTGGTGCGGCGTGTAATAGTTAAGTGCCACCGAGATAATTGAACGGGCCTCGCTCCAGCAGGACTGAATATCGCTTCGTTTCGGATTTTCCATCCATTTCATGTCAGCATGGTAGCCCAGAGCCAGCCAGACTTGTAGCCGCTCAGCCGCTTGATCTTCTGCTGGCGCGATCGCCGAAGCGATGCCAACTAGATGAAAGCCGAGGGCGATCGCCTGTTGTTTGATTTGCTCGCTGGTAATGGCCAATCTCCCGGCTCCTCGAAATTCATCTCGCCAATCTTTCCCCAAGAGGAAGGAGGTATTTGGGGATCTCGTTTAGATTAACGAAAAAAGCAGGTAAAAATCCCGATGAGTAAGGTGGTGTTAGCCAGCAATTTGCCGGATCTTGCTGATTCCAAGATTCTTCTGAGAATAGAATCCTATTTTGAGGCGTTTAATCGCGGCGATTTTGCGTCCGTTGCGGGGCTGTTTGCGGCAACGGGGTGTTTGCAACCGCCCTTTGAACCGCCTGTGGAACGCGATCGCCTGGCGTCTTTTTTGCAGGAGCAGGGTTTGGAGATGATCCTGGAACCGACGGAAGCCCTACTGACAGAAGCATCGGAACACCCCGGCGAGGTGATGGTCACTGGCTCGGTGCGGACGCCCTGGTTCCGGGTCAACGCCGCCTGGTATTTCCGTTTGAACGGCGAGGCTGAAATTGACTATCTGCGGGTTAAGTTGCTAGCAGCTCCGGCAGATTTGCTTCAACTGCGGGAAACACTGCGCTAATCAGCTCTTTCTCCAGCAATCTAGGGATCAACCACACACCTTGAAGGCGATCGCAGCCGTTGAGACGAAAGGGCTTCCGGGGCTTGGGCGGTTAGGAGGACTTGACCATTGCCCAGATCTACCCAACCTCGGGCCGGAAGTAATTGCTCTTTAGCGGCAGTTTGAGGCGGGTTTTGGCTAGTTGTCCGGGAAGAAACGGCATGAGGACTAACCACAGGTTCAATCAATCCCAGTTCAGCGATCGCGGGAACCAGTCCGTCATCGGGGGTTGGCGGCAGGCCGCCTCGTCCTGTCACCACAAATCGGCTATTTTGAGCCGTGCGGCAGGGATCGCGGGCCAGCAGCGCTGCTGAATCCACTACGGTGTCAGGCAATTCCACCAGTTCATCCCCAGGGTCAACATCCGGGTTGTTGATCTCCACAATGCCGTTAAATTCGGGCCCCAGGTTAGAAGTAGCAGTAATATCGCTCTCTTCAGTTGGCGTCTCCCGGAAGGCTGTACCAAAGATCCCGCTCGCCGTGATGCTGATTTGTCCCCCCGGCCCCTCCAGGGCATTGGCGCTGATGTCACTATTTTCGAGGGCCACCAGGTTATCGACCATAATGGTAATGTTGCCTCCGGTAGCGGCATCGGCATCGGTGGTAATTCCGCTGCCTTGACGCAGGATCAGATCCGGCACTTCCAGGAAGATATTCCCCTGAGCGCCCTCGGTATTGGAGAGAATTTGGGAACTATCCAGGGAAATTGTGTCGCTAACTTGGATATTCACATCTCCCGCCGCTTGTCCTGGTTGAGCGGATGTGGTTGAGACCGTCGCACCTTGAACTAAATTCAGCGATCGCGTCGTAATTTCGACGTTGCCCCCTTCACCCGTGGCTCCCAGTTCGACGATGCTGGCGATACTGCTGTTGTCGAGGGCGATCGCATCGGCGATGGTCAGCAGAACGTTACCCGCGCTGCCAATTCCCTGGGTGCTGGCGTCGATATTGGAATTAATCAAGAGAAGCTGGGGTGACTGAATCACCACGTTGCTAAGGGTTGCAGGCGCACCTTCCGGTTCAATAATAGTAGAAATACTGCCATTATCCAGGAAGACCCCCTCCCCAGCGGCGATCGCGATGCTACCTGCACTTCCCTGACCACTGATGTCGGCAATAATTGAGGCACCGTCGGTAATTTCAAGGGCATTAGCCACAATATCGATATTGCCTGCGCCACCTTGACTGTTGCTCTCTGCAAGGATGCTCGTCCCTTGACCGCTCAGGGCCAGGGTTTCTGCGACAGAGAGAAGAATGCTCCCTGCCTGGCCTGCGGCAGCTCCCTCAGCAGCTACGGAAATAGTCGCGCCGTCGCTCAAGGTTAAACGGTCAGTTTCAATGGCGATACTTCCCCCCATCCCCGTAGGAACATCCGGTTGGAATTCCAGAATTGCCGTGCCTGCACTAATGCTGCTGGGGACAGTTACAGTAATTTCTTCAAAATCCAGTGTGAAAACTTCGGTCTGACCAATACCGCTTATTTGAACAGATTCTGCGTCATTAATAATAATATTGCCAGCGCTTCCAGGCCCATTCGTAGAACTGTTGATGACGGCACCATTGCGGATAATCAGTTCGCGGGTCGTGATATTGATGGTTCCAGCCGGGCCAGAGCCTTGGGCTGTCGTATTAATCTCGAAGGAACCCCCACCAGCGTCAAGCTCGATTCGCTCGGAATTAATGGTGATGTTCCCGCCCGGCTCGGAGCTGAAGTTAGTCGCTGCAATGTTGCCGGACTCAATTGCGGAAAAACGCGGGGCATTAATCGTAATGGCTCCGGCCCTGCCTTCTAGAAAGGAGAAAGCCACAATGCTACTGTCGTTGAGGAGAGCGATTGATTCAGTTGCATTTAAAACAACTGTCCCGGCTATAGCCGAATTATCATTAAGTGCCGATAGATCTGAACCAGCATCCAGCTCGATCGAACGTCCTTGGAAGCGAATATCGCCACTGCTAATAAGAGGGTCAAACGAGCTTACCGATATATTTACGCTATTCAAATAAATATCACCAAAGGATTCGATGCCCTGATAGCCCAATTCCCAACCGTCGGCAACGGCCCTCAAACTTACTAATCCCTCTCCGAGGACGCTTCCTATTTCGACTCGACCGCCAGACGAGACCAACGCACTTCTTTCAAAAGTAATATTGCCCCCCACTAAAGCCAAGGTGTTGTTGGGTTGTACCTCTAAAAAAGAGTCTGTCAGATTAATTGTATTCTGTGCTGTCAGGGTTGTGGGGAGACCGCGAAATTCCAAGCCCAAGGGCAAGTTAATTGTTAGTAGAGATTCCTGGGGTTGGCTAGCGCTAAAGATACCGTTATTCTCAAAAATAATGCTGTTTGCTGTGGTGGCAATAAAAGACCCTCCCAAGTTCAAGCGAGCATTGGGGCCAAATAAAATGCCGTTGGGATTCAGTAAAAATAAACTAGCATTGCTGCCAGTTTCAACGCCCAGGGTTCCTAGGATCTGAGAAGCGTTGCCACCGGTCACGCGGCTAAAAATATTTTCAATACTAATGTTCTCTAGATTGCTGATTGCTCGGAAGATAACCTCTCGTCCTGCCCCGACATTAAACTCTTCAAAACTATGGAAGAGATTGCTGCCGCGCTGCGCTCCCCCTTGAATTAAATCCCGAACATTATCGGAGACGACTCGTGAAGATTCATTCCCCAAGGTCTGATCCGGGACAATTTGAGCCTGTACCCCATGAGTTAGAGGTTCCCAAACCGCACAAAGCACCGCGCAGCTAGCCAGGAGTTTCGGCATTTTGGGTTTTTTGTACTGCATGAGCAACCTCTACTCTTAGAATTCCTAACTACTAATCCTAGCGCAAACATCGGGGAAACTGCCCACACCACGTGTTATTTGATTTGCTGGAATTCGCAGTCCGCTTTTCAAAACAATGATACAGAGTCCGGTTTCGACGGACTGTACTGGTGGCACCGGTGCCGCGCCCTCAACGCAATCTAGTGTCCCAGACAGAGTAGGATCTTTAAGCAT
>JAAUTE010000269.1 GCA_012031815.1 Chloroflexaceae bacterium
GGAAACAGGCTGTCTCCGACCTGGGCCTGGCGGGTGGATTCAGCCAATTTAACGATTTTGATGGCAGAATTATCCCGGAAATTGGCAACTTCTGGTTCATTAAACGCCAAATGTCCATTTTGCCCCACACCCAAACAGCAAAAGTCGATCGCCTGGGCCGCTAGCAATTGGGCGTAGCGATCGCATTCTCGGGCCGGTTCCCAGCAATCACCTTGAATGTAGTGAAACTCGGCAAGTGTAACGCGAGATTCCACCCGTTGGCGGAAATAGGTTTGAAAGCTAGCGGGATGGTCGCCGGGAATGCCCAAAAATTCATCTAAATGGAATAGGGTTATTCTTTGCCAGTCAATTCCTGAAAGCTGGGTTAAATGAGCTAGAAAGGCAATTTGAGAATTTCCTGTGGCTAAAATTGCAGCCAGATGAGACTTTTGGCGAGCCAGATTTTGCAGGTAGTCTCTAGCGGATGCCGCTGCTGCCAGCGCCATCTCTTGGGAAGACGGGTAAATTCGCACTGCTAAACTATCGATTTTTTTGAGGAGAGGGGCAGCCACAGGGGTTTTGCCGGATGAGTAGTACATTGTTTATTATAGGTGCTCACGGTGTCAACGCCCCACCGCCAGGCAATCCTAGGGGTTACCAATAATAACGCGATCGCCTCTTAAAAAACTAGAATGGTCATAGTCCCTGACGGCTGAGTGGCAAAACCAGAGAAAATGCTTACTTCACAAACCTTACACACAGGAGAAATCCGCACTGTTTTACCGGGAGTGCGCTGGGAAACCTATCAAGCCTTAGTCGGCGATCCGGCAACTAACGCGGGAAAACGCTTGACTTATGACCAAGGAATTTTAGAGATTATGACCCCTTTGCCCGAACACGAAGCGAATAAACGGCTACTGGGGCGCATGGTAGAAGCCGCAACTGAGGTATTAGGGTTAGAAATCTACAGTTTGGGGTCGGCAACTTGGAGCCGCGAGGATTTGTTACGCGCAATTGAACCGGATGAATGTTATTACATCACTCACGAAGCGATCGCACGGGGCAAACTCAGCTTCGATCTTCGGGTTGACCCGGCACCGGATTTAGCGATTGAAATTGATCTAACCAGCAGTTCCCTGAATCGTTTAAGTATCTATGCTGCTTTGGGAGTGCCAGAACTGTGGCGGTTTGATGGTCAGGAATTGTGGATTTATCTTCTACGCAATGGGGTTTATGAACAGGAGGAGCGCTCTCAAGTTTTGCCAGTTTTAAGTAAATCAGATTTGCTAGGGTTTCTCAAACAACGAGGCGAACTGGGAGAAAATACGTTACTGCGCCAGTTTCGAGCGCGGTTACTGACTTTAAACCAGCCAACCAGCGGCAGGGTTACAGATCATGATTCTTAAATTAGCAGGGGCGATCGCCAAAGTCCCCAACCTCATCGTTGGAGTTCCAAACCTCATCGCTGGGGTCTACACTCTTACTTGAGTCAAGAAACCGCATGACCAGGGTGAAGCGATGACGCGCCAAGCAGAGCAAGACAAGACCCTAGAGCGCAGAGACAGAGAACCAGGGGTTAATCTGTTGCTGTATTACCTGTTTAAGTGGTCGATTATTACCCCTACGTTCCGCACTTACTTTCGCGGACGGATTCAGGGCATCGAAAACGTACCCCAGCATGGCCCCCTGGTCGTTGTCAGCAATCACGCCAGCTACTTCGATCCGCCCCTCCTCTCCTGTGCCATCCAGCGCCCCGTCGCCTACATGGCCAAAGAAGAACTCTTTCGCGTTCCCGTCCTCAAACAAGCCATTACCCTCTACGGAGCCTATCCCGTCAAACGCTTTGCCGCAGACCGTGCTGCCATTCGCGCCGCCCTCAACGCCCTTCAACAAGGCTGGGCTGTTGGCCTCTTTTTAGAGGGAACCCGCACCCCCGACGGGCGCATCCATGACCCCAAGCTCGGAGCCGCCGCGATCGCCGCCAAAGCCCAAGTCCCGCTCCTGCCCGTCTGCCTCTGGGGAACGGAAAAATCCTCGTCGGTTCTGCCGTACCCAAACCCGTCCCCGTCACCATTCGCATCGGCCAAGTGATTCCTGCCCCCAACTCCCAGCGAGCTTCCCTGAGCGAGGTGACCGAACAATGCACCGCCGTCATTAACCAACTCCACGACTTAGGCCGCTAACCCCGACCCCTAAAAATCCTCTTCTGGCGATCGCGGCTCCCGCTCAAAAGGCAGCACCTCATGGAGTAGCACGTAAAAACAAGGAATCACAAACAGGGTCAACAGGGTTGCAAAGGATAGCCCATAGAAAATTACAATCCCCAAGGGCTGCAAAAACTCCGCCCCCTCATCCACTCCCTGGGCCAGAGGCAACAGTCCTAAAACCGTGGTGATCGTCGTCATCAAAATCGGGCGCAACCGTTGGGGAGCCGCTTTGATAATGGCTGTGCGGCGGCTCAAGCCGTATTTTTCCCGCAATTGGTTGGCGAAATCAATCATCACGATCGCATTATTGACGGCGATCCCCACCAACAACACCGCCCCAATTAAGACCGTCGCCCCCAGAGCTGTTTCCGTCTGGTACAGCCCCCAAATCGCCCCGCCACCGCCAGGGGAACCGTCAGCAAAATCACCAGCGGATCGATCAGGGAATTGTATTGCACCGCCATGACCACAAACACCAAAAACGTGGCCAGCACCCCAATCAGCCGGAGAGAAACTTGCAACTCCTGATTGGTTTGTTGAGCATAGCTGGGCAACAGGGTAACGCCTACAGGCAACTGCACCTCCGACAGAATCTTTGCCGTTTCCGCCAGGGCATCGCTGAGATTGGCCCCTTCCTTGAGGTTGCCCACGATCAAAAACACCGATCGCTGATTGATGCGCTGAATTTGGCCCGAGGCTAACCCTTCCGATAACGTCGCCACATCACTGACCCGCAAGGCTCCCCGACTGTCATTAAAGACGGGCAACTGTTCTAGATCCAGCAATCCCTGGTCAGTCCGATCGCTCAACTGCACCCGCACATCCACCAACCGCGCCCCTCGCTGCAACTGGGTGGGAACCGTTCCCGCTAAGGCTGTTTGCACCGTCTGGCCGAGGGTTTGGGTGGTCAATCCCAGGGCCTGCAAGCGCTCCCAATCGGGCTGGATTCGGACTTCGGGCCGCCGCGACTCCACATCACTGCGAAACCGAGCCAGTTCTGAACGCTCCCGCAAAACGGCCAGCAGTTGGGTGCCGGCCTGTTCCAGGAGGTCTTCGTCTTCGCTCTGCAACACCAGATCGATGTCGGCATCACGGACTGGAGAGTTGTTAACATTCAACCCTCGGACTTTGGCGGGGCTGACACTCAATTCGGTTTTCACTAAGTTAAGCTGCCCGAAGGCTCCGTTAACCCGCTCGACAAATTCTTCCAGCTCGCTGCCCGGTTTTAAGGTGATGCTGCCAGAGCTGCGCAGGGGATTTTCACTTGACACGTTGCCGATCAAAAAGCCACCAATGGTCGAAAAGGTATACTCCACTTCCGGCTGCTGGGAAATTAACTCATCGGCGATCGCCATAATGCGCTGGTTGGTGGCCAGGGTGGTTCCGGGGGGAAAATCGGCAAACAGGCTCGCCTGACCCGTATTGATGGGCGGCAAAATTTCTTGGGGCAGCAGTTGAAACAGGGAAAAACTGTAGCTGCCCACGATCGCAAACACCAACGGCACAAATAACCAGCGCCACCGCACCAATACCGCCAGGAAGCGACCATAACCCTGCGTGAGGGCATCTACCAATTTTGAAAGGCTTTCAGGGGCCACCAGCGACTGATGCCACTGCTGTAGGGCAGGCCCAGCAGGCGCGAGGACAGCATGGGCACCACGGTTACGGCGATTAACAGAGAAGCGGCCACCGCAAAACTAATGGTAAGAACCAGCTCCCCAAACAGCAGGGAGAAAAAGCCCCCCAACAGCAAAAAAGGCACAACTGACACTAAGTTGGTCGTTGTTGCAGCCAAAAGCGCCGATTCTACCTCCTGGGCCCCCGCTTCAGCGGCCTGCAAGACTTGACCCTCTTCCGGGCGGCGACCCAAGCTGGTGGTAATGTTCTCCAGCATGACGATGGCATTATCCACCACAATCCCCACGCCCAGGGCAGCCCCCCCAAACTGAAGATATTAATGGTCAAACCAAAGAGCTTCATCAAGATGATCGCCGTCAAGGTCGCCAGGGGAATGGCGATCGCAATAATCAAGGTTTGGCGCAGGGAGCCTAAAAACAACAGCACCGCCAGGGCCGCCAGCACCGTTCCCGATATCCCCGCACTGGTCACATTGGCGATCGCCTTACGGATGAACACCGACTCGTCAAAGGTGGGGACAATTTCCAGATCGGCGGAAATCAGCCCCGAATCGCGCAACTGTTCCAGGCGGGTTTTCACCGCATCCACCACGGCAACGGTATTGGCATCGGGCTGTTTGAGAATGCTAATTCTGATGGCATTCTGGCTATTGAGGGTGACAAAGACCCGCTGTTCGGTGGTACCGTTGACAATTTCCGCCACATCCCGCAGATAAACCCGGTTCTCGCTGGCGGTAGCCTCCGCTGCATTATTGCCAGGAGCGGCGCTCAAGCTGAGATCCCCAATATCGGCAAAACTTTGAAACCGCCCCAAGGTTCGGGTCACCGGCTCTCCCCGCGCTCCCCGCAACCGACCCCCGGCCACATCCTGATTGCGGACGCGCAGGGCTGTCAACACATCGCTCAGGCTCAATCCCAGGGCTTGTAAGCGTTTTAGATCGACATTTACCCGAATTTCTTCCTGGACGCCCCCCGCTACTTCCGCCGCTGCCACCCCCGCCACATAGCCCAATTCCCGCGTCAGTTCTTCTTCGGCAAACACCCGCAGTTCTACCGGCTGTAAACTGGGCGATCGCAGGGCAAATTCATAAACCGGGGATTGGGAGGGGTCGATTTTGAAAAGCTGGGGTTCTTCGGTGGTGTCTTCCGGCAAGACGGCCCGGACTCGATTCAAGCTAGCCGTCGCATCATTGAGGGCGCGATCGATATTGTCTCCCGGTTGAAAGTACAAATCCACCAGCACCCGCCCTTCCCGCGTGCGCGAAAACAACTGGACGACCCCTTCGGTGGCGCTCATGGCCTGTTCCACGGGTTTGGTAATTTCTTCCAGGGCGACTTCGGGAGGAACGCCGGGGGCATTGACG
>JAAUTE010000035.1 GCA_012031815.1 Chloroflexaceae bacterium
CTCCCTAGCTGGGCAGGCGGCGGGGTTGCTGGCGGGAAGGACGGCGGCTTGGTCTTGCTCTTGTTTAGCAATTTCCGGCAGGCGAAACACGACACCCGCAAAAAACCAGTAATAAACAGCGACTGGGTCGGTATCCAGGGGATACCAGTGGGGAAAGTAGCTAATGATGAGAATGTAGACCCACAGGCTCGCTCCATAGTTACGCAATTCGCGATCGCGCACCGAACGAGTGACGAAGTAAACCGAGACCGTTAAATTGGTCGCAAACAGCAAAAAGGCGATCAAGCCGGGCCAGCCTGCTTCGTAAACCATCTTAGAATGAAAGGTTTCAAAGAAGGCCGTGGGCCCAAGAAAACGGCTAGCGTTGGTACCTTTGCCCAAACCCTGACCAAGAATGCCTCCTTCTCGCTGGGCGAGGGAGAACTGGTTTTGCAGGAATAAATGGGGCGGTGAGGCATTCCAGCGCCCGACAAAACTATCCACCCGCTCTTGCAACACTTGCGGATTTCTCCCGGCTATGACCACGAGAATGATGGTCAGGGCGATCGCAGCGGGAAAGAAGCGCTTCACCTTGGCGACCTGTCCCGTTAGCAGGATTAGGGCGGCGATGGAGGCGGGAACCACGGCCAAAGCTAGCCGCTGACCGGAAATCACCGTATTCATCATCACCAAAGTCAAGCCGCCAATGCCGGTGAGACGCCACAGGAGAGCAGGATCGCCAAAGGCGACGACAAAGGCAATGGTTCCCCCAGAAATGAGATACCAAGCCCAGTGCCAGGGAGAAACAAAGGTTCCCGGCAGGCGAATCTGTCCATGACTGGGACTGAAGAGCAAAGCCCCGCCCGCGAGACAGCGAGCCTCCAGGGTGGGTTCAAACAAATCGGCCCCTGTAGCATTCCGCGTGCCAGCGCACCGCCCCGTTCTGAGCATTCCGTACTGGGCCAGACCCAAAAAACAACAAATCATCACCAGTACCAGCAACAAACGCCCGAAAAACACCAGGCGTTTGCGATCGCCAATCAAGTGGTAAGCACAAAAAATGAGCGGAATATAGCCAATAATAACCTTCAGCCCGAAGATCCCCTGGAGAAGCGGCTGGCCTTCCTGACAGGGAATGGCGATCGGCTCCCCCCCTTCAGGCCGGGGAATAAAGCGAACCGTTAGCTCGCTGCAAGCAGGAAGAAATTCCTGGGCAAAATTCACCAAAAACAGCGTCAGAAACAGAGAAAATAGCAGCAGGACCAGAGTAATCAGAATACTTTTATTGACTAAAATGGGCTTACCTTCCCGCCGACATTGCAGGAATAACCCCAGAAGAGCGGGAAAATACAAGAAATCCTTAGCCAGTTGGAAAATGGGGTGGCCCTTACCGATCGCATAGGTGATGGTGCCGCTAAAGGGCATGTAAATCAAAAAAGCCCAGAGCGCCGTGCGGGGATAGAGGAAAGACAATACCACAACGGGAATGCCAACAATCGTCGCCACACCAATCAAGGGACTGCCCAAAAACGCCGCCGGGATGCCCAAAATTAAACCCGTGATCGCGCTGGCGGTGATAGCGGTGGTGAGTTCTTGACGGGCTTTGAGCGCACGCTGCTTTTGGGCGAGGCGCTCCTTGGGCGTGAGGGTTGCTGCGGGTGAGGAGGATTTAGCCACAGGTCAAGGAGTTTTGCAGAGCGACTCCTCTGTTATAGGTCAAAGCTGTATTTTTGGGTGGGTCAAGTTCAAGAATTAAGCAAAGTCGGGATAATAACCGATTGAATGCCTGACTTCAGGTTTTTCTGACGCTGGTTTCCGAAATAATCTGACTATTAATGACAAGCTTGCGGCTTTTTAGGGTGGCGAGGAAGAGATCCGTTGGCAGGATTTGCTCCACGGGCCAAATGCCGGGTTGCTGCAATTTTCCCGCAAGCAAGAGTTGGGCGACGCTACCGGTGCCGCTGCCAGCGGCTTGGGCGGTGTTGGGGTGGGTTAGGGTGAGCAGGAGGCGGCTGGGCTGGCCGTCTTTGCTGCCGCAAATCTCCGCTCGCAGGGCGACGCCAATGCCACTAAAGCGATCGCTAATGGCGGTCATGCGATGGCTGACGCGGGCTAAAAACTCAATGCCCTGGGGATTTCTCAGCCAGGCAGCCGGAAATACGTGGGCGGCGATCCAGGTCAGGTGATTGTAAAAATCAGGGACAGAACCAAATTTGGTAATGGCAGTTTGGAGCTGAAAGGATTCGGGAAAAGTATAGGTTTCGGGCATATCAAACCAGTAAACTCCGGTTTTACCAAAGGGCGGCGGGAATTCCACGGTTTCGCGATCGCTGTAGGGAGAAACCATCTGCCACTGACCGTCGATCCAGGCCGGAAACCGCTGGCGCAGTCCGAGAAACGTCGTCCGCATCACCGTTAGCCCCGCCCCGCCCGAACCCGCGACCGTGTAGCTCAGGTGAACCCTCTCGGCCCGATCGAGCTGTTCCATGCCCATTCGCACCATACTGTTGGAAATTCCGGGAAAAATACCGGTATTGAGAATAACCGTGACTCCAGCCTCCTGGGCCACCTCCCGCTGTTGAATCGCTTTTTCGTAGTAGGAGCGGTGGTCGCTGACGTCAATGTAGGGCTTGCCTTCTTCAATACAGGCACTTAACACCCGCCCATCTCGGTAGTGAAAGGGCCCGGCGCAGTGAATGACCAGATCGCTTCCTCGAATGGCCGCCCGTAACCGCTTCGGCTCGTCGAGGTCGAGCTGCTGAACCTGCAATCGTGCCTGGGGAGATAGGACGGAAACCGTTTGCCGCCCCGTCGCAATAATCGTTGCCTGGGTATGTTCGAGGAGATCTTGGGCCACGCAACGGCCAATCCGCCCGCGACCGCCCAAGATTAAAACCGTTGGGGCCATGCTTTTTGCTACATGCTGCTTACACTACCGGAGCGGGAAAATCATCGGGTCTATTTCTGGATGGCGATCGCTCCATTTGACCTTAAAGCTGGCAGCAAAACCGCGTCTGCTCAACTCAGGTTGCGACCCCTGGGTCTTTGGCGATCTAAACCCGGCGATTTTTTTCAACTCTGCCCCAGCGTAAAGCATTTCGCCTAGGCTTTGCCTCTGCTTGCGGTTGTACCCGCCCTTGTCAATCCCTGATTATTTCGGCAGGAGCGATCGCAGGGCATTGCGGGACTTAATCAGCCAGGAGCGTTGGGTACGGAGGAAGACCCGCGCACAGTTGCGACCCGGCATCCCGGAAATGGAGCCGCCGGGATGGGTTCCCGCCCCAGTCAGGTAGAGATTGGGAATGGGCGTGGTGTAGTTGGCGATTTCGGGGAGGGGCCGCAGGAAGATCATTTGCTCCAGGGTCATGTCTATGTGGTAGTGGTTCCCCCGGTAAGCTCCCAGGCGCTCGGACAGTTCCGCCGGACTTTCCACCTGACGGGCAATGAGCGACGATTTCAGGTTGGGCGCATAGTCCGTTAATTTGTCGATAATGCGATCGGCCACTTGGTGTTTGCGCTCTTCCGTCCAGCCCGTGCCCTTGAGACCCGTCCCCTCGGCGCCGCAATTTGGTAGGGAGCAAAAAATTCAATCCACAGGGTATGGCAGCCCTTGGGAGCCATTGAGGGGTCTAAAACCGTGGGTACATCCAGATAAATCGAGGGATCGCTGTCGGGAATGTTGCCCATGCTGGGTTCTGCGTGGGCGATTTCCACCTGCCGCACGGAATCGGCAATGATTACCGAACCGATGAGATAGTCATCCCGGTGGTTCCAGGCTTCAAACCGGGGCGCTTCCGAGAGGGCACAATCAATTTTTAGCAGCGATTCGTTGTTGTTGACGATTTTACGGTTTAAGCGATCGCGCAATTGAGCGTCAGCCCGATCCACTGCCGAGGGTTCAATCATCTGTAAAAAGAGCCGCCGTGCATCTATGTTGGAGATAACACCGCACTTAGCCCCGTATTCTTCGCCATTGCTAGTTTTAATCCCCACTGCCTCTCCGTAATCGTTTAACAATACCTGCTTGACGCTGCGATCGCAGAGAATTTTACCCCCGTGGGCTTGAACCAGCTTCACCAAAGCGGCAACCAGGGCCCCCGTGCCGCCGCGCGGTCGAGCCATGCCAGGGGCATGGCGCAGAGTCATCATCATTGCCCCCACGGCCATACCCTTTTGGGAAGGAGGGGCCCCAAGTTCTGAGGCCAGACGAGCCAGAGGTGCTTTGAGAAATTCTTCATCAAACCACTCGTCCAAGACATCAATGGGAGCACTGAGCATGGTGCGGACAAAATCCAGGATATTGCGGCTAGAGCTGATAACACTCAGTAAATCCCCCGCTTTTTGCAGGTTATAATTCCCGGCAATATCCAGGAGCGATTGGGGCGGGGCATTAAACAGGGGCCCCAGGGCATTGACCAACCGCTGCCAGTAGGCATTGAACTCCCGGTACTTTTGGGCGTCGCGATCGCTGAAACGAGCAATTTCGGCGCAGGTTTTTTCCACAGAACGATGGGCAAGAAAGTATTTGCCGTCCGGGTGAGGACAGAAGACCACCGGGTCGCAAAATAGGTATTCCAGCCCATATTTGTTCAATTCCAGCTCTTCTACCACAGGGCCCAAGTGAATGAATTCGTGATCGATGGCGCAGCGATTAAACTGAAACCCCGGGGCCGCTTCCGGCATCAGCTCCTCCGTGGTCGCCGCCCCCCCCGGCAGCGATCGCTTCTCCAGCAGTAGTACGCTATAGCCCGCCTTAAGTAAATAAGCTGCACAGACCAACCCATTGTGGCCAGCGCCAATAACGATCACATCATAGGTTTCCATAGATTTGCTTTCCCTTGACTGCCCTGACACCGGCTTGAGACAGGTTTGTCGCCAACCCGAGCTGAATTTGCGTGCTGTAATGCTAACAAGGAGCCACTTTTTTGAGGGTCACCCCGCCGCTATACTATTACTTAATCAAAGCCCTTTCCTGAAGACAGATGCCGCCTCACCAGAAGTAACTTGGCTGCGAAGTTGCCAGAACGCGCTAGCTTGGAGAGATGGGATTTTGCAGCGTTATTAAGCTTAATCTGTCAACAACCCATCGCTAAAAGCGAGGGCTTGAAATACAGCCCTAGTTGACCAGACTCAGGTAGCAATACCTACGTTTAAGGCAAGTGTTAAAGTTCCTACCTTGGGATGCGTAGCTAGTCTCAAGCCCTAGAACTCAAAAGTTAAACAGCCATTTGGGAGGCAGTGCTTTTGAGATAGTACCGACCTTAAACATTGTCGAAGCTAACATTACCCGCAAGGAGACTCACTCGTGAGTAAAGTTTTCGTTCTAGACACCAACAAACAGCCTCTCGATCCCATCCATCCAGGTAGGGCAAGAATGCTGTTATCTCAGGGTAAAGCCGCCATATTTCGCCGCTATCCCTTCGCTTTGATACTTAAACAGGAGGTACCAAACCCCGAAGTTGAACCGCTCCGCATCAAGATTGACCCTGGCGCGAAAACCACTGGACTGGCATTAGTTAAAGACAATACTGGTGAGGTTGTTTGGGTAGCTGAGTTACAGCACCGTGGATTTCAGATTCGGGATGCTTTAACTTTACGTCTCCAGTTACGACGCTCACGACGCAACCGTAAAACTCGTTATCGGAAACCGCGCTTTCTCAATCGCGCCCGTCCTAAAGAGTGGTTACCACCGTCCTTAAATAGTCGGGTTGCCAATATTATGACTTGGGTTAAGCGTCTGTCATCACTGTGTCAAATTACAGCCATTTCTCAAGAGTTAGTCAGATTTGATACTCAACAGATGCAAGACTCAGAAATTAGTGGAGCTGGATACCAACAAGGCACCTTAGCTGGTTACGAAGTGCGCGAGTTCCTGCTTGAGAAATGGAATAGAACTTGTGCTTACTGCGGCGCGAAAAGATAATAAGCTTGAGATTGAGCATATTAAAGCTCGGTCAAAGGGTGGGTCTAATCGGGTAAGTAACTTGTGTCTAGCCTGTGTCCCCTGTAATCAGGCAAAGGGGAATCAAGATATCAAGGACTTTCTCAAGGGTAAGCCTGACTTACTCAAACGAATTTTGGCGCAAGCTAAAAAGCCCCTGGCTGACACAGCCGCTGTCAATGCAACTCGATGGAACTTGTACGAAAACCTCAAAAAAACAGGCTTACCTGTTGAGGTTGGTACAGGAGGACGGACTAAGTACAACCGCACCATTCGAGGACTAAAAAAGACCCGTTACTGGGACGCTGCCTGTGTGGGGGCATCAACACCAGAACAGTTAATCACGGCAGGTGTTAAGCCTCTACTGATTTCTGCCAAAGGTCACGGAACTCGCCAGCAGTGCCGCACAGACAAGTATGGTTTTCCGAGTCGTTATTGCTCTAGAACCAAATTCCACAAAGGTTTTCAGACAGGTGACATTATCAGAGCAGTTGTCACTTCTGGGAAAAAGATTGGAACCTACGTTGGTCGAGTAGCCACTCGTGCCACCGGAAGTTTTAACATCTCAGCGACTGATGGACTGGTTCAGGGAATCAGTCACAAATACTGTCAACACATTCACAAGAAGGACGGATATTCCTATGTCAACTAAGTGCTGCCCTCCTTTCCTCCCGTCGCTAAAAGCGAGGGTCTCCAGGAGGGAAGAAAGATGAATCCTACAGTCAGAATTCTTGAGCCTAGTGGCATTTTAGATGGGACACAGTCCCCCGATTTTCGCCAGGAGATCGAGGCTTGCATTGGCGATCGCGTCAGAATTATTTTGATCGATTTGAAAAAGGTAACGTTCATGGATAGCTCCGGGTTAGGGGCCCTCGTCCAAGCCCTCCAGACCACCCGCAACGCGAATGTCAAGCTACATTTGTGTTCCCTTAACCCTCAGCTCCGCATGCTCTTTGAACTAACGGGTCTGGACGATATTTTTCCCATTTACCCGGATCGGGCCAAGTTTGAACGTCAAGTTTTGGAGGCTCCTCTACCGGGAGACAAGGACTGGAGTAAGGGCTAATTCAGGACAAAAACAGGGTTTCTCCCCGTAATTCCGACGGAATTTCTAGTTGGTAGCGAGACAGAAGCGTAGGCAAAATATCGTAGAGTTGGCAGCCGTCAATTTCACCACGACCGGGCTGGTGGGGATCGCAAAAGATCAGCAGACCGTGCTGGGCATGGTTGGCATCGTCAGGGCCGGTATCATTCTCTAAGGTGTAGAGGGAAGGCAAACCGATGGTTCCCACGGAGCGCCAAGCCAAATTTTGGAAATAGACAATCAGATCTGGAGCAATGCCCCGCACTCGCTGGTAAAGTTGCTGGGGCCGGTAAGCGGCGACGCCCAAGGGCTGACCGTCGGAGCCGGGAATGGCTTCCAGTCGGGCCACCAGGCGATCGCGAACGGCTTCGTAGTCGGAGAGAGGAATGGTTCCCTGGGGTTCTCGCCCCTGGACATTGAGAAAAATTCGCCCGTAGTAGCCCCCGGCTCCCCAGGCTTGGGTCTGGGGCCAGTCAACGGCAACTTGCTCTAGAAAGGCTGGCTTCTCCGGTGTTTCAGCCAGTTTGAGGTAGCCTTCCTGAATTAACCATTGATTGAGGCAAAATCCACCCATTAAAGGCTGTGCGCCGTGATCGGAGACCACCAACACCGTGGCATCCTCACAGGCCGCTAGCAATTTACCAAGGCTGCGATCCAGGTGGCAGTAGTAGTCGTAGATGACATTGGCTAGGGGCGACCCCGGTTCGTGGAGGGGATGGCGGCTGTCCATATATTTCCAAAAAGCATGATGCACCCGGTCTAACCCCAGCTCTACTAGCATGAGGAAGTCTGGGTCATATTTCGCCTGTAAATTGAGGGCAAGGGTAAAGGTTTGGTTGCACAGGTCATAAATGTCTTTGAGAATGCGATTTTTGTCGTGGGAGCGAAAGTTCTCCACATCAAATCGGTACCTCTCCACCCAAGCGGCTACCTGTTCCCCCAGACTCGGCGGGTGGGTAAACTGGGTGGTGGTATCGGGGGTCAAACAGCCAGAAACCAGAGCGCCATTGACCAATTGGGGCGGGTAGGTTCCGGGAACGTTGACAACTACTACTTTCCAGCCCGCATCGCTCAGATAATTCCACAAACGGGGAAACTTCACCGAATGACTGTTGGCGATCGCCATTTGGTTGTAGCTGCGATCGGCCCGATTACGAAAGCCGTAAATGCCCAACTCACCGGGGTCGCGGCCGCTCAGGAGGCAACTCCAGGCCGGCACGGTGATGGCGGGAATACAGCTTTCCAGGCGGCCGTAGGTTCCCTGGTTCATCAATCGTGACAAATTGGGCAAATCCTGACGCCAGCGCTCAAAGACGAGGGAAGGCTCGGCGCAGTCCAATCCAATAATCAGCAGTTTTACAGGCATAATTTCGGGTTTCAGCCGCCCCCACTGAAGAAAGGGTTCTGGGTGAATTTATTCTAGATAATTCCAACGGGTTCCATACAGGAAATCAATTTGGCTGGAGTACAAAACCCAGGGCTGTCACTAAATTTCAAAAGTTTCGCTTGCATTTAGTTAATTTCCTGATTTTCCGAGGGCTAAATCTCCCGCGGTGTCGAGGAGCGGTGACGCCGATAAAGGGCGATCACGCCGCTACTCATCGCTGCCAGGCAGAGAACATGCACCAGGTTAAAGGGCGTTCCCGGGAAGAACCAGGAATCAGTACGGAGGAATTCCAGGAAAAACCGTCCGGTGGGATACCAAATCAAGTACAGTAGTAAAATATCACCCCTTTTTCAGGCTTTTGGCAAAACGGCGAGAGAGCCAGTAGAGCAGGCAGAATCCCAGGGCATTCCAGAGAGATTCGTAGAGAAATAGGGGATGAAAGCGGGTGCTTTCAGGATATTGATTCAAATCGTTGTAGGGTCGCAGGCGATGCTCCGGGTCAATGCGGAGTCCCCAGGGCAGGGGTGTGGGCGGGCCGTAGAGTTCCTGGTTGATAAAATTACCCCAGCGACCGATGGCCTGGGCTAGGGGCAGGGCCAGGGCGATCGCATCCAGGTAGATGAGGGCAGGCAGGCGCTTAATCCGGCTATAAATTAGCAGCGCCGCGCCGCCCAAGAGAAAGGCCCCAAAGATATGGATGCCTCCATTCCAGATTTGCAAAATTTCCCCTGGATTTTCTAGATAACGCCCCAAACCGCTGGCATCCCTGGGAGATTGAATGAAACATAGTACAGCCGCGCTCCGAGCAGCGCTGGCACGAGAATCCAGACAAGCATGTCCCAGAGATTGTCGCTGGGTTCGCCCTTCGTTCGACCTCGCGGCTGGCAATCCAGGCTCCGGTAAAAATCGCCGCCAGCATCAGCAGCCCGTACCAGCGCAGCACCAGAGGGCCGAATTCGACAATGATGGGATCGACAGGTGGATACATAAAAATTCCAGCAAAATAGTCACTTACGGTGGCTTTCGGCCCTCAGTCAACCGATCAAGCTTGCCCTATCCAGAGGATTTTCGCCCCACAGTTACTCCAGATACCCCAGCTCTCGCAGGCGGCGAGCCACTTGGGGGTCATTGTAATTATCCGCCCTCTCACCCCCTGCCGCTACTGGCACCTGAGCAACATAGGACTGCAAGCGATCGCTGAGATCTTCCACCTGCTCCGGCAAAATATCGCTTAAATTCAGGGTTTCACGGGGATCTTGCCGAGTATGATACAGTTCTTGGCGGCGATCGCCTGTCGCCAGGAGTTTGTAGTCGCCGCTCCAGATGGCCAGGGTGGTTTGATCGTAGCCCCGCTCTTGGACAACCTCCGGCTGGCGCTGGAGCAACAGGCGCAACACGTTCTGCGGGGGAATGGCTTCGGCAAAGACCGCATCAGCTTCCGAACCCGTGGCGGCCAGACTCAATCCTTCCTCGTACTCGCTGGCCAGGCCTGCCGCCGTCAGGGCCGTGTGGAAAATCCGCCGCGTCGAAACCACCGTCTCTTGAACCTTACCTGCGCCAAAATTGCCCTGGGGGTCATGGATCAGCAAGGGAACCCGAGTCAGCTCATTGTAGAGCGCATTGGTATGGCCAAGCAACTGTTTTTCTCCCAAATGCTCCCCGTGATCGGCACAGACCACCACCAACGTCCGCTCCAAAGCCCCGCTCGCTTCTAGGGTTTCTAAAAACGCGCCCACCTGTTCATCCTGGGCCGCCACTTCCGCGTCATACATGCCGTCCAAAATCGCTTTGTGTTCCTCGTTGAGGGGAGCGGCCAGGGGCGCTAGCCAACCGTAGATGTCCGTATTAAACTGGCGCAAATAGCGCTGAGCCTGGGGATTCTCCAAAACCTGGGGCGCAAACCGTTCCACAAAGCGGCGGGGGGATGGTAGGGCATGTGGGTTCCCATCAGGTTAATAAAGGCAAAAATCGGCCTTTCTCGATCAATGCCGGGGCGCTGTACCAGGAGGCGAGCCGCATCGCTCAGGGACTTGGCCGTATTGCCCTTAAAACTCAGGGCCGTCTGCCACAGTGGCACCATCAGGGGCGAAAAAGACAGGGCCAGCAGCATTTCCGAGTCGGGCAAAGGCATCCTGGGCTTGATTGAGTACCCCGGCTAGCAGCCGCTTAAATCCCTGGCGATAGCGATCGATGAAATTGGGAGAGGAGCCAGCTTGGTTGGGTTTGGAGGTGAGCAGTCCGCTGTAGTTGAGAAAACTGGTAAATCCCCGGCGCAAACCGTTATTGATCACTCCAACCAGGGGGTTATTGCAGAAAGCCGCCGTGTAATAACCGCCTTCGCGCAATCTTTCTGCCAGGGTGGGCAAACTCTGGGGCAGCTGAGAATAGGATTGAACCGTCTGATGCAGGCTGGGATAAACGCCTGTAAATAAGGAAGCATGGGCAGGAATCGTCCACTGAGCCGGAGAAATCCCCCGTTCAAAGCGCGTTCCTCCCGCCGCCAGGCGATCTAAGTAAGGGGAGGTGGGCAGGGGATAACCATAGCAAGAAAGGCGATCCGCTCGCTGGGTATCAAGCACTAAAAGCACAATATCGGGAGCTGTCATTGGCAATTAATTACCGAGGGCCAACCGATCTATGCTAGACCGATGCTAGCGGCAAACGCCTCCCTCCTGGAAGGATTGTGCGATCGCCCTGGGAGAAATGTGTGGCTGCCCTTGAAGAGAGCAGGCATTAACCAGATAATAACCATGCTACTCTGGAGAAAAACGCTAGGACTGAGCCGCTGCCTTTCCTTTTCTCCACCCAATATCAGCGATGTTGACGAGCGAACAGCAAGCGGTTTTTGAGCTAGCCGCCCGGTTGCGAAGGGAAATTGCCCAGCGTATTGCGGAATATTTGCCAACTTATCTCGACATTCCTCGCCAAATTAATCAAATCACCGCTGGCGCGATCGCCTTGGGACAGCTTGATAAGGCTCAATTTTTGGGGTTTGAGGCCCACCTGCGCCAACAGATGCAAAGTTTTCCCGACGCGATCGCCCTGGAAATTTACAGGCGCGGGCAATGGATTAGAGTCCTGCGGCTGCCAGAGGGGTCTCTACAAGTTCAGCAGCAAGCCAAAACATTGCCATTTCTCGTCAATGGTAGTGGTTTTCTCCCTGCTAGTCTTACCTTATCTCAGCAACAGGTTTTTACGGAGCTAAGCTCTAGTTCAAGCCATAGTAACGTTCAGTTGGCCTTGAGGGGAATTGACCCGGTTCCTAACGCGACTGGCGAGCGATCGCCTTGGGCTGGGTCTTAGGGTTAGAAAAAGTGGGCACCTACCTGGCCGCTTGCCGCCATCGCTTTGCGGGAGCATTTTCTGGTGGATGCCGCCGGAAATTTAGTGGCCAGCTCAGCTTCTGTGCAGCCTTGGACAGTCCAAGATCGGGAGCGGCTGCTCCTGCGGGCGACGGAGTGTTCAGATCCTCTACTAACTGTAGTTAGCCGGTATTTAGAGAATCACTTTCGGCAAATTAGGCCAAATCGATCGGGACTATCAGCTCCAGGCAGAACTCAAGGGGACGAGCTATTGGATCGATATTTTTCCCCAGACCGTTTTAAAACTCCGATGGCTGCTGGTGATCGTCGTTTCCAGCACCGAGTTGACCCATCCCCCCATTGACGAACCCGGCGTCCCGTTTCATCCCAACTGTCAGCTTTTGTGTCCTCCCACCCCCGAACCGCGATCGCCATCCCTGCCGGTGGACAGTCAAGCCTGGTGGCAGCAGTTACTGCAAGCGAGTCAGGATGGCGTTTGGGACTGGGACTGGCAGCGGGGCCAGATTTTCTGCTCAAGCCGCTGGAAAACCATGTTGGGCTATGGCGAAAGCGAGCTAGCTGACACCGTAGATACCTGGTACGAGCAAATTCACCCTGAAGACCGCGAACGGATAGAAAGATCGCTGCTTGCTCACTGTCAGCGGCAAACTCCCAGCTTTCAGTGCGAATACCGGGCCCGCTGTAAAGATGGTAGTTACAAATGGGTACTCGATCGCGGACAAGGCATTTGGGATGAAACGGGAAAAACGTTGCGCCTGCTGGGGATGCGTACCGATATTAGCGCCTATAAAGCGGTTGAAGACCAATTGCGCCATCATGCTTACTACGACCCCCTCACCCAATTGCCCAATCGCAGTTTTTTTCTAGAACAGTTAGATGAGGCCCTAGCTCGGAATCGGCAGCATTGTCGGGGATTTAGCGTTTTTTTACTGGATATCGACCGCTTTAAGGTGGTTAATGAAAGCCTGGGCCATCGTGTTGGCGATCGCCTGTTAGCTCAAATTGGCCAGCAGTTGCACCGCTGCCTCCATCCGGAGGATTTTTTAGCCCGCTTTGGCGGGGATGAATTTGCGATTTTGTTGGAAAGTAGCCGGGAGATTAGCGATGCGCTGGCAACGGCGGAGTTTTTGCTAGCCATTCTCAACCAAGCCTTCCCGCTCCACGGGCAATCCTTTGCCTTTGCCTTTAGTGCCAGTATCGGTATCGTGCCCATCTACGATCCCCGCGCCCAACAAAATTACCTCAGTGCGGGGGAGGCGATCCGGGATGCGGAAACGGCCATGTATTCTGCCAAGCGCCAGGGTAAAGGTCGCTATGCCATTTTCACCCACACCATGCGTCTGGATGCGATCGCCCAACTGGAGTTGGAAGCAGAATTGCAGCAGCTCTCGGCGACGAGTTTGCGCTTGCACTATCAGCCCATTATTTGTTCCCACACGGGCAAGGTAACGGGCGCAGAAGCCTTGGTGCGCTGGCAGCATCCGGAGCGGGGCCTCCTTTCCCCAGGCCAGTTTTTGGCGATCGCGGAAGAAACCGGGTTAATTGCCAGCTTGGGGGGATTGGGTGTTGCACCGGGCCTGCCAACAGATGCAGCAGTGGTGTGTCCAGGGCATTGTAGCCCCCGGCATGATTTTGAGCGTCAATCTATCGGGACTACAATTGGCCCAGCCTGAGCTGGCGAGCAACATCGAGCAAGTGCTGAGGGAAAGTGGACTGGAGCCGAGCTATCTCCAGCTGGAAGTCACCGAAGGGGCGATCGCCGAACAGATGAGCCTCGGTTCCCAATCCCTGCGCTACTTGCAAAAACTGGGCATACAGATTGCCATTGATGATTTTGGCACGGGGCATTCGAGTTTAGCCCGCCTGCAAGGATTTCCGGTCAATAAACTGAAGCTAGACCGCTCATTCATTACCGCCCTAGACGAGAAGGCCCAGAGCTGGCAATTTGTCAGCGCCATTCTTAATTTTGCCCGCAGTTTGGGCCTAGCGGCGATCGCCGAAGGCATCGAAACCCTGGAGCAGGAGCGGCAACTGAAGGCATTGGGGTGCGAATACATTCAGGGCTATCTCTATTCGCCGCCCGTGGAAGCCGCTGCAATGGGGCAGTTGTGGGGCAAATCGCTCCTGCCAAAACCTCTAGCAGCGGCAGATCAAGGGGAATCGCTCTGAGTCGGCCGGGGAGGGGGATTGTCGGTGAGGCCGGCTCGCTGGAGGACTAGCACGACGCCTGTCGCCACAATTGCGCCCAAACCCAGCCCAATCAAAAGTAATACGAGATAGAGGCGTTGAAAAAACCGTTGAGTTTGAGGGGAAGGAACCTGGGATAAGGGCGGTTCTAAATCCGGTTGTGCCTTAACCCGACCATTGGTTTGGGCTTTGTTGACCTGGCCATTGCTTGGAAAATCCGGCGGAAAGTGATCGTTTGCCATAATTAAATTCTGGCGCTGCTCTTGCGCAATCCCCGGCTACCAGTGTATCGCTTGTCTTAGAAGGGCGGTTAGGAACGATCACAAACCCGTGATAAAACTAAAAAATAGAACGACAACTCTTGCTGCCGGGGGATGAGGTCATGAAACTGCTGATAGTAATGATTTTTGGGCTGGGGGCGATCGCGGGTTCGCTGTGGTTGGTACAGAAACTCGCCGTCAACGTTGCGCCACCCACGGAGGAGAAAACTCAACCCTTGGTGGATCAGTACCGCCAGGAACTCAACAATGCCATTGAACAGGGCAATCAGCGCCGCGAGAATGACGAAAAACAACTGGAATCTGGAGGAAATAGGACAGGTAATTGATTAGACCCCGGTTGGCACCCTGAAAACTCAATAAACCATTAGGGCGGGCCGAGGCCCACCCAATCCCTTCCTAGGCTCCTTCTCTGAGCTTATCCAACACAGTGCGGTCTTCCAAGGTAGAGGTATCGCCAGCAATTTCCTGGCCAGACGCCAGATTGCGTAACAAACGCCGCATAATCTTACCCGATCGCGTTTTGGGGAGGGACTCACTGAAAAGAATTTCTCCGGGACGGGCGATCGCGCCAATTTCTTGAACTACGTGTCGTTTAAGCTGCTCCTTTAACTCGTCACTGGCTTCGTACTTGTCTTCCAGGGTGACAAACGCCACAATATCCTCGCCCTTGAGCTGATCGGGACGGCCTACCACCGCTGCTTCCGCCACGGACTCATGGGAGACCAGCGCCGATTCAATTTCCATTGTCCCTAAACGGTGTCCAGCCACGTTAATCACATCATCCACCCGTCCCATGACCCAAAAGTATCCGTCATCGTCTTTTCTGGCTCCATCCCCCGCGAAGTACAAATATTTACCATCTTTAGGCGGAATATGTTCCCAATAGGTGCGACGGAAGCGATCGGGATTGCCGTAAACCGTTCGCATCATGCCCGGCCAGGGATACTTGACCACTAAGTAGCCGCCGTTGTTCGCCTCCACCGCATTACCCTCCAAATCGACGATATCTGCTAGAATCCCTGGTAAAGGACGGGTGGCCGACCCCGGCTTCGTGGGAATGGCTCCGGGCAGCGGCGCAATCATAAATCCACCCGTTTCTGTTTGCCACCAGGTATCCACGATGGGACAGCGGCTTTGACCAATCACCCGGTAGTACCACATCCAGGCTTCGGGGTTAATTGGCTCGCCCACGGTTCCCAGCAGACGCAAGGAAGAGAGATTGCGGGCTTTAGGCAGATGTTCGCCCATTTTGATGAAAGCACGAATCGCCGTAGGAGCGGTGTAGAAAATATTAACGCCGTATTTCTCGATAATATCCCACAGACAGCCGGGATTGGTGGGACGGGGCGCACCTTCATACATGAGGCTGGTTGCGCCATTGGAAAGGGGGCCGTAGACAATGTAGCTATGACCTGTAATCCAGCCAATATCCGCCGTACACCAATAAACATCCGTATCTTTGAGGTCAAACGCCCATTTCAGGGTTATGTGGCTGTAAAGATTGTAGCCGCCCGTGCTATGAACGACGCCCTTGGGTTTGCCCGTAGTGCCGCTGGTATACAAAATAAACAGCATGTCCTCGCTGTCCATCGGCTCGGCGGGGCAGTCCCCGGAAGCCCTGCTTGTAAATCGTGCCACCAGTGGTCTCGGCCCGGCTCCATCGAGATTTTTCCTGGGTGCGCCGAACAACCAGCACATTTTCCAGGCTAGGAACGCCATGATTGCCTAGGGCTAAATCCACCTGTTCTTTGAGGGCAACGACCTTATCTTTGCGGAAGCCACCATCTGCGGTAATCACGAGTTTAGCGCTGGCGTCATTTAAGCGGTCTTTGAGGGCTTCGGCGCTAAATCCGCCAAAAATTACCGTATGAGGCGCACCAATCCGGGCACAGGCCAGCATGGCGATCGCCGCTTCTGGAATCATGGGCAGGTAAATGCCAATGCGATCGCCTTTTTGCACGCCCAGTTGTTTAAGAACGTTGGCCATCTGGCACACTTCTCGGTGAAGTTGGGCGTAGGTGAGAGTGCGCGAATCTCCCGGTTCTCCTTCCCAAATCAGGGCTGCCTTGTTGCGCCGCCAGGTGGACAGGTGGCGATCGAGACAGTTGTAGGTGATATTAAGCTTGCCGCCGACAAACCATTGGGCAAAGGGGGGCTGCCAGTCGAGGACGGTCTCCCACTTTTGGAACCAGTGCAGTTCTTGCTCAGCCAGTTCTGCCCAAAACCCCTCCGGGTCAGCCTCAGCGCGATCGCAAAGTTGTTGGTATTGTTCAAGACTTTTGATGTGAGCTTGCTTGGAAAACGCTTCTGGGGGTGGAAATAAACGCTTTTCCTGCAATATGGATTCAATGGTCGGTTGTGTCATGGGGTAGGTCGTTAGATGTCGCTACTGTTATCTATTTTGACCCTGGTTTGGGGCAGTTAACAGGCTGGAAGCGTCTTTAACTCAGCGGTTTGTGACTTACTCCTAGGAGCGATCGCGCCGGTGGGTAACCGGTTGAGTTCTACAAACAGCAAACGCTTCCCCGACTGAAGCCAGGATTTAAGGCTTGCTTAAAGCTAGTTGAATTATTATTTAAAGATCCAAAGCTGTTTCCCATTTGCAGCTCCCTCTTCCGGTCAGGGGATTTCGAGTTATGGCAAAACTTCAACGCCCGGGTTATGAGATTCAATCCGATGGTAAAGCAGCAAGGGGTTGGAGCGAGCCTTTAGTACGGCGAGTGCTGGACAGCTTGTTGAGTTTTGTGGGGGTGATGACCCCGGATGGGATCTTACTTGAGGCGAATCGCACGGCTCTGGAAGCAGCCTCCCTCCAACCCGCCGATGTTCTAGGCAAACCTTTTCCCGAAACCTACTGGTGGTCTTATTCCCCGAAGTTCAAGCCCAGTTGCAAGCCGCGATCACCCAAGCGGCCCGGGGAGAAAAGGTGCGCTACGACGTCCAGGTGCGTCTCGGCCCGGAAAAGTTTGTCACCATTGATTTTGCCCTCGTGCCTCTGCTGGATGCGGCGGGACAAGTCGAATACTTGATTCCTTCCGGCATTGATATTAGCGATCGCCTCCAGTCCCAACGGTTTTTATGGGAGAGCCAGATCCAACTCAAGCAGCAACTGGCCGAAATCGAAGCCATCTATCAATCTGCTCCCGTCGGGTTAACCGTCCTCGATCACAACCTGCGCTTCCTGAGGATCAACGAACGGCTAGCCGAGATCAACGGACAGTCCGTAGAAGCCCACCTGGGCCGAAGCGTACGCGAACTGCTCCCCGAGCTGGCCGATACCGTCGAAGCCTTTTTCGCCCAATTATTGAAACCGGAGAACCCAAACTCAATGTCGAAATTCGCGGCAAAACCCCCGCTCAACCTGGTGTAGAGCGCGTTTGGCTGGAAAATTTCATCCCCCTCAAAGATGGCGATCGCGTCATTGGCATCAGCATAGCTTGTCAGGAAATCACCGAGCGGCTGCGAGCGGAGGCGGCCCTGCGGGAAAGTGAAGCCCGCTTCCGGGAAATGATCGATAACACCCCGATGATGATTTGGGTGACCGATCCCAGCGGCTCCTGCACCTATCTCAGCCAGAGTTGGTACAAGTTCACGGGCCAGGGCGAAGCTGAGTCCCTGGGCTTTGGCTGGTTGGAAGCTGTTCATCCAGATGACCGCGCCCTTTCCCGCCAGGTCTTTTTGCAGGCTAACGAAGGTCGCGAAGGATTTCGCCTGGAATACCGCCTGCGCCGCCACGATGGGGAATATTGCTGGGCCATTGATCTGGCCAATCCCTGGTTTAACCAGGATAGCCAGTTTCAGGGCTACATCGGTTCCGTCGTTGATATTAGCGATCGCAAACAAGCCGAGGCAGACCTCAAGGAGAGCGAAGCCCGTTTCCGCACCCTGGCCGACAACATTTCCCAATTTGCCTGGATGGCCGACGCCGAGGGCTGGATTTTCTGGTATAACCAGCGCTGGTTTGACTACACGGGCACGACCTCTGAGGAAATGGCAGGCTGGGGCTGGCAGCAGGTACACCATCCCGATCATGTAGAGCGGGTTGTCAGAAAATTCCGCCAATACATTGAAAAAGGCGAAGCTTGGGAGGATACCTTTCCCCTGCGCAGTCGAGAAGGAGATTACCGCTGGTTTCTCTCTCGAGCCATTCCCATCCGCGACGAAGCCGGTAAGGTTTCCTGTTGGTTTGGCACCAATACCGACATTACCGAACTGCGCCAAACGGCGATCGCCCTCAAACAAACTTCAGAACGGCTGAATCTAGCCCTTAAAAGCGCGCCCCTAACGCTGTTTACCCAAGACCGGCAGTTGCGCTACACCTGGATTTATAACCCGACTTTCGACTACCAAACCGAAGAAGTCCTCGGCCAGCGAGATAGCGACCTGGTTGCTCCCGAAAGTGCGGCGCTCCTGACCCAACTCAAGCAGCAGGTCTTGGAGACGGGGCGGGGCCTGCGCCAGGAGGTGAAGGTCAGCAAAAACGAGCAAACAAGCTACTACGATCTGACCATTGACCCCATCCGCGATGCTCAAAATGCCATTGTCGGCATTGCCTGCGCGGCCGTGGATATTAGCGATCGCATCCGAGCCGAAGCCGCCCGCCAGGAAAGTGAAGAACGGTTGCGCCTGGCCCTTGAAGCCGCTCAATTAGGAACCTTTGACTGGAATCTCCCCACCAACGAACTCACCTGGGACGCGGGGTGTAAAGCCATGTTTGGCTTGCCTCCCGATGCCACCACCAACATTGATCTGTTTTTTACCGCCTTGCACCCAGAAGATCGCGATCGCCTTCAAGTCATCGTGGACTGGTCTTGCAACCCCGCTAGCGCGGCAACTATGAAGCCGAATATCGGGTGATCGGCATTGAGGACGGCATTGAGCGCTGGATTGCCGCTAAAGGCCAGGTTTACTTTGACGCCAGCGATCGCCCCCTGCGTTTTGTGGGCATCACCTTAGACATTACCAGCCAAAAACAAGCCCAAGCTCAGCGGGAACAGCTCCTCCAGCAAACCGAAGCCGCTAGAGCCGAAGCCGAGCGGGCCAACCGCATCAAAGATGAATTTTTAGCGGTTCTCTCCCACGAGTTACGCACGCCCCTCAACCCGATCCTGGGCTGGGCGCAGTTGATGCAGGCCGGGCAATTTGATGAAGCCATGAGGAACAAAGCTTTGTCCACGATTATCCGCAATGCCCAATTACAGGCCCAATTGATCGACGATCTCCTGGATATTGCCAAGATTCTCCGGGGCAAGCTCAGCCTCCAAACCACCGCCGTTCCCCTGGCCTCAATCATCGCAGCGGCGATCGATACGGTCAGAACCGCTGCCACCGCTAAATCTACGGTTATAACCGCCATCTTGCCGGATATTGGGCAAGTTTACGGTGACGGGGCGCGGCTCCAGCAAATTATTTGGAATTTACTCTCCAATGCCATCAAATTTACTCCCAACGGCGGTCGCGTCGAGATCCGGCTGGAACGGGCGGGGAGTTTGGCGGAAATTACCGTCAGCGACACAGGCAAAGGCATCAGCCCCGATTTCCTGCCCTATATTTTTGAATCTTTTCGCCAGGAAGATTTTTCCACAACGCGCCATTACGGTGGCTTAGGACTGGGTCTGGCCATTGTTCGACAGTTGGTAGAAGCCCACGGTGGCAGTATCCTTGCCCACAGCCCCGGCAAAAACCAGGGTGCAACTTTTGTTGTGCGCTTACCCCTAATAGCTGAGGCGATCGCCAACCCTGACCTCCCGGCCCAGCCCACGCCACCGGCAAATTTACGGGGATTGCGCATCCTGGTGGTAGATGATGACCTCGATTCCCTAGAGTTGACCAAAGTAGTTCTGGAACTAGAAGGGGCAGCGGTCACGGCAGTCAATTCGTCCCGGCAAGCCTGGCAACTGCTGAGGCGATCGCCTTTTGAGATCCTGGTGAGTGACATTGGCCTGCCGGAACTGGATGGTTATGCCCTCCTGCGGGCAGTCCGCACCGGCGATTGCCCCAATCGAGATATTTTGGCGATCGCCCTCACGGCCTATGCAGGAGAAAAAACCAGGAGAAATCGGTGGAAGCGGGATTTCAACACCATCTGGCTAAACCCTTCGACCCAAATGCCTTAATCCAGGCAATTGCCACGTCAAATCTAAATTTTCAGCTAAATAGTTAGTATGTCTTGAGGCATTACCCAGGCAATTTATCGAGTTTTTGCCGTAAAAAATCAACTAAATAAAAAAGGAAGAGATTTGGTTCTCTTCCCTGGTCTGTTTTTGAGGATTTGTGAGCTTGTTTGGGGTCATGTCCTTCTTGGAGCTGTTTGCGGAGCATCTGCTGCCGTTTTTTGAGTTGTCTGGCCCGGGCCGAACCGCCTTTGCCTTTGTCGTTGCGCCCTTCCCGTCGGGGCGACTCCCAGCGTTTTAATCGTTGTGCCATTTTATTTCTCGTTTGTCTCGAAAGATCTCTATCCTACCAACTATTGATAAGTGCAACTTAACCAAGGCAGTCGCGATCGCCCTTCCTTGCCCCCAACCAAGCGAACCCAGGTTGCTAGCCGCTCAATTGCCAAATTAAGGCCAAGCCCGCCGCCACCAATGCCCCGATGGTTGTGTTGATAATATTAACTAGTTCGTTAGTCAGCCAGTCAAAACGGGGTTGTAAGGTCGCACCGATGAGACTTTCGGCAGTTGTTGCCACAAAAGCCGCGATCGCGCACCAAACCACGCCCAGCCCGTCAATGGCCCCCACTCCCCAACTCACCCCGGCGATCGCGATGGAAGCCGCCACCCCCGCCAAGGTTCCCTCCAAACTCACCGCTCCTTCCGTACCTGGCTCGACAGGTTGTAGGGTTAGCAAGGAAAACGTCCGCCGACCGTAAGCCTTGCCCACCTCACTGGCACAGGTATCTGAGAGCTTGGTGCTGAAACTAGCCGCATAGGCCAGCAAGAGTAAAGTTTTTAGGGAAGGCTCCACAACCAGGGTAGCAAGGGCACAAATCGCCCCCGTCAGGGCCGATCCCCATACATTTTCCGGCCCCCGCGCCCCGGAACGCTTCTCCGCAATGCCGGCCGCCTCTTTCGCCGCCATGCCCAAACGGGTGGCCGCCGAACCCACGGCAAAATAAAACAGCACGACAACATAGCTGCGCCAGCC
>JAAUTE010000036.1 GCA_012031815.1 Chloroflexaceae bacterium
CTACACACTATATCGCGCCGAGCTACAAGGAACTGGTGAACCGACTGATGGCCATGAGCTGTCAAGAGCGGCTGGCCCTGCCAGGATTAATAGACAAACGGGCAGAATCATCGTTCCAGGGGCGATTATTCTTTAGAAGCCATGAATCTCCTGGATTTAGACCCATTAATCATCTGCGAGCGGGCCCTGCGGGAAGGCATGATCGTCGATTGGATGCTCTGCCACGGCATTATTAGCGATCGCTGGCGCTACCAGGGTGAGGTGAGAGAGCGCAGTGTCCGCAAAATTGCCCATAAATACCAGGTCAATTTAAGCTTTGGCGAACAGGTTGCCAAATTTGCCCTGCAAATCTTCGATCGCCTCCAGGGACACCTGCATTTTTGGGGAGACAGCGAGCGGCAGTTGCTGTGGGCGGCGGCGATTTTGCACAACTGCGGCCTGTTTATTTCCCATTCCTCCCACCACAAACATTCCCATTATTTGATTCGCAACGGGGAATTGCTGGGCTTTAATGACATGGAAATGGAAGTCATCGCCAACATCGCTCGCTATCACCGCAAGAGCAAACCCAAGAAAAAGCACGAATCCTACAATAATTTGCCCAAACTCCACCGGCAAATGGTCAGCCAGCTCAGCGCTATTCTGCGCCTGGCCGTTGCCCTGGATCGCCGGCAAGTTGGGGCGATCGCCAAACTCGACTGCGACTATTACCCCGAAGAAGCCCAACTGCGCCTGTATTTATTCCCCGCCCAACCCGACGATGACTGTGCCTTGGAACAGTGGAGCTTAAACGCTAAAAAGAGGTTTTTGAGGAAGAATTTGAGGTTAAGGTCCTACCAACCCTGGTTTCTCTGGCTGTGGGTGAGGGAACTGGGCGATCGCCCGTTTACAAAACGGTAAAATAACCGGAAGCGTTCCCAGCTCCCACGGTTTCACTGCGCTAATTCAGCATTAAATTCATTAAAGGAACGGCGCTTTAATTCCAGGGATTCTGAGCGGGGCAGCAGGTCGAAAACCTCCCGCAAGACCTCATCGAGCGCCTCAAAACTCACCTGTCCCGTTTGATTAAACACCACCTGGCCCGTGGCATCCAGTAACACCGTTTGCGGCACTGCGCCTTCATAGTAGTATCCCACCCCGTCGGGGCTGTAACTAGCCTGAGCGGGAATCGCATCCACCGCTACCGGAATAAAACTGGCTGCCCGGCCATAATACTCCTGGAGCCGAGAAAACACGATGGCAAACTGCTTGCAATCGCGACTATCATCCACGTAATAAACGAGTAAAGCGGGCATTTTACGCTTAAAGGTTTCAGGCAGGGTCAGGCGAGGCGGCACCAGGGAACCATTCCCCGCGTAAACCACAAAAATATTGCCGTCGTAGCGATCGTCATTGATTCCGGCCCAAGCGGGCATTTCCCACGCTAGCAAGCATTGATACAGCAGGACTACAGCAAGCAGGTTCCAGCAGAGCCAGTGCCGCCAGGCCCGAGGGAACGGTAAGGTGAATGAACTGGAGCGGGAACCCATAGCCTTCGATACCACCGGAGCGATAAATTTTTCCTTAACTAGCTTACCTGATACCCAGAGGCGAAAGCAGAGTCCCTCAAACTGCGCTAGGTTAGAAGAAGCTAATTGTGTCTTAATCCCCGCTAGTTCCCTCGATTTTCGGAGAAATCATTATGAATTGGAATGGTCAGGCTGATATCAAAGATCGCATTTTTAGCATGTTGGTTTATCTGATTCCCCTTTATTACGCGCTTCCCTTTGGGGGCTTTTTGTTGCGGCAGTTTCCCGCGTTACAAGTGCTAGCCCTGCCCTTACTTCCCCTAGAACTGATTTATTCAGCCATTCCTTTGGCAGGTTTTGTGATTTTTCTGCTGCTCTACGCGGCGGTGGTCAACAATCCTAATGTCAGCCGCTTTATTCGCTTCAATACCTTACAGGCGATTTTGCTGGATATTTTGCTCTTTGTCGTGAGTCTGGTGATGAATTTGGTTGCCCAGGGCCTGGGAACCAGCCTGCTCACGGAAACTCTCTACAACCTGATTTTTCTGGGAACCCTGGCGGCTTGTCTCTATGCAATGGTGGAGTCGGCCCGCGGGCGCTATGCAGACTTACCAGCGCTTTCCGAGACCGTCAATGGTCAACTTCCCTGATAAACCCTTAATTTTCGGTAACAACGTGGTTTTCCAGGGAACCGATGCCTTCAATTTCCACCCGCACGCGATCGCCGTCCTGCATGGGGCCAATCCCCTCTGGTGTGCCGGTGAGGATGACATCACCGGGGGATAAGCTCATGATTTCTGAGATAAAGGCCACGATCGCCGCTGGGGAGAAAATTGCCGTATCAATGGCCGCCGATTGTTTGGGCTGGGGATCATCATTGAGAAAGGTTTGAATTTTGGCTCCGGCGCTCAATTCCCGAACGATCCAGGGGCCGAGGGGACAAAAGCTATCAAATCCTTTAGCTCGCGTCCACTGACCATCTTTGCGCTGGAGGTCGCGGGCTGTTACGTCGTTGGCAATGGTGTAGCCCCAAATTTTACCCAAGGCCTGCTCCGCCGTACAGTGACGGATGCGATCGCCAATCACCACGGCCAATTCTCCTTCATAATCGAGGCGGCGGCATTGCTTGGGATAAAAAATCGCTTGGCGATCGGCGGTAATCGTGGTGGGGGGCTTGAGAAAAATCAAGGGTTCTTTGGGAATGTCCGTACCCATTTCCGCCGCATGGGCTGCATAGTTGCGGCCCACACCGACAATTTTTGAGGGGGCGCAGGGAGCCAGCAAGCGATAGGTCTCGGCCGCTAGGGTCAGGTCAATGGGCTGGCCGCCCAACCAGGGCGGTGCATCCAAAACCGCCACGGTGCGGTTAAGCTGTAGCAAGCCGTAGTAGATTTGACCTTGGGGCGTTTTGACTCGAACGTAGCGCTGGGCCATGGCGATTTTGCAAGCAAGGGGTTGATAGGTTCCCGTGAGCAGGGTCGCAGACAGGGGATTTTGGGAACTAGGATACTAGCGATCGCGGCTAGACTGGTAGTAAGATTTTAAATCCTTGCTTCTTGAATAACTGACGTTTTGTCTAGCTAATCAGTGGAGAAGCCATTTTGCCCACAAGGAGAAACTTTAAGCATGAATGACACCTACGAGATGATGTACATCCTGCGTCCCGATTTAGTGGAAGAGCAGGTATCCCAAACGGTTAGCCAGTTCAAACAGCGATTGAGCGACCTGGGGGGTCATCGCATTGAAGTCCGCAACTGGGGCAAGCGACGCCTGGCCTACGAGATTAATAAGCATCTAGACGGCGTTTATGTCCAGATGAATTATATCGGCGATGGGTCTCAAGTCGCTCCCCTTGAACGGGATATGCGTTTCAGCGAAGAGGTTATTCGCTATTTAACCCTGAAGTTGGAAGAAGATGCCGCGGCTTCAGCCCCGTCGGAGTTTGAGGATGTCACGCTCTCAGCGCCGACAGAGGCCGTTTCTCCTGGCGAAGCGAACGGTCAGACCCCTGGTGTAACCCCACCGACGCCGCCAAGTGCTCCCCAGACCGCCGGTTTTAGTCAGCGAAAAAGCCACTGAACCTGCACCAGCGACAGCGATCGCCCCCGCCCTTGAGGAGAAGGAGGAACCCGTAGCAGAGGCCGCACCGGCTGATGTCGCGGCTGAGCCAGCAGACCCTGAGTCCACTCCTGCCGAGGCTATCCTAGAGCAACCCGAAGCGGCAGCCGCACCTGCCGAGGCAACGGTTGAGGACAGTACGCCTGAAACCCCGGAAACTGTGGTTGAGGAGCCTGCTCCCGCAACGCCAGAGGCAATTGTCGAGGACAGGGAGCAACCGGAAACCGCCGCCAGCTAATTTGATGGGGCCGCTTTCCCCCAGCGCAGGCAATTTGTCTGCGTTTTGTGCTTTTTGGCAGCCATTAGCAGCCAGGGGATAAAATTGCTGCCGCCACCATCCTTCCCCGCCGGTTACAGCCCTTTTTCCCGCCAACTATTGACTTGGGCGCTCTGAGTTTACGGGAGTTCGGGAATTAGCGTTTTGTCCTTTCACTGGTAAGTTTCTGCGATGACCCTCCGGTATTGCTTGGCTTGGAGCGGCGGGCAGAGAAATGATGAAGCAACTGCCCTGACCCCGTTGGGAGCGGACTTCGATTTCGCCTTGGTGGGATTCAACGATTTGACGGCACAGGTGTAAGCCCAAGCCACTGCCCGGTCTTTTGTGTTTGCCTTGGGAAAAGCGATCGAATAGTTGCTTCTGGTCTTCTGGGGTGATGCCAGTTCCCGTATCTTGTATTTTTAGCGTTAATTTGGGGCTACTACGACCATTTTTGCCTTTTTCTAAGGATATTGAGGTTTCTACATAGCCGGAGTCTGTAAATTTAATCCCATTGCCTAGAACATTGGTTAGCAGGCGGCGCAGTTCCAGGCGATCGCCTAACACCAGGGCGGATGGCTGGTCGTTTTTCCCCAGTTCAGGGGCAAATTTCAGGGACAGTCCCTTTTCTTGAGCCAGAGGCGCTAATTCTTCCATCACTTCCGCTGCCAGCACCCGCAGATCCACTCGTGAAAAGGATAGGGTTTTGCGACCGGCTTCATAACGGTAAACTTCGAGAAGATTGTTTACAATATCTAATAAATCGCGGTTGCTGCGGCTCATAATCGAAATCGCTTCTAATTGCTCTCCCGCCATCGGGCCCAAGGCTCCCTGCTCCATCAAGACCAACATGCGATCGGCGGCAATTAAGGGCGTGCGCAGATCGTGGGCCAGCAACGACACAAAATCTTCCCGCTGTCGCGCAATTTGATCCCGTTCGTCCACACTGTGCTTGAGACGCAGCAGCGATCGCACCCGCGCCAATAATTCTTCAACATCAACGGGTTTACGGATAAAATCATCTGCTCCGATATCGAGGCCCGTCACCGCTGAGGGGCCATTATAGGCAGTAATTAACACAATTGGGATGAAGGGGATGTCGCCGTCGCTGCGAATGCGGCGGGTTACCTCAAACCCATCCATTTCAGGCATCATTATGTCCAATAGAATTAGGTGAGGCCGCACTTCTTTGACCAAACGCAGCGCTTCAAACCCATTTTTAGCCGCAGCAACCTCAAAGCCTTCCGCTTGTAGAAGATTTTGAATGAGATATAAATTGTCAGCCGAGTCATCCACGACTAAAATTCTGTCCGGCATTCGAGTCTGACTCATTGATAGATAAAATTAAGTTGGTGAATTGGCCCCTCAATCATCTCATCTACTTCCCAGAGATTGATGCGGCTTAATTTTATTTTTATTTGAATGAGCAATCCACCTGGCTATGAAGGCCAGTGAGGTAGAGCGAGCTGCTAAATTTGTCTTCTAGCGCCGTTTTGTTGTATGTCGTAGCCCGATCAAAGGGCCCCGACCTCTCTTCATTTAAGTAGCGATCGCGACATCTGCCAAGTCAAGCCAGTGCCATCGATTCAGCCATTTTTAGTTGTGCATTTGTCTGAGCTAATAATTAATGTTATGGGGCAATTTTCAGGAGGGGATTGGGAAAATGTTTCACAAAGGTGGGAGCGGCAATCAAGGTTAAATAAGGCTGCCCATCGGTTTCCACCCAAGCCGAGTGATAGGTGAGCTGGGTGTTGGCTGAATTTAAAGATAACAGTCGCAAATCGCCGCGTAAGGCCAGCAGGTTGGGCCGCTCCGGATTGAGTTGGGGCAATTCAATTCCGCTGGGGCCGCCCCCGACTAAATTAAGTTGCACTTCATCAAGCCCGCGCACAAAAGCGATCGCCCCCCCAATGCCATTCCACCCCTGACCAGAATAAGGGCGGCTGCCAGGGACGAAGATTGTAGTCTTCTCCATAGGCGGCTGACCAGGTTTGGGCTCCTTCTGCCAGGGTTACGGTAAAGCCCGGCTCGTAGCGTATTTCGTAACGAATGGTGCCTGTCTGTCCGTCCCGAAGGGCCGGAAATAAAACTTCCACGGCTCCCGGCGCTCCCTCTAACCGTAGGGTGGCGGCTGGCGTGGTGGCTTGCAAGCCCTCATAAATTTTCCCGCGCGATATTAAGTTTAGGTGGGGCCGCTGGCGTCGGAGAACAAGCCCAAGACAAACTCCCTTCCGTTAAGGAATGGGACTCACAGCCTCCCACCAGACCCAATAATCCCCAGAGAATTACTGTTCGTTTCATCTAATTCCGCCTCCGAGCATTTAACTCTAGACGGGAAATCTCCGCCGGCGTTCTTGTTGTAAATAGCGCTCCCATTTAGCCGCCAATTCAATCTCGGTAAAGGGAACCACGATGGGCGATCGCCCAGAGAAAGAAAACGCTAAAGCGACCCGGCCCCGCTGGGGGAGTTTGTCTAAAGTAACGGGTTTATTATCCACCAGAAGTTGGATTTCCTCGATCTCCGCCAGGGAAAAGGTTTCGGTATCAGTCGGGCCGTGCCGGGTCGGTTTGCCCCAGGTTAATAGCCCCGCTTTAAGTCCTAAAACGGCGTAAATATCATACTTAGCGCGATCAAAAGATTCGGCCCACTGTTGATAGGCTTCAACTTTTTTAAACTCTCGCCAACCCGCCCCGGCGAGCCAGATAAAGACCCCTAGCAGCGGCAACCATAGCAGTCCTCGTTCCATCTTTAACTTCCTCCGTCGTGAGGCGCAACCAGTTTAAAAATAACCCAACCCCCTAGCCTTGTTCCCTGGGAGGATAGGGGAAACAATTTTTGACATGTCTCCCTTCTCCTAGCAGGAGGCGTGACACCCTGGCTCTGTACGGCAGCGTCTCTACTGCCAGCGGCGGTAACTTTTAATAGCGAATTTGCAGCGTCACCCTGGCCTGTACCGTTTGCTCGCCGCCTAGAACCGGGGTTACTGCATCCCGCCGAAAACTAGCCGCTTCTGCTGCTAAGGGAATCGGCGGCCGCTCTGCGCCCCCAATTTGAACTCCGACCACCTCTTGCACCCCAAATCCCAGGGTTTGTAAGACGACCTCCGCTTCCTGCCTTGCGTCCCTCACCGCTTCCTGCAAGGCTCGCTCCCTGGCCTGGGCGATCGCCGCATCCTCACCCACAAAACTAATGCCATCAATGCGGGTTGCTCCCTGGGCCACCGCCGCATCTAACATTGTCCCCGCCTGGGCCGCAGGCAAGCGAAAACTGACCGTATTGCTGCCCACATAGCCCACCAAACGCTGCTGATTATTGCTGAAGTCGTAGCGTGGTTGTAGCGCAATGCCCTGGGTTTGCAGGTTTTCCACCCGCCGCGATCGCAGCAACTCCACCACCGCCGCCGTGCGCGCGGCCACCTGTTGCTGTACCTGGGCCGCATTGCTCCCGGAAATTTCCACCCCCAGATTAATTTGGCAATGGTTGCGGGCAGAGTCGCTTTGCCCTCCCCCGTCACCGTTAAAACCCGCTGCCTTTCCTGTGCGATCACCTGTGCCATAGTCGGTAGCGCCCCCCAACTCGAAACCCCAACCACAATCGTCAATAGGATAGCTCGATATAACCCTTTGTTAGTGCGTCTCATCAGAGATTTCTCCCCAAACCGTTTTCTAATCGATAGACTCATTCTAGTGAGCTTTGGCGTCGGTTTAATTCCAGAAGGGGCAGCGGCAATTCCCCCCAAACCTCGACTAAACAACGGCGATCGCGTCCCCATTGTGCGACACCAATTAAGGTAAACTGAGTCCTTAAGTCTTGAGTAACCTACCGTAGTGGATGGCGGCGACTCGGTATGAAATATGCGTTAGTGCATGAATGGCTGACCCCCCAAGCAACGGGCGGCTCCGAACTGGTGGTGCGAGAAATTCTCTCCTTTTTGAACGCTGACCTGTACGCCCTCATCGACTTTGAATCCAGCAACCCAGACAGCTACCTCTACCAGCGGCAAATTGGCACCACCTTTTTGCAGCACTTCCCCTTTGCTCGCAGTGGCGTCCAAAAATACCTGCCCTTGCTGCCCCTGGCCATCGAACAGCTGGATCTGCGCCCTTACGATGTGATTATTTCTTCCTCCCACGCCGTTGCCAAAGGTGTTCTGAGCGCCCCTCATCAACTGCACGTTTGCTACTGTCACACCCCCATGCGCTACGCTTGGGATCTGACCTTTGAGTACCTAGAAAGCAGTTTCCTCGGAGGAGGGCTGCCGGGATTTGTCGTTCGCTATCTGCTTCACTATCTGCGCCAGTGGGATTTCCTTTCCGCTAATCGGGTCGATTTTTTCATCGCCAACTCCCAACACACCGCCCGTCGCATCTGGCGCTGTTACCGCCGCCGTGCTCAGGTTATCTACCCCCCGTCAACCTCGATCGCTTTACCTTCCAGCCCGATAAAGAAGATTTTTATCTAACCGTTTGCCGACTGGTCAGCTACAAGCACGTGGAAGCCATCGTCGCCGCCTTCAACCAATTGGGAAAACCCCTGGTCGTCATCGGCAGCGGCCCTCTGCTAGCCCAACTGCGCCGCCAAGCCAAACCCAACGTCCAGCTCTTGGGCTATCAAAGCGATGGGGTAGTTGCAGACTACATGCGCCGCGCTCGTGCTTTTGTTTACGCAGCCTGTGAAGATTTTGGCATCGCCCTAGTAGAAGCCCAAGCCTGCGGTACCCCTGCGATCGCTACCAAGGGGGCGGTGCCGCCGAAACGGTTCGCGATCTCTTTGCTCATCCAGAAACCGCCACCGGAATTCTCTTTGCCACCCAAACCCCCCAGGCGATCGCCGAGGCAGTCCAAGCCTTTGAGCGGCGATCGCTGTCTGCCGAAAACTGTCACCGCCAGGCCAGTAAATTTAGCTCTACAATCTTTAAAAGAAGCTTTCTGGACTTCTTAGCTAGCTGTTGTCGGCAATTTGAGCTAGAAAGCGTAGCAACAAAATTTCGATTTTTAGAGTCAGAGTCACTGTAATAGTGGCTTTTTAGCTTTAGGATCGAGAAAGTGTGGTGTGATGTGAAGGAGTAAGATGACTGCTAATAGCCAGCTTATCTCCGTCAAGCTCGTGCAAGCTTGGCTCCGGCGGGGCTTATCCCCCGCAGTCCTACGGACAAGAGCGACAAAGTTTCCTCGCCGCCGAGCGCTAGACGGAGATGTTTCCAAAAGGGTCTTCGATATTGTTTTTTCTTTGGGCGTTCTCATCTTCCTATCGCCGCTGTATATCCTCGTGGCATTGTTGATTGTCGTTGCCTCTCCGGGCCCGATCTTTTATACCCAAGAGCGCGTGGGTAAAAATTATCGACGGTTCGAGTGCATCAAAGTTCCGAACCATGATCGACAAGTGCCGTACCACGTCGCTACAAGAATTAATGGACGACTCTCCCCTACTGCGCCAGGAATTTGAAACCAACTTCAAGTTGAAGAACGACCCCCGCGTCACTTGGATCGGTAAATTCCTGCGCTTGACCAGTTTAGACGAATTTCCCCAATTTTGGAACGTCTTGGTCGGTGATATGAGCGTTGTGGGCCCTCGCCCGTTGGTTCCCAAGGAACTGCACATGTACGGAGAGCGCATTGACACAGTCTTGACCATTCGACCCGGAATTACAGGACTGTGGCAAGTGTCCGGCCGCAACGATATTCCCTACCCCAAACGCATCCAAATTGATGTTTACTACGCTACCTGTCGCAACTGGCTCCTGGATCTTTGGATTATCGTCAAAACCTTTGGCGTAATTATTTTTCCCCGCAATAGTGGAGCTTATTAAACCGAGGAACCCCGTCGATCAACTTATTCAGCCTGCGACTCCAGCCTTTGGATAGATTTTTAGATCCCAAAGGTTGGATTTTAAGGTAACTTGAGGAAAAATTAAAGCCTGCACGGAAACCCTCTTGGCAGCTTGCTAGGATTGTGAGCATAATCGGGGCAGGTGAAAATTACTGAGCGCAGATCGCAGGAAAGTTGACTATGACCGAACGCAAGCGAGCCTTAATTACTGGAATCACGGGTCAGGACGGTTCCTATCTAAGCGAATTGCTTCTGGAAAAAGGCTACGAAGTACATGGAATTATCCGCCGTACCTCTACCTTTAACACCGATCGCATTGACCACATTTACCAAGACCCGCACCAGCAAGACGCCCGCCTCTATCTCCACTACGGCGATTTGACGGATGGAACGACCCTGCGACGGATTCTAGAAGAGGTACAGCCGTTCGAGATTTACAACCTAGGTGCCCAATCCCATGTGCGGGTTAGTTTTGATTCGCCGGAGTATACCGTTGATGCGGTGGGCATGGGCGTTTTGCGGCTTTTAGAAGCTATCCGGGACTATCGCAACCGTACAAGGATTGAAGTCCGCTATTATCAAGCGGGTTCTTCAGAAATGTTTGGCAAGGTACAGGAAGTTCCCCAAAAGGAAACGACGCCTTTTTATCCCCGCAGTCCCTATGCCTGTGCCAAGGTCTATGGCCATTGGCAAACCGTCAACCACCGCGAATCCTACGGTATTTTTGCCTGCAACGGTATTTTATTCAACCACGAGTCTCCTCGCAGGGGAGAAACCTTTGTAACCCGAAAAATCACAATGGCCCTAGCTCGCATTGTTGCCGGTCGGCAGAAGAAGCTGTTCCTAGGCAATCTAGATTCTAAGCGGGATTGGGGCTACGCGAAAGACTATGTTAAGGCCATGTGGCTGATGCTCCAACAGGAGGAGCCAGAGGATTATGTGATTGCCACGGGGGAAACCTACTCGGTGAGAGAGTTTTTGGAGCTGGCTTTTGAGCGGGGTCAATCTCAAGTGGCAGGACTATGTGGAGTTCGATCCCCGCTATCTGCGTCCGGCTGAGGTGGATCTGCTTATTGGTGACCCAGCCAAAGCCAAGGCTAAACTGGGCTGGGAACCTTCCGTGACCTTTGAAAGATTGGTTGCTTTGATGGTAGATAGTGATCTTGCCGCCCTCGGTATTGAGGCTCCTAATGGCAAAGACGAGGCTTCTCTTCTGGATAATGCCTACATTCGCCGCTCCGCAGTCGCTAAAGTCGATTGAGCCGATTGCTGGCGATCGCCAACAGCAAGAGCGGCGATCGCCGCTAATATTTGGAGGAAGTCAGGTCAAAGGAAACCGGTTGCAACAGGGTAGAGAGGCTAGGAACATGCTGGATTTGTGCGAAAAACGGATTTTAGTAACGGGTGGAGCCGGTTTTTTGGGACGACAGGTGGTCTCTCAGCTGATTGAGGCAGGGGCGCAGCCAGAAAAAATTACCGTACCGCGATCGCGAGACTGGGACTTGCGAGTGTGGGAACAATGCCAGCGAGCCGCCGACCAACAGGACATCGTGGTACATCTTGCCGCCCATGTGGGTGGAATTGGGCTGAATCGAGAAAAACCAGCGGAATTATTCTATGACAATCTAATGATGGGGGGCCAGCTCATCCATGCAGCTTGGGAAGCAGGCGTCACAAAGTTTGTTTGTGTCGGCACCATTTGCGCCTATCCCAAATTTACCCCCGTCCCCTTTAAAGAAGATGACCTGTGGGAAGGCTATCCAGAGGAAACCAACGCACCTTACGGCATTGCCAAAAAAGCCCTGCTCGTACAATTGCAAGCCTATCGCCAACAGTACGGGTTTAACGGAGTTTATCTACTGCCGGTAAACCTTTACGGCCCCGAGGATAACTTCGATCCCCGCAGTTCCCATGTCATTCCCGCCCTCATCCGTAAAGTTCACGAGGCTCAAGTGGGCCAGGAACCCACATTATCCGTCTGGGGCGATGGCAGCCCGACCCGCGAGTTCCTCTATTCCAGTGATGCTGCGGCGGGCATCGTCATGGCCGCCCAAGCTTACAACCAACCGGAGCCAGTTAATTTAGGAACCAACCACGAAATTTCGATTCGGGACTTGGCGGAGTTGATCTGCGAGCTGATGGAATTTACGGGCGAGATTGTCTGGGACGTGGATAAGCCCAACGGCCAGCCCCGTCGCTGTCTCGACACGGAACGGGCCAGATCCAGCTTTGGCTTTACGGCCCAAGTGCCCTTCCGTGAAGGTCTGAAAAATACCATCGACTGGTATCGGCACCAGGCCCAGTAGTGGCTTCTTAAGCCCTTTAAGGCCCCCCCGCCGTGTCAACGGCTGGGACAGATGCTTGAGCTAATACTTCTTTCATCTCCGCCGCCAGGTGGGGAGGTGCATTGCGGAAGATGAGGGTATAAATATCCGTTGGCATTTCGATCTGGGCAGTTTCCAGGGATTCTTTGATTTTTTGGGCTGCCTCAGAGGTGGTGGCGAGAAAGCCCGCCCGTCGAGAATCTACCCAAAAACGCACTTCTAAATTCACGGTACTAGCCGCTAATTCAACCACTAGCACCTCTGGCGCTGGGCTGGGTTCAACGCCAGCGATCGCCTCCAAAGCGCTGAGAATAACCTGCCTGGCTTCAGAAATATCCGCACTGTAGTCAATGCCAACAAGGAGAAAACTGCGGCGGCGCGGGGCGGCGGTGTTATTGATGATGCTGGCTTGGAAGACTTGCTGATTGGGTATGTAGACCAAGCGTCCATCATAGGTACGCATAGTCGTGGCTCGCAACTGGATTTGGGCGATCGTTCCCTCGTAGTCGCCGATCGCCACCTGGTCGTTAATGCTAAAAGGCCGGGCAGCCAGGAGAATCACGCCAGAAATATAGTTACTCAAGACATCTTTGAGGCTAAAACCAATGGCCACGCTGGTCAGTCCCAAAGCTCCCAGCAAAGCGGCGAAATCTAACCCCAAAATGCCCAGAGCCACCACGGCTCCCAAAACCCAAACCCCACCATAACTTAGCCGTCCGATCAAAATTTCGGTGCTGTGATCGCCTTCCGTGCGCTCTGCCCAAGTGGAGGCCACAAAACGCACCCCTCTAGCGGCAACCCAAGTTGCAAAATAGCAATAATCGCTCCCAACAGGGCCGGTAAATTGGCGATCGCATCCCGCAGCAATTGCCGCACCGTGGCATAGAGGCGCTGTCCCACATCAATGGCCAGGGGTCGCTGCTCTAGAGCTGATTCAGGCGGTCAGCCCAGCGCTCAGCCAACGGTTCCAGCTGCAGACCAAAGTCCTGGGCATCCTGGGCGTGACGGTCATCACCACTCGATTATTCACCCGCAGCGTCGCCACTGGTCGGGAGGCGTCTAAACTGACCTCCACAGGAGCGATCGCCTCGGATTGAGCCACCAGGCTAGCCAGCCGCCGATTGACAATGGCTGCTCGTTCCTGAGCGCTTAGCTCCCCCAGGCTGCCGACTTGAAACACTGGCTGGCCCCGCACCAACACGTCAGCAAAGTAAACACTTGATGCTGGGGCAGCAGGCGCTGCTTCCGTGCTTTCTGGCAGCGGGGCCGGCGGGGTTTCTTGGGGTTTTACTGTAACCTGAGTGCCTAGCAGGCCGCCAACCAAAATTAGACCCGCCAGGCTCAGGTTAAATCGCCGTTTTGCCAACAACCTGTTTTCCTTAATTGCTAAACTGCTCAGCTATAGAAATAGCGGCTGATTCTAGGCACTGACAAGTTCCCTAGGCAGAGATCGGCCCAGTCTTCGGGAAGAAGGTCGGAAATCGTTAATTTAGGAGTTTGGAGTGGGTTGTGGGGGGTCAGGAACCGGGTCATATCCCCCTGGATGGAAGGGATGGCAGCGCAAAACCCGCCGCACCGCCAAGGCCGAGCCTCGCCACGGGCCAAAACGAGCGATCGCCACCAAGGCATACTGGGAGCAAGTCGGCTGGAAGCGACAGCTTGGCGGAAATAGGGGCGAAATCCAGGATTGATAGCCTCGAATTAAGGCAATCAGCAGAATTTTCATGGGAAGGCAAGGATCGAATACAGTGGAATTAGGGTTTTAGATAACAAGCAGGTAGGTCTTTGGTCTATTCTCTCTCTTGGTTTGACTCGGTAGTGCCGCTGTGGTTGTCCTTGGGTGTGGTGGGGCTGTATCTGGGCGGACTGGTTCTCTGTGCCGAGGGTCTCAATCGTCGCTTTGCCTGGGATGCGGAACTGACCCGCAAAGTCGTTCACATCGGGACGGGCCATGTGATTCTCCTGGCCTGGTGGTTGCAGATTCCCGCTTGGGTCGGTTTGGGGGCCGCGGTGGTGGCGGCGGCGATCGCCCTTGTTTCCTATTTTGTGCCGATTCTCCCCAGCATCAACAGCGTCGGTCGCAAAAGTTTGGGGACGTTTTTCTACGCCGTGAGTATGGGTAGCCTGGTTGGTTGGTTTTGGCCCTCGGGGCGCCGGAATATGCAGCCATTGGGATTCTGGTGATGGCTTGGGGCGATGGGTTGGCGGCTCTGGTCGGTCGGCACTTTGGCAAGCATCGCTATCGGGTTTTCGGCATGGATAAAAGCTGGGAAGGCTCCCTGGCGATGGCCGCGGCCAGTTTTTGCGTCACCTGTCTGATTCTGAGCGCGATCGCCCAGGGGTCGGTGATTCCCATTGCCCTGGTGGTGGCTCTGGGCGCCACTGGACTGGAGGCCGTCTCCCAACTCGGCATCGACAACTTAACCGTGCCCCTGGGCAGTGCGGCTCTCAGCTTTTACTTAAGCCAAATTTTGTTTTAAGGTAGTCTTTACCCGGTCATTGGCGCAGGATAGAAACGTAGTGGTTTATACGATCTCGCTGAAACAAGACCCGTACGCAACCTATATTTTGAGCGATCGCGAGGCTCAAGCCCGCTTGGAAGTGGTGCCAGAGCGGGGTGGACTGATTACCCAATGGCGCATCCAGGGACAGAAGATTTTTTATTTTGAAGAAGAAGACTTTGCCAATCCAGAATTGAGCGTCGAGGGTGGAATCCCGATTCTTTTTCCCATTTGCGGCAGTTTAGTAGGGAACGCTTTCAGTTATAACGAGCAACAGTACCCGCTCAACCAACATGGCTTTGCCCGCGATTTACCCTGGCAAATCCTTGAGCAAGGCACCGACGAGGCCGCCAGCCTGACCCTGAAACTCAGCAGCAATGCCGAGACCCTCAAACAATATCCCTTCAATTTTCAATTAATTTTTACCTACCAACTCCAGGGCAACCGGCTAACCATCGACCAGCAGACGATCAACCATTCCCGGATAGCCATGCCCTTTTCTTTGGGACTGCATCCTTACTTTTGGGTCACCCACAAGCAGCAGCTCCAGCTCGAGATTCCCGCACGGGAGTTCCAAGACCACTTAACCCAAGACAGGGGACTGCTGAGGGAAACAGCCTTTGATTTTGAAACGGAGGAAATTGATATTGCCTTCAAGTTCTTAACGGGTAATCGTGCCACTCTTATCGACCAGCAGCGGCGCTATCGTCTGGAAATCAGCTATTCTGACCTATACTCAACCTTGGTATTCTGGACGGTCAAAGGCAAGGACTATGTTTGTCTGGAACCCTGGAGCGCCCTTGCAATGCCCTCAACAGCGGCGAACAGTTGAATTATCTGGAACCGGGGCGCACCTGTCAGTCCAGGGTAACCTTTAGCGTCAGTTATTTCTAAGTTTTTTCTTGTTGAGTTTTTGAGAATTGTGCTATCCTAGATAATCGTGTGAGTAAAATAACTAGGGTCGCTAACTCAAAGGTAGAGTATCCGGCTTTTAACCGGCAAGTTCTGGGTTCGAATCCCAGGCGACCCATTTTTCAGGAAAACTTTAGCGTCGCAGCAGTTTCTGGCGCAAGCGGGCGGTTAAAATCTCCAGCTCCGGCAGGTTTAACTGTAAGGCTAGCCCGCCAAATACGGCGATCGCCACGGTGCTAGCTAGAAGCAACTGTAGGATTTGTAGGAGGAGGGAATCATCGCCGAGGACATGCTGCCAGCTCCAGCGAATTCCCCAACTGACGGCCCCAGCGGCCACACTACAGGCCGTCAATCCCAGAAATGCTCGACCCCACTCCCCCAGAGGCAATCCGTTGAGACGGCGGTTCAGGATCGCCAAAAACATCACCAGGGAGATTAAATTCACGGCAATGGTGGCAAATACTAATCCCGGTGTGGCGAACAAATTCACCAGCAGAAAATCCAGCACCCCATTCACAAAAATATTCAAAATACTGACCCGAAACGGGGTTTCCCCATCACCCAGGGCATAAAATACCCGCACTAACACATCTCGCCCCAAATAAAAGAACATGCCCAATCCGTAGGCTGCCAGCACCGGAGCCACAATTTGGGTGGCGTTGCGATCGAAGTTGAAATGTTCGTAAATGACTTGAATAATGGGCGTCGCCTGGGAAATAAAAATGGCCGACAGGGGCAGCATCGTTAAAGCGGTCAGCAACAGGCCTTGACGGATTCTGACTTTTAATTCCGGCCAATTTTCTGGGGTGGTCAGGCGGGAGAAGACGGGCAGGAGCGGCACTAGAATCATGTTAGAAACAATGCCCAAAGGCGTTAGCACGATAAAGTTGGCGTAACGCAGCGCGGCTGCCGCACTGGCAATATAAGAGGCAAAATACAAGTCAGTATAGACATTAATATGTAGCATTCCCGATGAAAGGGTTGCCGGAACCATGACGGCAATCACTTCTTTAACCCCTGGCTGCTGCCAGTTAAAGCGCAGGCGAAGTTTGCCCATGCCCGATCGCCACTGAGCCACCAGTTGCGCGAGCCATTGGAGAACAGCGCCCGCCAGGGTTCCTCCGGCCAGAATCAGGCTGCTGAGCTGGAGATAGCGAGGGGCATTAATTTGCTCGCCCAATTGCACCATGAGCAGGCCGACGCCCACAATCAAAGCCAAGCTGGAAAAGAGGGGACTGATGCTGGGCAGCCAGTATTGGTCAGATGCGTTGAGCGTGCCGAAGCCAATGCCGATTAAACCCGCCAGAACCGCCAGGGGAGCCATAATTTGCAGTTGCTCAATGGCGATATTGCGTGCCAGGGGGTCTAAACCAGGGGCCAAGAGTATCGATAAAGGTTCCCGCAAAGACGATGAGCAGCACGGTTACAGCCAGCAGCACGCCGCTCACCAGGGTTGTAATGGTTTCCACCAGCGGCGCGGCGTCGGATTTGTCTCGTTTCGCCAGGATGCTTACCAAGGCGCTATGGAACGGGCCGTTGATGCCCCCCAGTAAAATTAGCAAAAAACCGGGAATTACGTAGGCATAGGCATAGGCATTCACCACTGGGCCGACGCCAAAAGCGGCTGCGATCGCCTGTTCGCGAACTAAACCAAAGATTTTGGAGATGAGGGTAGCCAGGGCAACGATGCCAGCAATATTAACCAGAGAACGGGCAGGTTTGGGGTTGAGAGACACAGCAGAGCAAAACAGCGACAGGTTCAGAAGTCAGTATAAGCCGTTCCCCCTGACCCAGGGCTTGCGATCGCCGTTCTAGGCCTTCAACGCTTGAGGAGGTTGGCCCCCAAAATGCCCAGAGCAACGGCCAACAATCCCGCCCCCAAGCTAAGTAATATGTATAAACTAATATTTTCGTAGTTGCTGTTTCTCAAGAAACGGTAATTTTCCCAGGCAAAGGTCGAAAACGTGGTAAAACCGCCGCAAAAGCCCACGCCCCACAGCAAGATCCAGTGAGGGTTCCAGCGCTGCTTTTCGGCGATCGCCAAAATCAACCCCAGGACAAAACAGCCGCAGACATTGACGGTCAGGGTTCCCAGGGGAAGAGAGCTGGGAAAGCGATCGCTGATATATTTGCCCAAGAAATAGCGGGAAGTGCTGCCTAAACCGCCGCCGAGAAACACCACTAAAAATTGGCGCATGGGTTCGATGGGGGAAAACGCCCAGAAATTACTTGAGATCGAGTAAACCCTGTTCCTTCAGCTTAGGATTAAAGCGAATTTCTGTCTTAACGCCTCGTTCTTGCAATTTCTGCTGGATCTCCGTTTCTAAGCGCCGGGCTGCATTTTTGAGGAGCTTGATTTGATCCCGTTCTTCGGCTTTCTGGTAGGCGTGCCAATCTTCTGGGGTCATGGCTAATTTGGCGTCGATGGCCTGAGTCCATTGGGCTTCTGCTGGGCCGTTACCGGGGGGAATTGAGTCATTCTCTGCGATCCACGCCCGACGGATGGTTTCTAGCAGGGTGCGGCTGGGGCGATCAATACAGTACACCTTAACCCAGTAACATTCCTGGGGACAGCGGACGAGATGTTGTTTGAGACTCAGGGCAATATCGCGAGAGTACCCGATAAATTGCACCGATTGCTCGCGATCGCCAATGGCATAGAGGCCAATTTTTCCGGCAAGGTCGCCACTAATATCGCCATTATCAGTTAAATAGGGCAAAAACTCTAAGCTAGCAAGGCTGGGAAAATCTGTAGGCGCTGTCATCAAAAATTAGCAACGAGCAAGGGTCTTGGCTATCATAGCGAACCGCGATCGCAGGCGGCTTGAAAGTGAACTTTTTTTTGAAAATTCCGGTTGGAGATGGGGGCGATAGCCAAAAAACAGTGAGTTTATTCTTCGGGTAAATCAGAAATTTTTGTAAAAGCTTCAAGCATGACCTCTTGGCGATCTCAAACTTGGTTAATTTGATGAGAAAGTTGGTTGATTTGCTGAAAAAGCTGCTGATAATTTCTTCTCGATTCAGTTCTGGAATCGTCAATATCTCGGACTAAAGCCGCAAATGCCCGAGAAATATGACTGCCCGGTTCAACATCAAGCTCCAAGTTCTTGATTTGCTCCTGAACCCGCAGCATCTGCCGCTTTAGCTCATTCAATCGTCGATTAGTTTCCATTGGTTTATTGGAGGTCAATGGCTTGCTCTTACGTGAAGTGTCCGGGCGCAGATGCTTTTATTATTACAGCTTGCCTGCTTGGTTTTTCGATTTTAACTGTCAGTCAACTCTCCCAGAAGCAACCAGTTGTCGCTCAATTAGTAGCCGCTTCTGTCAATGAAACTAAGAGCAATCCTTGACAACTTAACTGTTCTTCCCCCATCCAGTTGGCAAGGGAGGCAAGAACCCACCACAATGGAAACAAGCGCTACGTTGCTCACCGCCTCGATTCTGCCCGCGATCGCCCAACTGACTATGGAAAACTCGACACAATTAAGCAAATCCCTGCCCATTGCCGTACAGCGGGCAGCTTCCTCCCTCAGTCTTGCCGGGAACATTGGTTTCTGGGTACAGCTCGTCCTTGGCGTAATTGCAACCCTGATCCTCCTGTTTGCCAGCACCACCTTCATCGGCGGCGATCGCAATGATGCCACTGCCCAAGGGAGCGCCTTTGCCATTTTCTGCGCGGCGGGGGGCGTTCTTGCCCTAATTGTTAGCATTATCTTCTTTTTTCGCTACCGCAGAATGGGTCAAGCCATGCAAGACCCCGACCCCATTAACCGCCCGAAAAAGACATTTACACTACGAATGGTAAAATTGGGGCTGGTTGCCAATCTGGTGGGAATGTTGCTGGCAATTATTGGAGCAGAAGCCTTTGCTGGGGTTTTATTTGCTAAAGCGGCGAAAATTCCCCAGGGCGCTGCCGTTTTCAATACCACAGCCCTGGTTGAACCCGTAGAAATTATGGTGATTTTGGCGAATACCCATACGATTTCTTCGCACTTTGCCGGGATCGTTGTGGGGTTGTGGCTTCTGGATCGCCTCAATCGCTAAATCTACCGCTCTGCTTCAGGTGTCCGAGGAGATTAGATCGTGCAGCAAACTCGCCTCAATACTCTGTTTAGTGTGGCTGGAACCCGCTTAAGCTTGTTTTTTGGCAATCCCTGGCGGCGGGTTTCCCTCCTGACCATTAGCCTGCTCTTCGGTATCTTTATCGGCTCTGCGGTGTCCACAACCGCCGGACAGGATGCGGAATGGGATGTCTCAGTCGCGGCTATCGTGTTACTGGTCGTAGAAACCATCAGTGTGGTGGTCTATCGGCGGCGGCGCTACGATCCGGCCACTTTTTGGTTTAACACCTTAAACGCCTTTAAAATTGGTCTAATTTACAGTTTGTTCCTGGAAGCGTTCAAGTTGGGGTCTTAGGGATGCCGTCCTTGCTCTGGCCCCCGTTGCTGGCCATACTGCGGCGCTGGTCTCACGGGGAAGTCCCCAACCCACAAGATTGCGATCGCTGGTGGCAGCGGAATTAGCGATGCCGGAGCGAGCCAGATCCTTGGGGTTTGCGGCAGATAATGCCAGAGGAGCAATTCAGCAAAAAGCCGAGCTATTAGCGGTAGTTTATCCCAAATTGCAGCAGTTATGGCAGCATCGGCTCTCAGAAAGCGAACAACTGTTGGTAACGCTGTGGCGGCTGTGGTTGCCCCTGGCACTGCAATTAAAAGAGCGGCGATTGGCTTTGCCAGTGCGCGGAGCGCGATCGCAACGGAGGCGGCCGCTGATCCAGGGAATTGTCGGGCCGCAGGGGACGGGAAAAACGCTGTTGGCGGCGGTAGTGCAGTCGATTTTGCGGGAGCTTAATGAGTCTTGCCTAACCTTATCCCTGGACGATCTCTATAAAAGTTACGCAGAACGACAAGCCCTATTGCAGCAAGATCCGCGATTAATTTGGCGCGGCCCGCCGGGAACCCACGATATTGCAGCCGGGTTGGCACTGTTCGAGCAGGTGCGTCAGGGGTCAGAAACCTTGGTTGTGCCGCGTTTTGATAAGTCGCTCCACGGGGGAGCAGGAGACAGAATTGCGCCTGAAGTAGTTGAATCCGTGGATATTGTGTTGTTTGAAGGCTGGTTTGTGGGAGCGCGACCCGTGCCGGAGACGGCCTTCCGACAAGCACCGCCTCCCATGATGACGCTGGAAGATTGGGAGTTTGCCAGGGATTGCAACGATCGCCTGGGGCTTACCTGCCGCTGTGGGAGCAATTGGACGGATTGTTGGTGCTGTTTCCCCTGGACTATCGCTGGAGCAAGCAGTGGCGACAGGAAGCGGAGGCTAAAATGCGCTCCTTGGGCAAACCGGCCATGGATGCGGCAGAGGTAGAGCGCTTTGTGGATTATTTTTGGCGGGCTCTCCCTCCTGAGCTGTTCCTGACGCCCCTCACCCAGAATCCCCATTGGGCCGATTTAGTCGTGGAAGTTGAACGCGATCGCGCTCCGCGCACTGGCAAAGCCAGTCGCACCTTGGGCGCAATCTATCCCCCGCAAGCTGCCAGCGCTATGCTGTAATCAGAGAGATTAAATTGGCTACATGAGCAAGCTAATTGTGGTTCTAACCGGGGTAAGTCGGGGGTTACTAGGTTCTTTTAACTTTTGGGAACGCTAATTTAGTTTTTTGACAAGGCCAGCCAGTCTTGGGTCAAACTAAATTGGGTTTTTGACCAGTTCATCTTGGTTTTTAGCTAGATAAGTCCGTGTTTTAACCAGCTTATTTAAATTTTGTACAAACTAAGTTTTATTTTAATTATGCTAGTTTAGTCTTTGTACACTTGTAAAAAGTCTAACTAAGT
>JAAUTE010000270.1 GCA_012031815.1 Chloroflexaceae bacterium
CTAGAGTGATCTGTCCCCCAAAATTGTAAATACCGCCGCCGTCATCCCCTGCTGAATTGCTGCGGATTGTCGAGTTGCGAATGACTACCGTGCCCAGTTCATTGGCAATGCCACCGCCATCATCTCCTGCCGTGTTGCTAATCACTTGAACACGATTAAGAGCCAGATCTCCTTCAAGGTTGTAGATACCACCCCCATCTTCTCCTGCAAAGTTACGTCGGATCTCGGAATTGGTAAGAGTAATAGTGGCAGTATCGCCTTCATTAAAGATGCCACCACCATCATTGCGAGCAGTATTTCGCGTAATCTGACTATTGGTTATATTAACCTCTTCATCATCGTTACTAATGCCGCCGCCATTGATCCCAGCCGAATTGCCGGTGATGATGCTGCCAGTGATGTTCAGAGGGCCTCCATAGTATCCAGGAACCCCGCTATTGAGGATACCGCCTCCCTCGGCGCCCGCACTATTGTTTGAGACCGTGGTGTTGTTGAGAGCAACTGCTTCACCGAAGTTGGCAATTCCTCCACCCAAAGTAGCGGCTATCATTCTCTGACACAACACTGTTTCTCAAAGTGACACTACCAGCAAAGAAAAGTCCATAACCATTAGCGATGCCGCCGCCAGACCTCGCAGTATTCCAGTAATGAGACTGTTGGTAACGACCAAACTGCCGCCGTTGCCAATGCCACCGCCAGAGTCTTCAGAGGTATTGTCGCTGATGGTGGAGTTGGTAATGCTCAGCGTTGCTCCCCCCGTCCCATCAGAATTGTTATAAATAGCGCCACCTTGGCTTCCTGCACTGTTTCCAGTTAGGGTGCTGTCGGCGATCGCCAAGCTTTCATTGTTGAAGATAGCACCGCCGAACTCAGCGCTACCACCGGTCAGGGTGAGACCGCTGATGTTGACGTCGAGGAGATTACTATAAGAGGCGTCATCTACCAAAAAAATGCGGCTATTGCCACCAGCATCGATCACCAATGTTTCCGCCCCCGGCCCCAATAGATCTAGGGAGTCAGTGATGGCGATTTCTCCATTTACCAGAGAAATGGTTCCCTCTAGTAAACTGTTAAAGGTGACGGTATCAAATCCATTTTGGGCGTTAGCTGATTCAATAGCTTCCCGCAAAGAAACCTGGCCCGTGCCGTTATTTTCGTCAATTAAAGTCGTGACTACAAATGTTGCCATTGCTTTACCTCTGCTGTCAGTTAGTTTTGCTCAAAAAAAGTTGCTAAAAATTTCCTAAACATCTTCTTTAACCTTGATTGCAGCAACCTTATATCACGAAAAAACAGAGAAACCTCAAAGGAGATCACCAAGAAGCAGTGATTGCCAAGATGTTTTGTCCGAAATTTAAGATTCGATCTTGTTTCGATAAATACTTAAGTATTGTTTCTACACTTACTCAAGACAAATAGAACCCACATGATTTTTTTGGGTTTATACTTCTGCTAAAGCCCTTGCACAAATGTAATAGAACCCTAACGACTCAAACTTATCAAAACTATTTTTGTCTGTCTAGTTATACACAAAAATAAAATCATACCAGAAGAATTTCGGGCTTAGAGAAATGTTATTAGGCTGCTATTTACCATGGAAATTAGGCTTATCTGCCCATTGGCTATGGCTTTCTAAGGTATAATTATTTTAAATTGGGCATCATAACTATGATTGCCAAGATCCTTAGAGTCAAAGGATTTTCTACGGTTGTTTATCCCCAACAACCTAAAATTGCATTGAGGCAAAACTAGTAAATCCTTCCCTAAGCTAGAGGTTAATTATTTAATAACAATTAGGTTGACGAGCAATTTTGTTAAAAATTTTGACGATGAATAATATTCAGCAGGCGATCGCACAAATTCCCCTGCTGCCAACTAGAGTGGCTCCGCCTACGCCCTCTAGACCTCATCGGTGAGCTTGCCAACCTGGGCGATCGACCGTAAATCAACTGTCGGCTGCGATCGCCTGAATTTTGTAAACTTTGTAGAGATTGTCCTGGTAAATTGCTTCGAGAAACTTACAATTTAGGGAATGTTGCTCATTTTGAGCGACGGCGTGGGTAATTTTTACTTCAGATATTATTTCCTTTAAGCGAGAACAATCGTTGTTTTGATAAATTGAGAGAGCCGTTTCCACCCGGTTATACCAAGCAATGACTTCAATATCTTTATAGGGATGGCTCTTGCGATTAATAAAAATTGGCGCTCCTGTGTAGAGACGAAACTTTTGCAGGTCTTTATAGTCTGGAGGGATTAGATAAAGATCTTCCGGTTGCTTATTGAGACGGACAAATTCTAACAGAGGCGTACTGTCGCCTTCATAGTTGAGCAACTCAACCTGTTTGTTTGCGCCGACTACAACTAACACACTAATGGTCATTAAACTAAGACCAGTAACCAGGCGCTTTATCCAAATAGTGTCTTGTTTTTGAGTTAATAAGTGGGAAATAATCCAGCCTAGAATAACTGCCGTTGAGAGCGGAACTAAAAACACTGACATCCGCCAAGGTGCAATAAATGCTAAAAAATCATTGTGAATAAGAATTTGTAGAATCGTCAAAACTACCGCAAAAATATACGGCACTAGAATCAATAAAAATAGCCGCGTTTTGCGGACTAGAATTAGAGCCAGAAGCGGCAGAATACATTGAACTTTTGCCCCACCTCTCGTAAGCCAAATTTCCGGCAAAGAATGCAGGGGAATGCGATAGTTGACCAAAATATCATAGGCTTTTTGTTTGAGTTCTGGGGTTGTTGCCGTGAAAGTAAATTGCATGTAGCTAAACATGGGCAAAATCAGCAAGCCAGCCAATAACCCCAAGAAAACTGCTTTTCTCAAGTTCTTTTCACTTTGAATTGTGTCCGTCATGTAGGTTAGGATCAAAACTCCCGAACTGATCAGATAAGCTGGGTGAACTGTGGCGCGATCGCAGAGCCAACAACGGCTAAACCCCAACGTCCATAGAGAAAAGCCCAGATCGAAGTTAGAAGCAAAACGCCAAAATTACAGGGTTGAAAAACAGGGCCCAACAAATATTGTTTGGCCACCCCCGCGTGGAGATCCCAACCCGTGTCTAAGCGTCCAATCCGAAGGTTAACCGTATGGATAAATATAAATAGTCCTAGATAAGCCAAATAGCGCGTTCGCGAAGTTCTGAGAGGATAAAGATAATTGACAATCCCCACCAGACTAAAAACATATAAGCCGAGAATTAAACCATAGCCAATAAAAAAAATAATCTCACTTTGAAACAGGCGATAGCTCCATTCCACCAAAGCCGTAAAGGCGGGCAGGGCGTCAATGGTACTTGCCAGCCAATCGCGCTCTAAAAATCCATGGCCTGCTCTCGCCAACCCCAAAAAATATTTCGTATTTTGATTACCGTCGGCATCTTCTGGGGAATTAAAAATTGCTTCCTGCGTATAGGCCAAACTAAAAACCAAGGCAGTGAGTAAAAACTCAGCCCCTTTGGCGATCGCCGGCTGCTTGGACAACCAACCCCGGAGCAAAAACAAGCACTTTGTCACCATAAGATCCCAGACATTTCTCAACAAATGATTGTGCCATAGAAATCGAATTAAGTTAAAATTTCCCCTCCCATTAATCGTTGGTAGCGAGCTTCCAGTTCTTTCCCTAATTCCGGCAATCCTTGCAGGGTTTCATCGGCTAAAAGCAGCTTTTCTGCCGCCGATCGCGCTAAATTCAAGACCTCTTGATCCTCCAACAAACTGGCCAGGGCAAAATCCGGCAGCCCCGATTGGCGCGTTCCCAACACCTCCCCCGGCCCCCGCAAGCGTAAATCCATCTCTGCGATAAAAAAGCCATCCTGAGACTGTTCCAGGACTTTTAGCCGCTGATTCGCCTCTGGATTTTTCGTGCTGGCAATGAGCAAACAGTAGGATTGATGGGAGCCGCGACCACCCGCCCGCGCAACTGGTGCAACTGGGAGAGGCCGAAGCGTTCTGCATTCTCAATTAACATCACCGTCGCATTGGGAACGTCTACTCCCACCTCAACCACGGTGGTCGAAACCAAGATTTGGGTTTGATTATCCCGAAAGTCCGTCAATGCCATCTCTTTTTCGCTGGAATTTAGCCGCCCATGCAGCAATCCCACCTGTAACTCTGGGAAAACGCTTTGGGACAATCGCTGATGTTCCTCCACCGCCGCCCGCACGTCGAGCTTGTCCGATTCCTCAATGGTTGGCAAAATCACGTAGGCTTGTCGTCCCTGGGCAACTTCCCGGCGAATCAACTCAAAAGCCTGCGATCGCTCCCGCCCGGTGAGTAGGGTGGTTTGAATCGCCCGCCTGCCTGGTGGCAACTCGTCAATTTGACTGATATCCAAATCTCCATGCAGCGTCAGGGCTAGTGTCCGGGGAATCGGCGTGGCCGTCATGGTCAACACGTGGGGAGCCTGACCCTTCGCTAACAGCCGCGCCCGCTGCTGCACGCCAAAGCGGTGCTGCTCGTCAATGACCACCAGACCCAAACGCTGAAATTTGACGCCATCTTGAATTAAAGCATGGGTTCCCACCAACAGCGGCAGTTGTCCCGTTGCGAGCTGTTCGTGAATTTCCCGGCGTTTGCGGGTTTTCGTGGAGCCAACCAGCAATTCCACCGACAAATAAAGCTGATTGAACCACCCCACTAATTTTCGATAATGCTGCTCTGCCAATACCTCTGTGGGAGCCATGAGCGCCGCCTGATAGCCTGATTGGAGTGCTGCCAAAATCGCATAAACCGCCACCACAGTTTTCCCGGAGCCGACATCCCCCTGCACCAGCCGATTCATCGGTGTTTCCAGCCGTAAATCCTGCAAAATCTCGTTAATTACCCGCTGCTGGGCCTGGGTTAAGGCAAAGGGCAACAATTGGGAGAAGCGATCGCTCAATTGGCCCTGGGGCACAAAGGGGGCACTGGTCTGACTGTGGCGATGTTTTTGGCGGCGCTGGAGAAAACCAAGCTGTAAGTAGAAAAACTCATCAAACACCAGTCGCCGTCGGGCGCGAGCCAGCATCTGGCTATCTCCAGGAAAGTGGATATTTTCTAGGGCAGGCTGCAACGGGATCAAACCGTATTCCTCCCGCAACGGCGCTGGCAAAGGGTCTTGAATCGCGGCGATCGCAGGCAGAGCTATAATCACAGCTTTACGAACC
>JAAUTE010000037.1 GCA_012031815.1 Chloroflexaceae bacterium
TGCAACGGTCACCGTCCGCCCCTGTACAGGCCCCCGGCCAGCCGCTGGCGGGTTGAGGTTGCTCTGAGTCGTCCTGCCAATGCCATCATTATTAAATCCCGGATTACAAACGCTATTGAACAACCCCAGGGGCAAGCTCTGACCGCCATTCACCCTTCTGTTGCTGTCCACCTCGATACTAATCCCCAGGGGTTCAAAAAAGGTTTCGATCGGAGGTCTGGGATTGGTGTCGAAGGTGATTGTATCTTGTTGTGTAATCACTCTACCCAGGGCTGGGTTTAGGGGGTCGCTGGGGTCAGGAATAAAATTAAAATCCCAGACAAAAACTATTGAGGCTGCCTTGGCTGGTTCGGCAATGATAGGAGAGGTAACTAATAGGACTGCCAGGGTTATAACTGAAGGGGTAGAAAATTTTATTGACATATATTTTTGAAGCGAGGTATGAGAGCTTTTCGGGGCAAACCTCGAAAATTTTAGTTTATTCTCAAGTTTATGTCAAGATTTTTACGTGAACCTGTCGCAAGCAGCTCCATTGCGCTAACAATATTCATTTGCTCGCAGCGGGAACTGCTGGCCCTGGGCATATCAACGGGACTCGCTCAAGAGTCTAGGCGTGGCCAATACAGCCAGCGATCGCCTGGAAGCGAGGGGAGTTTCTGGAATTTGTGCCAGAATATTTAGAGTCATTGCTCCCTCACGCATACTAATAATGGTAGTTAGATCTGGTTCTCGCTGGGATTTGTCGATTGGCGATCGCCAGGGTTAGTGTTTTCCCCAGTTCTTTTTTTGTTAAATTCTAAAACAGCGTTTGAGGACGGTTTTTTCTCTAGCAACCCTAGTTTTAACTTCTGAAACTAAAAGCCTATGTCGATTCAAGTGTATGGAATTCCTAACTGTGGTACTTGCCGCAAAGCGCTGCAATGGTTGGATGCTAACGGCGCTACCTATGAATTTATCAACCTCAAAGAAATCCCGCCCGATCGCGAAACTATTGCGGGTTGGATTACCACTTTAACCGCTAAACCCCTACGCAATACCTCTGGGATTTCCTACCGCAATTTAGGCGAAGAGAAACAAACCTGGACAGACGAACAGTGGTTAGATGCCTTTGCCCAAGACGCCATGCTCCTCAAGCGACCGATTTTTGTTAAGGCCGGGGTGGCTGTCCTTACTGGATTTCGGGCTAAGGAATCAGACATTCGTGCTAAGTTACAGCTCTAATCTTTGAGACAGTTGGCGCTGGTTTTTGGCGATTAATTCTGGAACCACTGGCACTAATTCTTGGGGAATTTCCATGACGGTGCTGTCGCGATCGCCAAAGCTAGCCTCATCTTCCGCTAATGCTTCCGCTTCAGTTTGATTTTTAGAGCCAGCACTTTTTAAACGCGCTCCTCATCCCATCCCAGAGGAAATTGCGGTAAGACCATCGTTTGTGCTGAAGAGATGCCCCCTTTAGTCGGGACTGGTGCTGAGGGGAAGTGATAATATCAATAATAGCTATAAGTGCGTGGATAAGCTGTCAACCGCGCCCCCGAACCCAGGCGCAGCGAATACAAGGCTATAGAAATCCTATGTTCAAAACCTTACTGGGAAATCCCAACGATCGCAAACTCAAGAAACTTCAGCCCTTAGTGACTGAGGTGAATTTGCTAGAGGAGGAGATTCACAAGCTCTCTGACGAACAATTAAAGCAAAAAACCCTTGAATTTAGGCAGCAACTCGACAAGGCCACCTCAGACCGCGATCGCAACGAGATATTAGAAGAAATTTTGCCCGAAGCCTTTGCCGTGGTGCGGGAGGCAGGGATACGAGTTTTGGGCATGCGCCACTACGACGTGCAAATCCTGGGCGGCATCGTCCTCCACCAGGGCCAAATCGCCGAAATGAAAACCGGGGAAGGGAAAACCCTGGTGGCCACCCTGCCTGCCTACCTCAACGGCTTAACAGGCAAAGGGGTGCACATCGTCACCGTCAACGACTACCTGGCCCGCCGCGACGCTGAATGGATGGGTCAAGTTCATCGCTTTTTGGGGCTGTCCGTGGGACTGATTCAATCCGGCATGGCCCCCGAACGAAACGCCGCCGCAACTACACCTGCGACATCACCTACACCACCAACAGCGAACTGGGCTTCGACTACCTGCGGGACAACATGGCAACGGCCTATTCTGAGGTCGTCCAGCGTCCCTTTAACTACTGCATCATCGACGAAGTAGATTCGGTACTCATTGATGAAGCCAGAACGCCCCTGATTATTTCGGGGCAGGTCGAGAAACCCACGGAAAAATACCTGCGAGCGGCCCAAATGGCCCGCGACCTCCAGCGCCAAAACGAAGAGGGAACCACGGGCGACTATGAAGTAGACGAAAAGGCCCGCAACGTCCTGCTCACCGACGAAGGCTTTGCCCACGCCGAAGAACTCCTGGGGGTTAACGACCTCTACGACCCCGACAATCCCTGGGCCCACTACGTTTTTAACGCCATTAAAGCCAAAGAACTCTTCACGAGAGATGTCAACTACATCGTCCGCAATAACGAAGTGGTGATCGTAGACGAGTTTACCGGACGGATTATGGTGGGACGGCGCTGGAGTGATGGACTTCACCAGGCCATCGAAGCTAAGGAAGGGGTCGAAATCCCAAAAACGAAACCCAAACCCTGGCGACCATTACCTACCAAAACTTCTTCTTGCTCTATCCCAAACTGGCCGGGATGACCGGAACTGCCAAAACCGAAGAAACGGAATTTGAGAAGGTCTACAACCTCCAGGTCACCATTATTCCCACCAACCTGCCCTCCCAGCGCTACGACTTCTCCGACATGGTTTACAAAACCGAGATGGCCAAGTGGCAAGCTGTCGCCGAAGAATGCGCCCAAATGCACGAGAAGGGCCGCCCGGTACTAGTGGGAACCACCAGCGTTGAAAAATCGGAGTTGCTCTCCCGGCTGCTGGTGGAGCGGGAAATTCCCCAAAATTTGCTAAATGCTCGCCCGGAAAACGTGGAGCGGGAATCGGAAATCGTTGCCCAGGCTGGACGCAAAGGGGCACTCACCATGCGACTAACATGGCCGGTCGCGGGACGGACATCATCCTTGGCGGTAACGCTGACTATATGGCTCGCCTGAAGGTGCGGGAATATTTCATGCCCCGGCTGGCCATTCCCGAAGATGACCAGTTGATGGTGAATCCGCCTCGCCTCAACGGCCGCGATCGCCCCCAGGGGTTTGGCGATGGCAGCTTGGCCGGGGGTAAAGTCAAAACTTGGCGAGCCTCTCCCCAGATCTTCCCCTGCGAGCTTTCTCCCGCCACGGAGCAAATGCTCAAAGATGCGGTGCAATTTGCCGCGCAGCAATATGGGGAGCAGAGCCTGCCCGAACTGGAAGCAGAAGACCGCATTGCGATCGCCTCCGAGAATGCCCCGACCAACGACCCGGTGATCCAGCGGCTGCGGGAAGTGTATAAAATCATGCGCAAGGAGTACGAAAGCTACACCAGCAGCGAGCATAACGAAGTGGTGCAATTGGGCGGACTGCACGTTATCGGTACAGAACGCCACGAATCCCGCCGCATTGACAACCAGCTACGGGGCCGGGCCGGACGTCAGGGCGACCCTGGTTCCACACGCTTTTTCCTGAGTTTGCAAGATAACTTACTGCGGATCTTCGGGGGCGATCGCGTGGCGGGGCTGATGAATGCGTTCCGAGTTGAGGAAGATATGCCCATTGAATCGGGAATGCTCACCCGTTCCCTGGAAGGCGCACAGAAAAAAGTAGAAACCTTCTACTACGACACCCGCAAACAGGTGTTTGAGTACGATGAGGTGATGAACAACCAGCGTCGCGCTATTTATTCCGAACGCCGCCGGGTCTTGGAAGGCTTAGATCTAAAAGAACAAGTCATCAAGTATGCGGAACAGACGATGGATGAGATTGTGGATGCCTACGTCAACCCCGAATTACCACCGGAAGAGTGGGATATGGAGAGTTTGGTGGGCAAAGTCAAGGAATTCATCTACTTGCTTCAGGATGTTGAACCCTCTCACCTGGAAGACATGTCCTCCAGCGAGATGAAAGTGTTCTTGCATGAAGAGGTACGTAAAGCCTACGACATTAAGGAAGCCCAGATTGAACAGGTGCAGGCGGGATTGATGCGTCAGGCTGAGCGTTTTTTCATCCTTAATCAGATTGATACGCTGTGGCGGGAACACTTGCAGGCGATGGATGCCTTGCGTGAATCCGTAGGACTGCGAGGTTATGGACAGAAAGACCCCTTGATTGAATATAAGCAGGAGGGATATGAAATGTTTTTGGAGATGATGGTTGACATTCGCCGCAACGTTGTCTTTAATCTCTTCAAATTCCAACCTCAAGGACAACCTCAAGCCGTATAAGTTCAAGAATTAAGGCGTTGCTGAGTCAGGGATCAATCAGCAACGTCCTAACTTTTTTGCCGGGTCTGTAACTCTCTGTGTGTTGATACTTCTACCTAAATTCCTACAAGAATTGGAAGACCGTGACGAGCGCTAGGGGAGTTGAAAAGTTGCGCTTACCGGGCGGTGATCGGAAAATCCTTCCTTCTCTCGGCGGCAATAATCGCTATCGTCAATGAATAAAACAGATGAAGTTGCCCCCCATTTTTTCGCTTCACCTGCTACAAAAACAAAGTCAAGAATACTATTAAAATTGGGATTGCATTGAGTTCCCGTTGAAGGACAGCTATTAGTGACAATGCAAGGGGGTTGAATCCATTCAAGTACATCATCTTTCAAGAAAATGTCAAAAGCGGCATTCCCCTTTTTGCGAATGGGATCAAAATCAAGATTGAAATCACCAACTGCAAGCACCGGCAGAGATTGCCTCGCGGCCCATTGGCGGAGTTCCTCGGCTTGAGCATTCCGTAAATCCTCATTTCTTCGATTGAAATGATTTACAGTAAATAAGAATTCTAATCCTTCCGGTTGTAGTTTAAACTGGGCAACCAGTGGTTTTCTGGTTCCTTCAACCTCATCTAACTCTTCAGAGCGGATGAGTGCTAATCGTTCTTTGTTATAAATGATTTGCAGTTTGTCGTTAGAACCAGTTGTTCCCAGAATAGAGCCGTAATCCTCCCCTACTGCGCCAGTGAAAATATTAGCAGCATCTTCATTAGCCACTTCCGAAAGCCCCCAAACATCAGCGGCCGGAATGCGTCGAATATCCTGAGCAACTTTGATTGGGTCAGTATCCTCCACATCGTCTGATTCAACGTTAAAGGCGATCGCAGATAGGTTTTGTCCTTGCAGATTAGGTAAGTTCAAGGTGTTTTCTGATTCAGTCTCCTCAGAAAAAAGCGGCTGAGAATTGTTGTTGGAGTTGGGAAGCTCGGCATAGCGCCCACATTCTAGGGCAACCCACTTGCGAGCATTATCAACGTCAAGAAAAACGTGAGTTGGATTAGAACGGCGATTCTCAGCAAATGCTGGATATTTTTGGTTGATTTCTAAGGCAACAGGCTCTGTTTGTTTTTTAATGGATGTCGTAGCATTACAAGAGCGACTAACGATAAATGTCCTTGGGTTATCAAATAAGGCTTGGGCCAATGCTGGTTGTATAGTCAAGCTCGAAACTAGCTGTACAGCCAGGCTAATCCCGATAATCGTGACGTTGCAGCGAGTTATTAGGCGCATCATTGCATTTTTCAAGTGCAGAAATTCAATAGCCATTTATGTCAAGCTCCATAGGGGTTGAAAAGGAAATAAAAAACCAATCTTTGCGGAAAAAATTAAATAATCGCCAGATTCTTCGGCGAACCCAAGGCGTTGATTTGCCCAGGCTGGAATACCTTGACACCTTAATAACAGAGGTGGCGTGTCAGGAGAACTTTTACTAACTCAGGGACAAAATTCAGTTGCTATCAACAGCTCAAAATAAAGTTAGCACTCCTCTCACTTTTCCCATAGGTGGCTGCAATAATTTGTTATATCGAGTAGCGAAATAGACAATTTCTTTCCAAGACTAATCTTTCTTATTTTCGTGGCTCTGAGCTTAGGGATTTAACTGAAAAGCCCTTACTTATTTGTGCGATCGCCTTAAATTTCCATTGCATCTGGGGTGTTTTTTGTGCGGGTTGCCAATGGCCAAGCTAGTCTTTGTTGTTATCTTGGGCACATTAAGCTTCTGTCCTCAATCAAGAATGCTACCATGTCATTAATGTTGGCAAACTTAAACTCGCATTCTTGTTGGCAAACTCCTGTCCTTATCGACTGAAATAAAGCGTTTTAAGCTACTAATCTTGAGTTCGGTAATTCCGCGTAGTCTATCAAGCCACAGTTTTCCTGGGAAAGCATTTATCAAAGGAGATTTAATCGTGACAGAAAAGCATAAACAACATCCAAGTGAAGCAGATTTACAGGCTCGGTTGGAGGAACTTCAACAAGTTCGCAATTCTACCCTTCAGGATGCGGTTAATCGCTTCGACACTAGGTAGTGTTGACATTTTAGCGGAGCCAAATCATTAGGGCAGCAAGGTGAATAAATCCCAAGAAATTGCGCTTTAACTTATCAAAGCGCGAAAATATTGTTCGATATCGCTTCAATTTGTTGAATAAACACTCAATCAAATGCCTCTCTTTGTATTGTTCCCGATTGTATTCCTGCTTTTCTTTACGGTTCTTTTTGGGAGGCACAACCGCTTCGGCTCCTTTTTCCTGAATTAATTACTGCAACCAGTCAGCATCATAAGCTTTGTCGGCAATGACGTATTCTGCTTTTAAATCGGCTATGAGTTCTTCAGCCTGAGTTACTTCGTGAACTTGTCCACCTGTGACTAAAAACTTCAGAGGATTACCCAAACCATCCGCAGCCACGTGAATTTTACTACTAAATCCGCCCCGACTTCTTTCTAAACCCTGTTGTGATTGCCCTTTTTTGAGCCAGCCGCGCAGGCATGAGCACGAACCACTGTACCATCTAAGAGAAGACTCTCCAAATCCACAAAATCTGGACAAACTACTCACAAATCTGCCCAAATCCCATTTTGACACCAGCGGTTGAACTGTTTGAAAATGGAGTTCCATTTGCCAAATTGGGGCGGTAAATAACGCCATTGGGCACGAGTACGAGCGATCCAAAGAACGGCTTCTACAAAGCGACGGCAAGAAGATTCTTGACCTACATAAACCCTGGAATGGCTGGAAAGAATCTTAAGAATGGATTGCCACTGTTCATAAGAAAGTTGATAAAGAAAGCACGCACGTATGTCTGTTGACTTCGGCTGTATTCTGGCTAGAGATTTCTCAAAAGTCAACACAACCTAGTTGATGGCCATCGGGATTGGGGTTATCAATTCATTGTTCTGATAGCGAGTAAAGTCTACCCTAGAAGAGAGCGGGTTTACTGGCTGTTGTTGGCGATCGCTTAAAGAAACGTCTGGCTCAAAACTACTTTGGTTCTCCAACTCTTGCTTTCTTGAAGGATTTATGGCTTTTTCCCCAACCCCTTCAATAATTTTCAACCTATCCGGCTAAGGCGGTTATTTTCAACCTCCTTTACCAGCCTGTGCTGGATTACTTTTAGTCTTGTTGTAGCCAGTTGTACTGGTAGTAAGTGGGCCGCGCAAGTTTCCCACCCGGAAAACTCTCCCGTTCAGGGCAGGAGCGAGACAGTAACTCCAACATTTGAGCATAAAGCCTTACTTTTTCAAGATGATTTTACAGCGGCAACAGACCGCTGGCACGTAGAGCTTGAAACTGCTACTACAGCAGATAACTTTGTTGCAGTTCGCCAGGGTCGCTTGATTTTAAATGTCAGTAGAGGAACCACAGTTTGGTTTAAAGAACCCCTTAGAGGAAATGTGTTGATTGAGTATGATGCAATTCCCATTGAGGCAGGAGGCAGCAACGATCGCGTTTCGGATTTGAACCAGTTTTGGATGGCGCAGGAACGGGATGGTAGCCCGCTGAAATTTACCCGCAAGGGAGTTTTTGCTGAGTACTTTGATCTGAAACTTTATTACGTTAGCATAGGAGGCTGGGACAACACGCGCACTACTTTTCGACGGCAAAATGGCAGGGGTTGTGCTCAATGTGGACAAGCCGTTGGGCGAGAGATCCTGGGTATTTACTGCGCTCAATCGGCCAATCAAGTCTGCGCTGCCAGCTTATCTTCTGAACCAGGCTATTTCCTTGCAGGCAATCAAACCTATCGAATTGCGATCGCATTGTTGAACGGGCGCATAACATTCACTGTCAACGGTCAGCCTTTCTTTGTCTACGACGATTCCGAACCGTTTGCCTCCGGTTACTTTGGCTTTCGCACCCTGCAAAGTCACATCCAAATTGATAATTTTCGGGTATGGTCGCTGCCAGGATAAGCCGGTCTATGGGGCGATCGCGGGACGGGAGCGATCGATACTTGCGAAGGCGGCAAAGCTGAATCGGGGGGGGGTTAATACCTGCCCTAATTTATTCAGCATTTATTGAGCTTTGGGAATTAGCCTTAAGAACTGACGGTGGAGAGTCCTTCTACAACCAGAGACGGGGTAGAACAGGAGCCACTTTCCTGTAAATCTTCAGCGATCGCCGTTATTTGTTTAAGAGCGCCATAGACATTCCCCGCAATCATGGTGTCCTTGATACGACCGATAATCTCGCCGTGACGGACATAGTAACCCAGATCGATATTGACGGAAAAATCCCCAGAAATATCAGCCCCGCCCCCCAACACTTGATCGATAACGATGGCTTCTTCTAGCTCGCCAATCAAGGTTTCCAGCGTGCCGCGACCAGGAGCAATGAATAAATTCACCAACTCTGGCGTCGGGTAGCGTCCCAAACTCGGACGAAAGCCATTCCCGGTGGTGTGAGTCCCCAGGGCACGGGCGATCGCCAAATCGCAGTAAAACTGTTGCAGGCAGCCATCGGCAATCAAGGTCAGGGGTTGGGTCGGCACGCCTTCATCGTCAAAGGGACAGCTATGGGGGCCGCGCTCCGGTTCTTGGGTGAGGGTCAGTGCCGCTGCTGCCACCGGGGTTCCCAGGCGATCGCTCCAGGGAGAGGATTTTTCAAGAACGCGCTTGCCGTTGAGTGCGGCTGCCACCGTTCCCCACAACAGCATGGCTCCATTGGGAGTGAGCAGAATCGGAACTCGACCCTTAGGGGCGGCCACATTGACTTGTGCCCAGTCGAGACGTTGGAGGATGCGCCGTACCGGCTGTTTGGCGTCAGTACGGCCCCGCAGTTCTTCCCCGTCATAGACGCCCAAAAAGTCTTCCCCCCGCACCCACTCCGCCCCAATAAAATAACTGAGCAACGTATCGCTATATTGGCAGTCAAGTCCCTCGCTGTTGCACAGGCGCACGGTTTCGGTTTCCGACTCAAACTCCGCCGCACAGATGGCTTCTGGATAGGTCTCGCGGATGGTGGCGATCGCCGTTTTGCCCAGCTCGATCAGGTCTTCAACGGCAACGGTTTCGCCGCGATCGCGAAAGCTAGCCTGGCGGGGGGGACTCAGTTCGGGAGTTTCCGGGTCGGTGAGATCGGTCAGGGCTAAAGCTCTCGCCACCAGCGCCTCGGCAGCGACCGGCCCGTAAGCCACCGCCAATCCAGGGCGGCCTTCTCGCCACAGCCGCAGGGCAGTTCCCTCCGATTGAGAGCTTTCTAGCTGTTTGAGACGATTTGCTTCAAAGGTAACCGGATAGGAGCGCGATCGCACTTGATAGACTTCCGCTTGGGCGGCTCCGGCTCGACGGGCAGCGTCCAGGAGTTTTTCGGGGAGAGGATCGGGGGCAAAGTCCATGAGCATTCTACAAGGTGATACTAGCAAGCTAACTCAAAACGGGTGATCGCCTACCCAGGAGGCCGTCAATTAATGGTCAAAGGTTGCCCAATTTCAATGTTGATGCTGGGAAGCCGCCTCCCTGTCAGAAATTTGCTATTCTTACATCTTTAGCATGACTACCGATCGCAGCGCAGCCATCAAAGCGTGGGTCAAGGAAGCTTTGAATGCGGGCAATCCCGCTGGCTGGTTTGAAACCCTCTACGCCAACGCCGAACAAAACCCGGAGCGAGTTCCCTGGGCGCGGCTTCAGGTTAATTCCCACCTCCAACAATGGCTCGCGGCCCAAGCCACTTGCCAAAATCAGTCGGTTTTAGTCATCGGCTGCGGTTTGGGCGATGACGCAGAAGCTTGGCTGAGCGGGGCCATCGGGTGACGGCTTTTGATATCTCCAAAACTGCGATCGCCTGGTGCCAGAAGCGCTTTCCTGACTCAGCGGTTGCCTATCAAGTGGCGGATCTGTTCCAGCTTGACCCCACTTGGCTCAAAGCCTTTGATCTGGTGTATTCTTCCCGCACTGTGCAGGCGCTACCTCTATCCTGTCGGCAAGAGGCGATCGCCGCGATAGTTGCCCCCGTGGCCTTGGGAGGCAGATTATTGCTGGTGACCCAAATTCGAGACAGCGAAGCTGAACCTGACGGCCCGCCCTGGCCCCTGTCCGCCTCAGAGATTGCCTGGTTTGAAGCTCAGGGATTGCGGGAGCAACAGCGCCAGGTTTTTCCCAACGACACTGATCCCACGACCCTCATTGAGTACCGTCGCAGTGGGGATTAATGCCTGCGATCGCTGTTGGATTTGGGCGAGTTGTGACCGGGCTAGAAAGTTTCGGTAATGGGGCGTCGGGGACGTGGGAACCTTTGCGATTCAAATTGCCAAAGCGTTTTTCGCGGATGTTACGGGGGGTGGTAGCGGCAAAAACGCACCTATCCCCCGCTCCACCGACTGACGTTTAAGCCTCTGATTTGAGTTTCCCCAGGCGATCGCTATGGTTCCCAAGGTCATTGATGGGGTGCAAAAGGCGATCGCCGGCACTGCCACCTTAATCAACCAGTTTAAACCCAGAAAAATCGAGTTTTAGGCTTCGGAAAAGCGAAAAATCGCCGCCGCCGAGCTTGCCACCGGGATAGCTTCGGGCGCAACTGCATAGACCGTTCCCCCATTGGCTAAGGTGTACAGGGCTGCTAAAGCCAACAAATCCTCATCCTCCGGCTGCTTCTCCTCGTGAACGGTCACCGTGTTACCTTCCGGATCGAACTGGCCCCACTGATGGCGATCCAGCGCCACAAACAAGGTTTGCACCCGCTGATAATAAGCCCCCGCACGATCGCCTCCACCTGCTCTGAGGTTAGCTCGGAACTGTTGCCGCTCAGCTCAGCGTAAGCTTCAGCATCATTCATTTGAGCCTGCTGGAAATAGGGCGCAACGATGCTCCAAGCGGCATCTCGCAAGGCTTCCGGTTTCATCAGCTTCGGCTCGCGGGCAACGCCTGCCGCCAACAAATGGGGATAGCGATTCGCCTGTTGGTAAATCGGCTGCAAGTGACTCAATCCCACCAACACCAGCGGGACGCGATCGCCTTGGAACAACTCCCGCAGTCCCGAATCGACGCGACTAAAAATTGGAGCAATTTGCTCTGCTTGTCCTCATCAACGCCCTGTCCGTGCAGCGTTCCCGGCGCACGACCCCGGCCAGTCCCCCGGCGCAGCCGCAGCCGTCGTTTCAAACTGGGATTGCTTGGCGGTGCTTTCGTATTGATAAACCGCTTCCACCAAGCTTTCAGGAACATCCTCTAAATTACTCAGATCCAATTCCCGTACGCGATCGCGACTGGCTTCTAGCAACCGCAAATGACTTTGGTTGAGCGCCAAAATATAAAACCGACCGTCCCCAGTTAGCAGGGGCAACAGCGGCGTCAGGTGAAAATGCTCCGCCACCAGGGCCAACGCCTCAAACTCCAAGGGCAAGCGATAATGACGCACAAAATCCGGGGCCGCGAACGCAGCCAAACCCCGATCCTGGTGCCGCCAGAACTCATCATTATCCAGTTCATGAAGCGGTGCTAGTAGCCCCAGCACTCTAGAACGACGCACGCCTTGAGCCAATAAACTTTCCTCCGCTGCCTTCAGCAAATTTTTGAAGCGAATTGGGTCTTGCCGAATTTCGGGCCCTGCTGAATGCGCTGGCAGATAGATCGAAACGCAAGGCCCAGGAATAGCCATCAGCGTCTGTAACTCGCTTTGGGTGAATCGCGCCATGCCAAATTGCCTCCTACACTATTTCTGCCGTCCCACAAAACAACCCTCAGCAGTGCCGCCCGCCTCAACCCTTCTTGGCCGCCGTGGACAGGAGGTAATGCTGGAATTCCCCTGAGTCTGCCTAGTATTTCAGCTAAATTCTCCTCACCTTACATCTTTCTCTAGGCAGGAACCCACTTTAGCCGATCAATCCTGCCCGCAAGGCCCGCACTGCGGCTTGGGTGCGATCGTCCGCGCAGAGCTTGTTAAGAATATTGCGGACGTGGGTTTTCACCGTTCCTACCGTAATGTAGAGTTTGTCAGCAATCTCGGCATTGCTAAACCCGTCCACGATCAATTGCAGCACTTCTAATTCCCGTTCCGTCAGGGGATAGGCTTCAATAATTTGCGTGTATTCTGGCTCCGTAGCATGGATGGCTACCGTGCGATTGGTCGCTGCCCGCTGCCGCTCCTCTCCGTCAAATTTGGTGGCCTTGGACAGCACAATTTTGGCGATCGCCGGATCGATCCAGGAATTGCCTTCCAGGGTCACCTTGATCGCTTCCACCAAGCGCAGAGAGTGGGCATCTTTCATGCAGTAGGAATCGGCCCCCGCCGCAAAGGCAGCCAGAACCGACTCCTCCTGGTCTTGTAGGGTAAGAATTAAGATCTTTGTAATGCTGCTGTTGTTTTCCTGTTGAAACCCACGAAATTGGCGCGTTAGCTCAATACCATCAATTCCAGGCAAGCCAATGTCTACAATGGCCACATCCGGCAATGTTTGCTCAAGAAGCAGTAATCCATCGGTTCCCGAAGCCGCTTCACCCACTAGCTCAAACTCGCTCTGCTGGCGCAGCGTGGTACGCAATCCCACACGAGTCAGAGCATGATCCTCAACCAGTGCAACCCGAATTTTTGCCATTTTATCGCTGATTTTTTGAAAAGAGCGTTTTTTCTGTTAAAGAAAGTTGTCAGTGGATGGTTTGGTATTGTTTCACGGGAGTTGCGTCGATGGTAGGAGACGGCACCCCGATCGGGCATCGGCTAAAAGGTAGACCGCCAAATCTGAGGGAAGCGGCGGGGAAAGTCTATCTAGGCTAGCATTTTTGAGCAAAACGCAATTTAGCAGAGCGAGCGCGGGGATTGTGCGCTTGTTCCTCAGCCGTGGCAATGAGGGGCTTTTTTGTGAGTACAGCCAACTGGGGCGCACTGCGAAAATGTTGCTTAACGCGGCGGTCTTCTAAGCTATGAAAGCTAATCACGCCCAGCTTTCCTCCGATGGCAAGCCAAGTCGTTGCCTGGGCTAAAAATCGCTCTAAAGACCCCAATTCGTCATTGACGGCGATACGCAGGGCTTGAAAGGTACGGGTAGCGGGATGAATTTTGCCATAGCGAGATTTGGGAGGCAGGGCATAGCGAATTGCTTCTGCCAGCTCGGTTGTCGACTGCCAAGGACGATTTTCTACGATGCGTCGGGCAATGCGCCGAGAAAACCGCTCTTCTCCGTACTCATAAATCAAATCGGCCAGCTCCCGCTCCGGCCAGGAATTGACGATCTCTGCCGCTGTCAGGGACTGGGTACTATCCATACGCATATCCAGCGGCCCCGCCGCCTGAAAGCTAAACCCCCGCTCTGGGCGATCGAGCTGGAGAGAACTGATCCCTAAGTCGGCAATAATACCGTCAAAATAAAGAGAGGGAGCCGAGAAATCTGCATAGTTACCCTGCCAGAATTCTACGCGAGCTGCGTTTTGCGGGCCCAAACGGGCTGCAACTCCTTCTAACGCCTCCCCATCGCGATCGATCACCACGAGCCGAACATCGGGAAACGCCGCTAAAATCAGTTCGCTATGGCCGCCGCCCCCCACTGTTGCATCTAGATAGCGACCGCCAGGCTGAATCCCTAGCCCAGCAATCAGTTCCTGCGCCAAAACGGGAAGGTGAACCGATGGTGCAGCTTCGCTTAGTACGTTGGATGAATCAAAACCAGTACCCATAAATGTCCTGAAAAACTGTGAATCCTCAGCGATTCAAACCGAATTAGCCCTGCTTATCAATGGTTCCAGCCAAGGGCCCCCAGGCGAGCCTACAGGAACTTCCCTCCCTCAAACCAATTCAAATACCCTAGCTGATTCCTCCAGGAGTTGACTTACTTTTGAATCTGTGCAGCTGGCGCTCATGATAGCAAAATCCTATTTCTCGTCTCGGTGGAACCAACTCTTTTCTCGCTTGCTCTCTTGTGGGGCAGCAGCGACATTAGGACTGGCTTTGGGCACAATTCCTCAGTTTTCGCAGCCAAAGCAGTTGACCTGGAGCTATGTCGCCTCTGCTCAAGAGTTTAACCAGCAGCAGTTAAGGAGGTACGCTGAAGCGGTGCTAATGATGGAGACTTACCGCCAACAAGCCTTTGAAGATATTAAGCGCGCCATCGGCGGGATGCCTCCCAATATTGTCTGCAATCGTCCCGAAAGCTACCGTCAACTCCCGGCTAATGCCAGACAAATTGCCAATAATTACTGCAATCTTTCTCGGCGTATTGTTGAAAATAGCGGACTGACCGTATCTCAGTTTAACGCAATTACAACCAGGGCGCGGAGCGATAATGGTTTAGAAAAACGGATTCAAAATGCCATGCTAGAGTTTCAGCAAGATCAGCGCCGAGCTAATCAACAAAAATCGGTTTGATCCCAGGATTTTGCTAGAAAACCGAGATTTTATCTCTATTCAACCCATTTCTTGATCCTGGTTAGTTAAAACTGGGCTGGGAAATCTTCCAAGAGCGCTCTCCCCTCTTTTGATTGCTTGCTCGCCCTGGGCGATCGCGCCAAAATGTAAAGTAACGTGTACTGAACCTGAGACGGCTTTAAGAATGGCGCTGGATTCAACCTGCTTAGAATGCGATGTGGCGATTGTGGGCGGCGGAATCGTGGGAACGACTTTGGCGGCTGCCCTTAAACCGGCCGGCCTGCGAATTGCGATCGTGGAAGCTCAATGCTTCACCCAAGGGACGGCTCGCGATCGCGCCTATGCCATTACGCTCCTGTCCGCGGAAATTCTGCAAGGGATCTCAGCCTGGCCCCAGATCCTTCCCCAAGTTGCTGCTTTTCGTCAGATTCACCTTTCCGATGCCGATTATTCCCGGTTTCTCCCCTTCTTGCCCCAGGATTTAGGGAGAGAACCGCTGGGGTATGTTGCTCGCCATCGTACCCTGCTCTCGGCGCTCCAAACCCTGACCGCTAACTGCGATACCCTGCACTGGCTTTGTCCGGCCCAGGTGACCGACGTTGCCTATGAAAGCACCCACGCTGAGCTGTCCCTGGAACTTAACGGCCAGCCCCAGAAACTCCGCACCAAGCTGGTGGTTGCCGCCGATGGCAGCCAATCGCGCCTCCGCCGTTGGGCCGGCATTGCCACCCGCGGCTGGAAATACTGGCAATCCTGCGTCACCTTTACTATCCAGCACCAATCGCCCCGCAACGACACGGCTTTTGAGCGTTTCTCGCCCGCTGGGCCCATGGGCGTCCTGCCCCTCCCCGGCAACCGCTGCCAAATTGTCTGGACGGCTCCCCACGCCGAAGCCCAAGCCCTTCAATCCCTCGACCCCGCCGCCTTTATCGCCAAGCTAGAGCAACATCTGGGCGGCCTCCTTGATGGCATCCAACTGGCCAGCGATCGCCTGGTTTTTCCCGTACAACTCCTCCAGTGCGATCGCTACATTGCACCGAGGCTGGCCCTGATCGGCGATGCGGCCCACTGCTGTCACCCCGTCGGCGGCCAGGGATTAAACCTGGGATTGCGGGATGCTGCGGCCCTGGCCCAAGTGCTACAAGAAGCCTATGGACAGCAGGAAGACCTTGGGGAAGAGCGGGTATTGCGGCGCTACGAACGCTGGCGAAAGCCGGAAAATCTTGTCATTTTAGCCCTCACCGACCTGCTGAACCGCTTTTTCTCCAATCGCTGGCTTCCTGCCGTAGTCGCCCGGCGCTGCGGATTAGAGGTGCTGCGATACCTGCCTCCCTTCAAGCGACTGCTTTTAGAATGGATGACCGGCCTGAGAGGCCGCCAACCCCAAATCTCCCAGACCCCCCCCTGCCCGGCAACCTTGAGTTCGTCCCCGCTCTAGCATTCTAGAGATGAACCTCTGCCGTTTGCTCGGTAAGTTTCGGTGGGAGGGATTAATTCGGGTCGAGCTTGAGCTTATCTACCTCGCCGGGAAGACCCCCGTTAGAGCGGGAGGGGGCATATCGAAGCGAAGCGAGTACCCCCGACAGTTTAACGGGGGATGAAAGGCGGTTAAAAGAGGGGTTCAATACCTCCTCTTTTAACATTTAATACATCACTGGTCATGAGTAAATTCCGTATAATAGTGGAATGCTGACCATCACTCACCGCTATCGAATCTATCCCGACATCGCTCAAGAGCAAAAACTCATTGAGTGGATGGAAGTCTGTCGAGGGGCGTACAACTATGCGCTTCGAGAGATTAAAGATTGGTGCGATAGCCGTAAATGCTTGGTAGATAGATGCTCCCTTGAGAAAGAATACATCCTCTCGCCTGAATTGAAGTTTCCTGGAGAAATTCAGCAACTTAACAACTTGCCAAAAGCGAAAAAAGAATTTCCCAAATTGAGCGAAGTTCCTTCTCAGGTTCTCCAGCAAGCCGTTAAGCAGTTGCATCGGGGTTGGGAATACTTTCAGGAGTGAGGGTTTGGTTTTCCTAGGTTCAAGAAGTTTGGTCAGTTTAAGTCGTTGCTGTTTCCTCAATTTAAAGAAAACCCAGTAACGAACCTTCATGTCAAGCTGCCCAAAATTGGAGCAATTCCCATCAACCTGCATCGACCTATTCCAGCAGGGTTTGTGGTCAAACAAGTACGCATCTTGAGGAAAGCCGATAAGTGGTACGCATCTATCTATTTGCAATGTAATGTCAGCGTTCCAGACCCCAATCCACAGGGTCATCCCATTGGGGTTGATATTGGACTAGAGAAATTCTTGGCAACCAGTGATGGTGTTTTCGTAAAACCGCCTAAGTTCTTTAAGCAGATGCAAAGCAAGCTGAAATTGCTGCAACGCAGGCTCTCTAGGAAAAAGAAGAGGTCAAAAAATTACGAGAAACAGCGCCTTAAAGTTGCTCGACTTTACCACCAAATTGACAACACGAGGAAGGACTTTCACTACAAACAGGCTCATGCCCTTTGTGATGCTGGTGATATGGTCTTTATGGAAGATTTGGACTATCGCACTAGCGCTAAAGGGATGCTTGGGAAACACATGATTGATGCCGCTTTTGGACAATTCAGAAGCATCGTTAAGTATGTGTGTTGGAAGCGTGGAAAATTCTTCGCTGAAGTTGATGCTCGCGGGACTTCCCAACAGTGTCCTGAGTGTAACGGGGAAGTCAAAAAAGACCTGAGTACTAGGGTTCATGACTGTCCTCGTTGTGGGTATAAAACCGATAGGGATGTGGCAGCAGGGCAAAACATCAGGAACCGAGGAATACAACTAATTAGTACCGTTGGGCAGACGGGAATCGAAAGTGCCTGTGCAGACGATCTACCGGGGATTGGGGTAACTCAGTCTAGGCAAGTGTCGAAATCTCGTAAGAGAGTAACCAGGAATCCGAAGAAGTGATTCTTTGGAAGCCCTCGGTATAATCTTTGATTTACCGAGGGAGGGTGTCACGTTCTTCTTCTACGGTAATTTTGGGCAAGAGCAGCACGTAGCGATAGCCGGACTCCAGCGTCCCCTGGACAACGACCTTGCCGCCGTGGGACTCAATTAAATGACAGCTCAGCAACAGGCCGAGGAGTTCGCGGACATGATTGTTTTGCCCCTTGGGCTGGTGCCGGGCCGCTTCGCTAATGGCTGTTCCGAGGAGGATGGAATCGAGGACGCGACTTTGGGAGCCAGAACCATTGCCGAAAGGGGAAGTATCTACCGACAACAAACAAGTGGATAAAATCTGGGGAATACTACCAGTTTTTAGCTCCGTTTGCGGCAACCCATCGCCCAGCCAAGGGTGGGAGACCCAAACCGCAATATTGATGGTCTGGTCGCGCCGGGAAACATGGACGCGGACTTCTCCCCCTGCTTCAGCGGCGTCAATGGCACTAATTAGCAAATAATAGAGGGCTTGGCGGATTTTCTCCTTATCCAATGACCAAATGCGATCGCCTGGCTCAATAGACAGCCGCAGGGCTTGCTGGCGCTGTTTGGCCGCTTCTTGAAGGCTGTTGAGCACCTGCTGGCAGAGCATTTCTAGATCGATGGGAGCCAATTGCGGCAGCTCTGGGGTTTGTCCGACGCCCAGGGTCACAATTTCCTCCACTAGGGAGACTATTTGCTGGCCGCTATTGTAGATAATCTCGATGTATTCCTTCTGTTTGTGGGTTAGGGGGCCATAAACTCCCCGCCGCAGCACGCTAGCCATGCCAATGACCGAGGTTAAAGGCGTTTTGAGCTGCTGGCTGAGATACTCCAGTAGCTGTAACTTGACGCTTTGGGGCGGCGACTGGGGGCTGGTTAGGGGCTGGAGTGTAGGAGATGGAACCAGGGGGAAGGTCGAAGCCGTTTCTGCCGGGGACACATCAAGGGGCGGCCTGCCAGATCGGTCTTCCTGCAAAAGGCGGTCTCGCTCCAACTCCCGCAGGCACCAACGGGCAGTGAGCGCCAAAAATTCCGCATCCTTAAGGCTAAATTCGCGGGGAACCAGATCTAGGACACACAGCGCCCCCAAGCAGTTGCCATCGGACGCTACCAGGGGCGTTCCCAGGTAAGCCCGAATGCGGTACTGCTGGGCTAACAAGCTCTGGGCAAAGACCACTTCCGCAAAGGTGTCGCTGATGCTGAAATTTTTCTGGCTGTCGATGACATAGGAACAGAAGCCTTCCCTGCGGGGTAACTTGCGTTGGGCGGCTAGGTGATTCATAAATCCCAGACGTGACAGCCCGACAGCGGATTTAAGCCACAGTTCGTCATTGACAGCAATACACAAGTAACAAACGGGCGCTTCCACAAAATGGGCGGCTGTTTGGGTCGCTTCGTCAAAGACCGTAATGGTTTCTGCTTCCAATAACCCCAGTTTTTCAGGGCAGCCATTCGTTGTTGCTCTCGTGTTTCTGGCGATAGTCCATCTAGCAGGCAGAATAGCCCGTCAGAAACCCGGCGTGTTTCAAACCCTGCCCCATAATTTGCTGCATCCACTGGCATCTGTTTTTCGTCAAACTGGTATAGAAAAGTCTTGGGAAAAGCGGTGTGGGTCATCCCTGCGATCGCTCGACAGGAAGCAGTAACTCGACTCTTGAGGAAGCAGCCCCCCAAAAACGCCTGTTGACTTGCTATTTCTAAAGTGCCCTAGCCTTGGAGAGAACAAACATCTTTGGCTAATATTCTTAAGCTATCAGCGATCTTCGCCGGGTAGCAACTCCTTAGTTAAGTTGTTACTTTGTGAAATCGAGCTACAACTCAAGGAGATTGTTGATCCTAAGCCCTACCTTGAGCAACTTCTACTCTAAAATCGAGCCTATGAATACGGTTTGGCGACGTTTAACCCTGTTGAACTGGCACCCTGCACGCTGGCGGGGAGGCAGCTATCTCTATCATCTGGTCGGCCTGCTGGGGCCGTGGCGGGCGGAGAGCTGGCTGTTGCGCTATGGCGACTGGCTGGGAACTCTGTTGGTGGCGCTGGTGTTACTGTTGGGCCCCTTTGTCCCCACGGGGATTGTGGGCTTGGTGCTGGTCGGGGGCGCTGGTTACTGGCTGTTGCTGACCCTCACGGAAACGGAGGGCCCTAGCGTCACGCCCATTCACCTGCTGGTCTGTCTCTATTGGGCTGTAGCCCTGCTGGCCGTGGCCTTTTCTCCGGTGAAGTCGGCGGCTCTATCGGGGTGGATGGAGCTAACCCTGTATTTGCTACAGTTTGCCTTGGCGGCCCGGGTGTTGCGATCGCCGAGCCGCACCAATATTTTAGTGGTTCTCCTGCTGTTGGTATCCTTGGTGGTCGGGGTTTACGGGGTGCGGCAACAGTTTTTTGGCGCGGAGCAATTGGCCACCTGGAACGACCCGACCTCAACTTTGGCGGGAAATACCCGTGTTTATAGCTATTTGGGCAATCCTAACCTGCTGGCGGGCTATCTGCTCCTGCCCCTAGGGTTTAGCATCGCGGCGCTGTTTGCCTGGCGTCGCTGGTTGCCGAAGACCCTGGCCTTGCTGGCCATTGTTATTAATGGAGCTTGTTTGTATTTTACGGACAGTCGCGGTGGCTGGATTGGAATGCTGGTGCTTTTGGTGGCCTGGCTGTTGCTGTTGCGGGTGTGGTGGCGGGAGCGGCTGCCGAGGTTTTGGCGTCGCTGGCTGCTGCCCCTGGTGTTGGGCGGCGCTGCGGTGGTGCTGCTGGGAGCGATCGCAGCCCTGGAACCCCTGCGGCTGCGGGTTATGAGTATTTTTGCGGGGCGGGAGGACAGCAGCAATAATTTCCGCCTCAATGTCTGGCTGGCGGTCATCGAGATGATTCGCGATCGCCCGCTGTTGGGTATTGGCCCTGGTAATGATGCGTTTGAGGCAGTTTATCCCCTGTATATGCAGCCTCGGTTCACGGCCCTCAGCGCCTATTCGATTTATCTGGAAATTGCGGCGGAGCTGGGTTTTTTGGGATTGGGGCTGTTTGTCTGGTTGCTCGCGGTTACCCTGGGCGGCGGCCTGCAAGCTCTGGAACGGTTGCGACAGCGCGGCGATGCTCAGGGGTTTTGGCTGATGGGGGCCCTGGCGGCCCTGGCTGGTTTGCTGGCCCACGGTTTGGTGGATACGGTCTGGTATCGGCCCCAAATTCAGACCCTGTGGTGGTTCTGCGTCGCGTTGATTGCTAGTCGCTATCCCCTGCTGGCCCCTCATCCTGATTCTGAAACCTAGGGTCAGCCATCAGCAAAAGGCGATCGCCCTCTCACGTTTGGCAGCAACAGCACCTAAAAATCCGCCTCCCATGCTTCTCTAGAATTGTCGGGCCACTGGATACCCGTCATTGAGCCACTGATACCCGTCATTGAGCCACTGATACCCGTCATTGA
>JAAUTE010000271.1 GCA_012031815.1 Chloroflexaceae bacterium
CGGGGGACCTGGGCCTGTCCTTCTGTCTGCTGGGGTTGGCGTTTAGCGATCGCCATTTGGGGCTGACTTTGGGATTTTGTCTGGTGTTGGGGGGATTTGCGGCCCTGATTGGCGTGCCCATGCAGACGATTATTCAGGAAAAAACCCCGGTAAAGCTGCGCGGGAAGGTGTTTGGCCTGCAAAACAACCTGGTAAATTTAGCCCTGTCCTTGCCCCTGGCCCTAGCGGGGGTGGCTGAAACCCTTTATGGCTTGCGCCCCGTGCTGTTGAGCCTGTCGGCACTGGCGCTGCTGGGTTGCTTTTTGACCTGGAATTCCTGGAGGAAGGCCATCGGACTCAGCCCCCGCCTTAATTCCCGAGGGTAGAACGCCAGAGCCATCGATAAAACCAGGGCCGCTTTTTTGTAGGATGAATTCAGAGGGAATCCTGCCATTCCTGATTTTATGTTTGGCGAGGCACTTGGCCCGCTTGCGACTAGCGTTGCCTCTCGCCCGACTTTGGGCGCTGCTGTCGCTAGGAATTCCGTTGCCCCCCATCAATGAGCATCCCCCACTCTTTGCTAGCCGAGCTGATTGCCGCCCTGCCCGCCCTGCGATCGCAAACCTATTTCAAGTCCTCCCTAACGGCCCTTTCCCACGCGATGGAGGATCAAGTCTTAGCGGGTCAGGAACAGCCCTTGATTATTGCCAGCTTTCAGCGAGAGCGCTTTTACCGTCAAGAGGCCCATCGCTATCGCCGCCTTGCCGAGAAAACTGACCAAGTTTATGTCCTCGCCGCCCCGGAAACCGAGTTTAAACACAGCTCCGACGCCCACGAAACCATCGCCTTTTCCCCCGACGACAGCCTCGCTCAAGAATGGCATCTGGTCATCCTCGGCGAGCAATTTACCAGTTGTCTGGTCTGTCAAGAACGCACCGGGGCGATCGCTGCCAGCAAAGACGACCTGCTCATGGACAATAGCCGCCGTTTTGAGGGAATTTGGACATTCGACCGGGAAGTGGCCGGCATTGCCGCCCAGTTTCTCCTCCAGCGTATCCTGCACTACCGACCGGAATTAGCCGCCAAACTAGAGCAGGCCCGCCAGCGCTATCTCTTCCCCTCAACTCCCTTACCTACCGACTCCAGCCGCAGTTCTGAACCCTTCGTTGGCCGCCTGATTACTTACTTGCAAGTCGGCCAGTACAAATTAATTAAAGCTAATCGCTCTCTGGCGACCAAGGAACAGCGGGAGCGCTTACTCAACTCCGTGATCGCCGCCATGCGCGACTCCCTCGACCCCCACGAAATTCTCCGCGTTGCCGTGGCCAAGCTGGGAGAAGGGCTGAATGTCTGTCGCTGTTTGGTTTATCGCTGCAAAATTCAAGACCGTCACGCCACCATCTCCGACGAATATTTGCGATCGGGATTGCCTTCCCTGCGAGGACAGGCCTGGCCCATCGCCGACAATCCCCTCATTCAAGCGGCGATCGCGGCCCGAGGGCCCCTGAGTGTGAATCACATCGGTGCAGAACTGGTGGGTCAAAATCAGCCCGTCCTGACGCCTAGATTGCTGGAGCTAGCCTCTCACTATGCCATCGTTTCCTGGCTCCTGGTTCCCGTCCTCTACCAAGACCGCCTTCTCGGCATGGTCGAACTCCACCAATGTCAGTTCGCGGCCCCAGATTGGCGGACTGAAGATATTGAATTGGTGGAGGCGATCGCCACCCAGATCGGCGTGGCCCTGATTCAAGCGGAAGCCTACGCCAACCTCGAAGACCTCAACCAGCAACTAGAAGCCCTGGATCGCACCCGCTCCAACCTGGTGGCGATTACCGGCCACGAACTGCGGACGCCCCTCTCGACCATTCAAGTCTGTTTAGAAAGCCTGGCCAGCGAGCCGGAGATGTCTCAGGAGTTGCGCCAGGTGATGCTTAACACCGCCCTCAGCGACGCCGAGCGCATGCGTACCCTGATCCAGGATTTTCTCACCCTTTCTCAACTGGAGAGCGGCCGCATCCAATGGCATCCTGAACCCATTTCTCTGGGGGAATGTATCGAGCTGGCCCTTTGCAATATTCGCGCCCGCAACCTTAAAACCGACCTTCCCCAAATTAACGTTCCCGAATCCCCGGAATTGCCCCTGGTGAGGGCCGATGGCGAGTGGCTGGTGGAGGTGCTGGCCAAACTCCTCGACAACGCCTGCAAGTTCACGGGAGCGGAGGGCCAGGTACGGGTGCAGGTGAGCCGCAACAGCGCTCAGAGCCTGGAGGTGATTGTGGCAGATACGGGGCGAGGCATTGAACCCAAATTCGCTTGGAGCGAGTATTTGATCGATTTTATCAAGAAGAAGGAGCGTTACGCCGCAGTACGGGGGGGAACGGGGTTGGGACTGGCGATTTGTCGGCAAATTGTGAATGGTTGGGGCGGCGAAATCTGGGCAGAATCCGCTGGCAAAAACCAGGGCAGTGCCTTTCACTTCACCATTCCCACCTTTAACCTCGCCGCCGAGAAAAATTCCGCCGATCGCGACGCGAGCGGGGCAGTTCTCGCACTACCAAGCGCAAGCGACCCAAACGAGCTAAAAACTGACTGACAGTCCAGAATTTTAAAGGCAGCGCCCTGCAAAAATTGAGCATCCAGGAATATACTCTACCCCAGCCCCCCCACTAAAATGGGATTTGGCGATCGCGATCGCAGCGCTCAAAAAAGTTGATTGCATTGACTGGGAGGCTATGTGTGGAAGCTGTGCTGAATAATCTCAACAGTATTGTTAATTTACAGGGCGTGTTGGAATTGCTCCTTGCCATTAGCTTAAGCGCCGCCGCCGGATTTAGAGTTTTTTTACCGTTGTTTGTGCTGAGTGTTGCGGCTGTTTATGGCCACATAGACCTTCCCAGCGATCTCGATTGGGTCGAATCTTCCCCAGCCCTGGTGGTGTTTGGCGTGGCGGCATTACTCGAAATCGGCGGCTATTATTTACCGTGGTTCGATCATTTTTTAGATATCCTCTCAACCCCAGCCGCAATTATCGTCGGAACCGCACTAGCGGCTTCTGTGACGCCGGAGCTTAATCCCGTTGCCCAGTGGACGCTAGCCCTGGTTGCAGGTGGGGGAACGGCAGGACTCACCAAAGGCGTCATGAATCTATTACGAGCAACCTCAACGGCGACTTCCGGCGGATTGACTAACCCAGTTCTTTCCACGTTGGAGTGGCTGTTAGCAACGGGCCTTTCGGTACTGGCGATCGCTGCGCCATTGTTGGCAGGCATTCTCGTCATCAGCTTCGGCTTGTTTGCTATCTACAAATTTTGGCAATTTTTCAGGCGATCGTCGCCACCGCCCTCAACCCAAGAACCGACTTAAACAAAAACGGCTAATAATTTTTAATAAATAGTTCTTTTCCTTTTGCCGCCGATTTTTGCCTATAGTTATTCATGCCGTATTGCAATTCCCATTCAACAATATTGGCGAAGTCAAACAGTTGTCTGATTTTAGGAGAATCGTCGTAGGTGATTAGCCATTTATGGGGGCATTTTCGCATATTGACGGCAAAACGTGCGTGGTCGAAGGCAGTATGTAAATCTCCTTTGAGTCCATATAATTTCGATTTTGTCGCCGAAAGATAGGGCGGATCGAGAAAAATAAACACATTTTCTCCCTCTTTCAGCAACAGCGTTTCATAATCTCCTTGGGTAACCTTCACATTCTCTAGCGCCAAGGTGAGCTTCTGCAAGCGGGCGATCGCCGAATCGGTGAAGCGTTTCTCAAAGGCTTGTTGGGAATAGCCCCCGGAATCCATGACTCCCGAAAAGGTAATGCGGTTCATCACAAAGAAACGAACAGCGCGATCGAAGTCAGTAAAACTATTTTGCGGGTCGAGAAGATAATGATAGAGCGTTCTGCCGTCTAAAAATTGCTGCTTTAATTCAGTAACTCTCTGAACAAGCTCATCTAGACTATCTCTGACAGCCAACCAAAAACAATATAAATCGTAATTCAAGTCATTAATCCAATAAAGTTTAACTAGATCTTTAAGTAAGCTCTTTACTGCTAGAAAGACCGATCCTCCTCCAACAAAGGGTTCTCTAAATTCGCGGATAGTTAGAGGAATATGGGACATTATTTGAGAAAGAGCCTTGGATTTACCCCCTGGATACCTTAAAGGACTTTTCATTATTTCTCTAAAAAGCTTTGTCAAGACTACGTTTAATAATAAAGCTCCTGCCGAAGCAGGAGCCTATCAATCTAATTTTAACTAATCTGAGAATTCACATCAGAATTAGTCGAGTTCGCGCATTGCCAATACGGGTTCCGTCTCCCGGTTAATGCCCTTCTCAAATCCAGCAACAGCAGCGCGAGCGCGTCCTGCATGCCACAGGTGAGCTATCAGGAAGAAGAAGCCCAGGACGAAGTGAGAAGTCGACAGCCAAGCGCGAGGGTTGACAAAGTTGAACGCATTCGGTTCAGTGATGATACCGCCAACCGAGTTCAGCGAACCGTTGGGCGCATGAGTCATGTACTCAGAAGCGCGACGAACCTGCCAGGGTTGGATATCATTCTTGATCTTGTCGAGGTCAATCCCGTTAGGGCCGCGCAGAGGTTCCAGCCAAGGACCTCGGAAATCCCAGAAACGCATGGTTTCACCACCGAAGATGATTTCACCCGTAGGAGAGCGCATCAGGTACTTACCAAGACCCGTAGGACCTTGAGCAGAAGCAACGTTAGCACCCAGCTTTTGGTCGCGAGCCAAGAACACGAAAGACTGAGCTTGAGAGGCTTCAGCATTGGTGGGGCCGTAAAATTCGCTCGGATACGCGGTATTGTTGAACCAAACGTAGGAGGAAGCGATAAAGCCCATTAGGGAGAGCGCGCCCAAGCTGTAGCTCAAGTAAGCTTCACCAGACCAAATGAACGCGCGACGCGCCCAACCAAAGGGCTTGGTCAGAACGTGCCAGATACCGCCAGCGATGCAGGTCAACCCGATCCAGATGTGACCACCAATGATATCTTCCATATTGTCTACGCTGATGATCCAGCTTCGCCACCGAAGGGTGCTTCACCAAGTAACCGAAGATTACG
>JAAUTE010000272.1 GCA_012031815.1 Chloroflexaceae bacterium
GTAAGGCCGCCTGCGGTAGCCCAAGATCGGTAAGCCATCCGAGATAAAGCCAAACAAAGGCTTGACAGTCCAGGGCAACATCGCAATCCCGGTTAGCGCCGCCACCTGAGCAGGGGTCAAGCCAAGGTCGTCTTTGAGAAAAAAGCTCACCGCCAACTGGGCTAAACCGAGAATGCCCTGCACGAAATACACTGTCAAAATGCCCAACAGCTCCCCCGATGGCTCATTGCCAAACAGGAGTTTCTCTCGGACAAAGGTTTTTAGACCCTTCCAGTCTTGGGAAACGGCAATCATGAACAAATCTTAATATTTGTTTTACTATAGATCATAAATCTCTCAGGCAGGGGATAGATCGCTCACGAGAGAGAACCGAAGAGAGCAAAGCCCCTAGAGCGGGGAAAGCGTTCTTGCCTGGAAGATTCTGTTAAAAAGTTTTACCTTTATTGTAGATTTAGTTATAAATTTTTAGGCCGATCCGCTAAGGATGGCAGTATGCTTGAGTCAATAACAGGCAAAGCATTAGTAATCGTTTCTATATTATGCTGAACAAGATTTTATACACCGATTCGGGTTTGGGTCAAACCAGAGAAATGTTGGGCGTACTTCTCGATTTACCCGCGTTCCAACAAGCATCTTTGAACATTCTCCACGTTGTACCGCCACAAATTACCGCTGATGCTGTCACGGAGAAGTGGGAAGAGGGCGTCAGGCTAATTGGTAATATTATTAACGAACTCCACCTCGACCCTGGCAAGATTTCTACAATTCTGCGTCAAGGAGACCCGAAGGATACCGTTTGTCAAGTCGCTGATGAGATTGATGCGGATTTGATTGTGATGGGATCGCGGGGATTGAAGCGATTGGAAGCAATTTTAAGCAATTCTGTTAGTCAATACGTCTTTCAGTTAACCAACCACCCAATGCTCTTGGTGAAAGACGATATCTACGTCAAGAAAATTAAGCGAGTTATGGTAGCCCTAGACAAATCTAGCGCTGCCCAATATGGTCTCGATCTAGCCCTTTATCTTTTAAGAGACTATCCAGGATGTGAGCTGATTCTGGTGCATGTCAATCCCGATCTCAATCTAGAATTACTTCCCCTCTCGAAAAGCGAGATGGAGCATGATCCCGTCCTCGCTCCTGCCATTCAAAAAGTTAAACACCAAGCTATCCCCTATCGCTGCGCGGTGACGGGGGGCAAGCCCGGCGGCGAACAATTGTGTCAACTGACCGAGGAATACGCTGTCGATCTGCTGGTGCTAGGCTCTCCCGATCGCCGTCCTTCTATTGCCAAAACTTTGCCCGATTTGGATTATCTCCTGGGGTCATCTTTATCCGATTACGTTCGCATTAAAGCCAACTGTCCCGTGCTGCTGGCCCGTCGGGATGAAACCTAGCGGCCGCTGACCCGCTGAAGTGGTTACCAATTTTATAACCAGCGAGCTTAGCCTGCTCCAGCGGGCTAAGTTAATGGTATTTCCAGCAAAACTCCTCCCTAGAAGGAGCGCCTGCTAACTAAATTGCCCCTGGGGAAGGGAAATAGCAGCAACAACTCATCGCAAAGCCCCTGTTTTAGCGATCGCTATTTCTAAATAGCTAGGATGAAACTGATGGATTTGAAGGAGATTGTTCCCGGTCAGAGCGTTTTAGTAGAGGCGGCGTTGGATGAAGACCCCGGATAGAATCAGTAAACACGGGAGCTTGTGAGTCAAGAGCAGGAAAAGCAAGCGGCTAATTGAGTCTCGATCGCACAAAACTCAATAAGAAAATAAACAACATTTTAAGATTTGCCTGAGTTTTGCAATAATGATCGAGACACCCTTTGAGGAGTGATGGGTGTGGGTATTTGGCTTGAGTAAACCTCTCCTGTAAGACCGGATTCAGGCAAGCAGAGGCTATTGACCGCGGAATGCGGTCAACCGCAAGCCCCGGCGTCGAACTCCGGGGAACGGTTGACCTAGAACGAGTTGAACTACCGGCTTTCTGGCCAGCGTCATTCGTGCCGCCTAGAAACTGCTAGTGTTGCCTTTGTTCAGTTCAACCCTGGGAAAAAATCATGAGTATTAAGCCACTAAGCTCTCAAATTGTTCAGAGCTGCTTTGGAGTTCCTCGCATTCTGGTTGTCGATGATTCTGAGGACAATTTGCTACTGCTGACCCAAGCCCTGGAAATTTTTGAGTGTGAGATTATTACGGCGCGGGATGGACTAGAAGCTTTAACCTGGGTGAGCGATCGCCCGCCGGACTTAATTCTGCTGGACATTGTGATGCCTCGACTCAACGGCATCGAGTTGATGCGCTGCCTTCAGTCCCTCTCACCCCAGCGCCGAATTCCTATTGTGGCGGTGACGGGATTAGCCTTGGCTCCAGAACGGGAGTTAATTCTGCAAGCGGGGTGCGATGATTATTTAGTGAAACCGTTTCTATTGAGAGATTTAGAGACGATTGTTTGTCGATATTTAGGCCATCGGTTTGGCGTCAGCGACCCCTGCTGCCTGGTAAAGTCCCTGTGACTGAGCGCTAGAGCGAGTAACTTTGGCGAACCCGCTGGGGAAAAACGGCTGCCAACCTGTCTTTCGTTGTATATTATTGAGAATAGTGATGACTCAGCTTGGATCTTCTTTTCTTCCGATGGTGGGAGCAAAGATTAACAACCTGCCCTCTATTTTCCACTCCGAGCAAGCCCAATCGAGACTAGCTTCAGGACTGGCAATCGCCCAATTTACGCCAGGACAAAGTCCGAGTTTATGATGCTAGTTCCCATAGATTTTTTAGATCGCAAGCCCATGCTCCCTTGCGTTCTCATTGTGGAAGACTATCTGGATAACGCCCTATTGCTGGTCGATATGCTGGCTCACCTTGACTGCCGCACCGTCGTCGCCGCCGATGGATTGGAAGCGCTGGAGCAGGTCTCGCGCTATCAGCCGGATTTAATTCTGTTAGACATTGTTTTGCCCCGCTGTAATGGCATAGAGTTTGCCCGCTGCCTCAAACAACAGCAGCCGACGATTCCTATCGTGGCGGTGACGGGACTGACCTTTCCCGAAGAGAAACTGGCGATCGCCCAGGCGGGTTGCGACGGGTATTTGGCGAAACCGATCTTGCTGGAGGAGTTGGAGCGTACGGTCAAGCACTACCTGGGGCCGAAGTTGATTGCCTGTCCGTTTGTGGTGGTAAATTCGGCCTGAATTCAAAAATGGCGATCGCCCCCGTGCGGCCCGATTCGATGGCGGTGTCGCTGAGAAAATCTACGACCTCAACATTCATGACCTCTTCGATCAGGGTTCTGATTTGGGGCTGTACCAGGCGATCCAGGACATCGCGCACTTGACGGGCCAGGTCTTTTTGGGAGATGCGAGTGAGGAGCTGTTCTGGGGGGGTAACAGTGCCTTCGAGGATGAGAATTAGGGTTTGATCGAAGAGATGGTAGTTAATCGCGCTCACCTGGTGGTCAAGTTCATGTTCGTAGAGTTCGCGGATGCGCGTAGAGAGATGACTCGTGATGGACTCAGACAATAAATTAGCTCTTCTCATTCGCCTCTACCTAAGTTTGCTAGCCAGCGCTCGCTCAAGCCCTGGTTTAAGACCAGGCTAATCTGGGGGACTATCTGGCGCTGCGATCGCGACTTCTGGTGGTGCCGAGGGATTCAGGGTTGCGAACCGCTGGGGAGGTTTCAAAAATAGCGATAATCCCGGTGCGCCCTGTATCGAGGGTGGCGTCGCTCAAGAGATCGACCACTTCGATGCCAATCGTTTCTTCGATTAAGGATTTGAGCAAGGGCCGGGTGGCTTCATCCAGTCCGTTGCGAACCTGCTCGGCCAAATCTTTTTTGCCTTCCTGGGCGAGGACTTGCTCGGCGGGCGTGATGGAATCCTCAAGAATAATGGCGAGTTTTTCGGCAAAAAACTGGCAGGTTACTTTGCTAGGCTGCTGTCCAATCTGCTGACGATAAAAGGCCAGGAGTCGTTGGGAGAGCGTGCGTTCTAGCTGGCCGCGGGTCGGAAGATTTTCGGTCATAAACCACAGGAAAAGAATGATTAAACCACTAGCAGCAAGCTTTTGGTCAAAGTCAGAAAGTGGGAAGCTCAGAAGGTCAGAACATATCAAAAATTACTGCCTGCTAGCTTCGGATTTTGCCAGGGTTGAGGGTTGCGGCTAGGGGTTTGAGTGGGTGGGAATTAACGGGGTTTTTATCGCGAATCCTCTAGAAATATTAGGGATCTTCCCCTCTCTGGCCTTCTGGCAAAAGAAATACTTGGCGATCGCGAATTTTATCGCTTTAATCTGTCGGGGGAGACAGCCTCGACGAACCGGGGACTGGGGTTGGGGGAGAGGCGGGGAAGGCTGGGGGCGGGTTCTAGGCAGGCAGCAACCTCGTGGCGGGGATTGTTAACGGTGTCGCTCACGGGATAGTGGCGGAGCTGGCCGGCCAGGTCGGGGGCCAGCAGGGCCAGGGCTTGTTGGGGGTCGGTGCGCTGGGGGTCGAGCCATTGACCGTAGGCTTGGGGGGGAACGATGGCGGGCATCCGGCCATGAACTGGCCGAACGGTGGCAGCGGCTGGGGCGGTCAGGATCGTACAGGTGTGGATCGCTTCCGGCGATCGCCAGGTATCCCAGAGTCCGGCAAAGGCAAAGAGCGATCGCTCTGGGAGGTGGAAGTAATGGGGCTGTTTGGGGGACTTGGGCCCCTGCCACTCGTAGAAACCATCGGCGAGGATGAGGCAGCGCTGCCCCTGGAGGGCCTGGCGGAAGGCGGGTTTTTCGGCGGCGGTTTCGCTGCGGGCATTAATTAGGCGATCGCCAATCTTGGCATCTTTGGCCCAGCGGGGAATCAGTCCCCAACGCAGCCAGGCAAATTGAGGCCGGGATTGGGAGGAGGGGATGAGGAGGGCCGCGACTGCCTGGGAGGGGGCGATATTGTAGCGGGGAGAAATTTCCGGCAAGTCTGCCAGGCCGAAGGCTGCCTGAATATCCTGGGCTGAGGCTGTCAGGGTAAAACGTCCGCACATTTGTCTATCGGTTACCCAAAAATTTAACTAATTAGTTTTCT
>JAAUTE010000273.1 GCA_012031815.1 Chloroflexaceae bacterium
GGCAGCCGGCCCCGATAATTGCTCGTTTGCCCGATTCACAGATTTTGCTGGCCACCGGCCACTATCGCAACGGCGTTCTCCTGGCCCCGGCCACGGCGATCGCCATTTGTGCCGAAATTTTAGGTTCCTAGGTTCAGCCGAAATTTAGGTTTGATCACCCCTAATATAGTCACGACTACAGAAAAGGCGATCGCGGATCAGAGGTTTCCAGGGATGCCGAATAGTTTTGCTAAGCCGCCTAGAATCGCAACGATCAGCCCAATGAGGATGCCGCGACTGACGAATTCTTGAGAATCGATACGGTTGCCGAGATATTCCAGCTTGTCTGCCAAGTTTTCGGTCTTTGTGTCTATTTTCTCGTTTAAATGAGAACTTTCTTGTTTGAGAGTTGTTTCCAGTCCATTGAATTTTTCTGCGAGTCGAGTTTGTTCAACTCGCAGGTCATCGGTTTTTTGTTCTATACGCTCCAGGCGTTGGCTCATTTGCGTTTCTATACGCTCTAGGCGTTGGCTCATTTGCGTTTCTATACGCTCCAGGCGTTGGCTCATTTGCGCCAAAATGTCTTTTAGCTCGACTTCAATGCTTAATGGCATCGACTTCCCCTCAGTTTTTGTTTGCGGTGTTCCTTAAAGCTGGTGCCAGCCAGAGTGCTCTGCTTTAATTCGATTTTAAGAAGCAACGCGGCTGCGCCTGGTTAAAACCTGATAAATCGCCCAGATCGCCATCGCCCGCAGGTAGTGACCAGCGCGGAACGTCCCGACGGCGGTAATCGCTTCCGGGGTACGGAACTGCAAGCCGTTCTCGTAAACCTGACGCACCACGGTTTCCGCCAGCCGCAAACCTTCTTTTTCCAAGCCAACCTGAATCATGAAAGCTGCCAAACCGTAGTTAATCCCCCGTCCAAATCTCCAGGGGATGGGTCGCTTCCGGATCTTCCGGGGAACCGTCGGGCATCAAGCCGTTGGCTGCTCCCAGGGTTCCGTCGTGAAACTTCAAAAAACAAGACTCATACACCTGCTCCAGGGCCGATCGCGCACAGTCCGGCTCCACCACCAGGGGCAGTCCCAGCAAGGCCGCTAAAAACTGACCGCACAACTGATCCGCCATCACTACCTCAGAGCTACTTTCACTATCTAAGCGGTAATATTTGCCATTCCAGAGGGTTTCCTGGTACAGCGGTCGGGCCACGGCCAGCCACTCTCGGTAGGTGGCGATCGCCGCTGCCAATTCTGCATTGGCTTCTAGATCTTGTAGTTGGGGATTAATGGGGGGATTTTTCGCTAAAACCTGGGCAATTTTAATCGCGGCTTCCAGGGCTGCAATCCACAAAGCGCCGCAATAGGCACTGATCCCCTGCAAACGCCAGTCATCAAAGGTCTGATCCGGGGCCCCGCCATTTTCAGGGATACCATCGCCATCGCCATCGAAGGCCTTCAAAAATGCCAGGGTTTGCTGCATCGGCTCCCAGCATTCCCAGAGAAAATCCGTGTCCCGCCCCCCGGAAAGTACAAAATTGCGATACACTTGCAGCACAAAATCCGCTGGCAAATCCTTCCACAAATTGCAATCCTGGTAGCTGGTGTAGTTGGTTTCCTGCCAGGGATGTTCGTTGGGAGCGCCCAAATCGTGGGGCGTCGCTCCTGCCAGCTTGCGAACCGCGGTGGCATTGTTGTAGCCGATTACCCGCTCTGTGCGATCGCTTTTGGGAATTGCCCTGGCAAAGGCCGTCAGCACCGATTGATCCAGGCGGGGCCACAGCAGCGCTAGCCCAAAGCCCCCGTAGAGGCGCACATCCAGGCTTTCGTACCAGCGATAATCCAAACATTCCAACACCCCAAATTGACCCACCGGGTCATCTTCCGTGGCCGCCGTCCACAAACTCCCGCCATCGGCCAGCAAATACAGTTCATTAAACAGGGCCATTTTCAGCCAATCTCCCCAATTTTGCTGGAGAGTCGGCTCCTGCCATTCAATAATCCGCTCCTTCCACATTTCGTGATGCTTCAGCGCCGTTCTCACCATCGGCCAGGCATTTTTTCCCGTGCGGCCAAAAAAGTCTGTATAGCGACGAAAATAGGTGACTCCCTTAGCAAACTCCGTCACCGGCAAGTCCCAGGCTAAAACAAAGGGAATTTGGCGCGTGCGCCCTGGACGTACCGTAAAACGAATGGCAAAGGCTGTGGCTATCTGCTCTCCTGGGGCTGCCGGGATTTCATCTTCGCGATCGCACAAGGAGCCATCGGCTGCAAAGGTTTCCCAAATTTCGCCCCCATCGCCGTTGGGATTCCAGCGTCCGTGGTGAAACACCTCTAGCGTCGGATTACTAATGCTGGCAATGGCTAGCTGTCCTTCCCCCTCTTGAACCTCCTCATGGGGCCGCACGCGATCGCACAAACAGCCCACCCGGTAATTATCCTGAATCCACTGGTTAAAATTCCCCGTACTATCCCCCCAGCGGGACTGATACTCGTATTCCGGGCTGCCATCGGCTCTCACTTGTACCCGTGGCTGTTGAATGGCATTGGTAAACCAGCCAACTACGTTCTGCCAGGTCATCATGATGCTCAGGGTCACCGGGCGATCGGTGGGATTGTGTACCGTCCACTCAAGATCGCCAGGGATAGCTGCTTTCTTGGTAGGATTCTGCCCAGATTGGCGAAAATTGCTCGCAGATCACCTCAGTCTCAAAAACCCCCTCATAGCGAAACCAACTGCGGGGATAGAGCGCTCCATAGGTTCCCTGGGCCGCTGGATACCACGACCAGCGCGAAAGCGTTCCATTCTCTGGGGCCTGGCTACAAAGGGCATAGGCCTGAGCGGGGCCATTCTCTGGCTGCTCAAACAGGCTAAACTGACAGGCCGGCAGCGCTCGAAATTCATGTTCCCCCCCCATCTAAAATGCCAGAGATTAAACTCCCCCCCGCGGCGATCGCCCAATACAGCCCCGCCCCAAAACCACCGAGGGGCATCCCCGGTGCCAGGGGCCATCATCGAGATTATCGGGTCGCCGCACCCGGTAAGGCTGCTCCCAGCCCAGGCCGAGAGTCCGCTGCCAAGCACAACTGGGAATTTGGGGAAATTGAGGACGCAGGAGGGATTGACTCATAAACCTGTGTGAAGCGCGACAACCGCGCAAGTAATGGCGACAATTGGCTCTAGATTAGCACCGTCCCTACAGCCTGGCCCGAACAAAATCGAGGGGTAATTTTGAGGGTGGCCTTAAATTTCCCACCCAAATCGTGCCCCGGCCAGGGAGGCCGAGGCATCCGCCCAGAACCAAAGTTTATAATGGGGGAGATTTCAGGCAAGGCAAGATTAGCGAGGGGAAAAACCATGGCTTGGCGGGGACGCACTACTCCTAAAGACCGAATCTGGGCAGGTTTGACCTATCTCCTGCCTTTGTATGGCGTTGCTCCCTTTGGCTCGTTTCTGTTTCCCTGCTCCCTCCGTTGGGCGTGCTATTTTTCCCGTTTTTTCGGCTGCGGAGTATTTTCGCTCAGGGTAGTATCGCTGGGATTGGCGTTGTGGAGTTGGTCATCTTTTTTGCTCTCTACCTGGGCGTCGTGCAAAACTACCGCCTGCCCCATTTTTTACGCTTCAATGCCTTACAGGCGATTTTGCTGGATATTTTTGTGGTTCTCTGCTCTGCGGTCTTGAATCTCCTGGGCCTGTCTGCGCCTTTATTTGGCGGACTGACACCCACCGCGATCGCCGGTTCTGGCATCTTTCTGGTGGCGATCCTCCTCAGCGCTATTTTTGTGGCCGTCGTCGCCGCCTCCGTTTATGCGATCGCCCAATCAACGCGGGGACAATATGCTGAAATGCCCGTAATTTCCGAATCTGCCTACCGCATGCTGCCCTAATGAGTTGCGAAGGGGACAGCTTAGGCAAATTGCTGGAGGACATAGGCGAAAAAGCCCTGGCGATCGACCAATCTTAGCACCCGAATCGGGCGGCCACCGGGTTGCAGCACGGTGCGTCCCTGACCAGCTCCTCGGCAATGACGGCGAGCAAGAGCAGAGCGCCAGAAAATCGTCGATCGCCCCGTCGTGATCCATCAATACCCGCTTTTCATGGCCTTTGCTTTTTTGTGCCTATTACAAAGATGGCAAGAAAAAAGCGGGATAGTTACCCGCTACTGGTGAAAAAAGTGGTTTAAAAAGGATTTGTTAGCAGCTTGCCCAATCAGGGCTTAGGCTTGCTCAAGCCAGTCATAGATGCGATCCAGTTGGTCAAGGGTGACCAGCCCATACTGCCATAAAACCATCGGCAGCGGCCCAGGATTCTGCTTCAAGCTCCGCTCCGCAACGGCGATCGAATCCTGGGGCAAGGACAGCTCTTCTCTTAAAAAATGTAGAAACTGAGTGTATACTAAAGGTGACATTTGTGCCTCCACGTCCTTAACGGCTCGCTCCACAAGCTAAATTGGTGACGAATAGCTGAATAAATTGGATTTTGGCGAGAATATCGCAAAAAGAAGTGATACTCGGTTAGCCCAAGAGGGGTCATAAGCGCTGCGATTGGCTCCCAGCACTTAAACGAAACCCCACTGGAATTGGTGCTAACCCGACCGCGGCGCTCTCGGCTATCTGCCAAAAAATGCCGCCGCGTTCTACCCTATCCCTGGTTTTTCGCAAAACTCTTGCTTGCCTTTGCCGTGCCCATAGCGCCGCCAATCCACAAGCAACCCAAGACCGTGTTTGCCCGTCCCGCTTTACGTCAGTAAACCCATCGCTGGGTTCATGGCGCGAAAATACCAGGAAGTTTCAGCAATTTCAGGAACGGTTGCCAGTGTTCGGAAACATCTCTTTGTGTCAAAGGGTATCTTAAAAGGCTAGGTTGCTGATCTACCTTGCGGTAGGTGAACCGACCTGTACTGGCCAGATTTTCAAGGTTTTGGCAAAAACCTCAGAGAAGCGACCTACCGAAATAGGCCTCAATCCTGGGTAAAAAATTTTATTGAATTAGATCTTACCGTCGAAATGAGCCTTTCGGCAATTTTTCTGTTAACGATCGTCAAGATACTCAAT
>JAAUTE010000274.1 GCA_012031815.1 Chloroflexaceae bacterium
CACTGCCCCCAGGGACGGCTGGCGGCCCGAGGGGAGGGCTATCAACAGGTGCTCTCCCGCGAACCGGACAATCAAACGGCCCTGCGAGGCCTGCTGGAGGTGCGCTTGCAGCAGGGAAATTTAGGAGCGGCGGCGGAACTGCTCGAAGAACTAGCCGCTCTTAATCCCCAGGAAGTCGGCTACGCGCTGCTTTCCGCCCAGGCTAAGCGGCGGTTGGGGGACAGTGAGGCGGCCTTGGTTGCCTATCGCGGCATTGTGAGCGCCCGCCCGGAACTGCTGGAAGTCTGGCAGGAGGCGATCGATTTGTTCGCCCAGGAACAGCGCCTTCCAGAAGCTCTGGAACTGCTGGAAACTACGTTGGCGTCCCAGCCTTCCCAGCCTTCGGACACAGTCCTGGGATTGAAGTTATTGTTGGGATTTGTCAATGGCGGCCTCAATCGCTACGGCGAGGCTATCTCTATCTATGACCAACTCTTGCCAGATTATCCCGATGATTACCGTCCCCTCTTCAGTAAGGCTCTGGCGCTGAGCCAACAGGGCCAAGAGCAGGCTGCTCAACCGCTGTTTCAACGGGCAGCCGAGCTAGCTCCCCCGGAATTTCGCGACCAGATTCGGGCCTATTTACAACCTGAGATCAACCCCGAAGCCACCAGCAGCGATCGCCATTAATGGCAGGGGTGCAGACCGGGATTTATCCAACCAGGCCCGAGCGCAGGGCACGAACAGCCGCTTGGGTGCGATCGTCGGCGCACAGCTTACTTAGAATATTGCGGACGTGGGTTTTAACGGTGCCGATGGTAATGAAGAGTTTATCGGCGATTTGGGCGTTGGTGCAGCCTGCCACAATTAACGCCAAAACTTCTAGCTCCCGTTCCGTGAGGGGACAGGTTTTCAGGGCTTCTTGATATTCTGGTTTATTCGGCTCAATAACCGTAGTTTCGGCGGTTTCTTGGGTTTTTACTGCTGCCATCTGCTGGCGGGTCTGCTGGAGGACAATGCGCGCGATCGCCGGATCGATCCAGGTATTGCCTTCATAGGTGATATGAATGGCTTGCAGCAGGTTATCCATGCTGGCATCTTTGGTGATGTAGGAATCAGCACCAGCTCCAAAGGCAGCCATTACAGCCTGTTCGTCTTTGTGAAGGGTCAAAATCAGAATGCGGGTTTGCTGACCGATGGCTGCGTCTCGCAACTTTTGGGTTAATTCAATCCCATCCAGGTGGGGCAAGCCAATGTCAATAATTGCCACGTCAGGTTGGGTGGTGGTAATGAGCTGCCAGCCTTCACGCCCGTCCGCTGCCTCGCCGACCACTTCAATGTCGGGGTTTTGATCGAGGGCGGCTCGCAGTCCGGCCCGACTCAGGGGATGGTCTTCCACAATGGCAACGCGAATTTTAGTCATAAACGAGGTTAAAAAGGGGAAAATGCTTACCACCTTACAGCCACTGTATCAGATTCAGTAGAACGTACCCTGGTCACTTTCTACCTCAAGTTGTAGAAATTCTGGGAGAAATCACCTACCTGCGACAGAAGAAAAATCTCTGAACTATTTTTATTTCTTAATGCAGACGATAATAACAAATTTCCCCATAATTGCTGGTCGTGGCAGCGCCTGGAAAGTCCGCTGAGGACAGCAGACCTGTTATTTGCTAGCTTTTGGACAGTCATTCTTAAGAATCCCGGTTCAACACAGCGAAGGAGAGGCAGCCCGTGTTAATTCCTCATCAACCACTCTCGGACGGTCGGCAGGCAAAAGCGGCATTGCGCGAGAGCGAAGAACGCTGGCAGTTGGCGCTGCAAGGCATGGGCGATGGGATTTTTGACTGGAATGTTGTTACCAATGAGGTTTTTTTTTCCGCGCAGTGGAAAGCCATGTTGGGCTACGGAGAGGACGAAATTGCCAACACTCTGGCTGAATGGGAGGAGCGGCTCCATCCGAGCGATCGCCAGCGGGTGCTAGGGGTTTTACGGGCTTATTTGGCCCGGGAGATTCCCCAGTATGCGGTGGAGTATCGGCTGCGCTGTCGGGATGGCAGCTATAAGTGGTTGCTCTCCCGCGGTCAGGCCCTGTGGAATGAAGCCGCTCAAGTGTTGCGGATGGTCGGCTCCAATCAAGATATTAGCGATCGCAAAGGGGCGGAGGAACGGGTGCGCCAGCTCAACGAGGAATTGGAGCTGCGGGTGGCCCAGCGAACGGCGGACTTGGAGGCAGTCAATCGCGCCCAGGATGAATTATTGGCGCGGGAGCGGTCGATTCGGGTGCAAATGGAGGCCGCTGCCCTGGAAATTCAGCTCTACAAAGATATTGTTGAAAAGATTCAGATTGGCTTTTGTGTGTGGGAATTAATGGCGGAAGGCGATCCCACCAGCCTGCGCTTAGTGGCCGCCAACCCGGCTGCCAGTGCGCTCACCGGCATTAATCTCCAGGCGGAATTGGGCCACTTCATTGGGGACTGCTTTCCCCAAGCGAGCGAGAATAACCGCAGGGAAATTGAAGCCTATGCCGAGGTGATTCGCACGGGGCGATCGCGGGAGCTAAATGAGGTTCACTACAGCGATCATCGGGTTGTGCCCAGTGTCTTTGCGGTGAAGGCCTTTCCCCTGCCCAATCGCTGCGTGGGCATTGCCTTTGAGAATATTACCGATCGCAAGCAAACCGAGGCAGCCCTCCAGTCGCGGGCGGAGGAGTTGGGGCGGCTGAATGCGATTTTACTGGCGACCACCGCCCAGCTCGATCGCCGCAATCAGGAGTTGGATCACTTTGCCTATGTCACCTCCCACGACCTCAAAGCCCCCCTACGGGCGATCGCCAATTTATCGGAGTGGATCGAGGAAGACCTGGCCGACAAACTGGATGAGGAAACGGGCCATCAGATGAATTTGCTGCGGGGGCGAGTTCACCGCCTGGAAAATTTGATTAATGGGTTACTGGAGTATTCCCGCGCCGGACGCCTCAAGGGAGAAGTGGTACGGGTCGCTGTCAGGGATTTAATCGCTGAAATTGTAGATTCTCTGATGCCGCCCCCGGAGTTTCGAGTGGAAATCGCCGGGGAACTGCCGGTTCTAACCACGGAACGATTGCCCTTGCAGCAGGTGTTTACGAACTTGATCGGCAATGCGATCGCCCACGGCTACCCGGACGGACGGCGCTGATTTCGACCCAAGAAGCCAGGGATTATTATCAGTTTGCGGTGCAGGATGATGGCCCGGGGATTGCGCCGGAATACCACGACAAGATTTTTATTATTTTTCAAACCCTGGAAGCCCGCGATAAAGCCGAGAATACGGGCATTGGCCTCGCAATTGTCAAGAAACTTGTCGAGTCTAAAGGCTGTCGCATTTGGGTCGAGTCGCAACCAGGAGAGGGCAGCACTTTTTTCTTTACCTGGCCCAAAATTTAGGGGCAGGGATTCACTCATCAGCTTTTTGTTGGGGGCCGGATCTACTTTTCACAACTGTACAAAATGCAAATTAGCACGCTCAAGGTGTAACTAAGCACGGCCAAAGCTAAAACTAGCCAGGCGAAAACATAGCCTTACTGGTCTAACGTCTAAACTAATAAGACAAAAGCCTGGCCGTAGCTGTAAAATACGCCATCTAGCCTGGCGAAAAAATAGCTACAACTGTCCTTAAGCTAAATTAGCCCTAGAAAAGAGCAGCTTACCTGGCTAGAACAGGAATGGGATGACGGACAAAGACGGCGGGCCGTGGGGGACATCCGGGCCGTACCTGGAAACTGATTCCTAAAAATGACTGAGGCGATCGCTTCATCCCCAGGAGTCCGCCCTGATTATGCTTGATAGGGTAAACAGTTGCCGAGATTTGAAGATGTCCCCAGCGCCTTGGCGCCTGGCTCTCGCCCGCGCCCTCCATCGCAGCTGCGCCAACCCAACTCTCGTTACTTTCAGTTGGCCACCCTCGGCGAAAACGGACGCCCAGCCAACCGCACCGTTGTTTTTCGAGGATTTTGGCAAGACAGCGAACTGCTCCAAAATGGTCTGTGATCGCCGCAGCGCCAAAGTTCAGCAACTCCAGCGCTGTCCTTGGGGAGAAATTTGCTGGTATTTCAGTGAAACGCGCGAACAGTTTCGCCTAGCCGGGGAAATAGCCCTAATCGCCGCCGATTGCGCCGATCCAGCCCAGCAGCAAGCCAGACAACAGATGTGGCAGCAACTCTCCGACGCCGCCCGCGGGCAATTTGCCTGGCCCCACCCCGGCCAGCCCCGCAGGGAATCCAGCGTCTTTCCTGAAGAGCCGCCCTCAGTGCAGGCTCCCTTGGCAGTCTTTTGCCTGCTGTTATTCCAGCCGCAGTCGGTGGATTTCCTGGAATTGCGCGGGGAACCCCAAAATCGCTGGCGCTACGATCGCAACGAATCGGGGCAGTGGACGGAAATTGCCCTTAATCCCTGAGCTTGACGGGATGCCTCTTTCCGTGGTTTCTTAAAGCGAGAACGGGGACAATCGCCACCGCAAAATGGAAATTATCATACAGCAGGTTCGAGTCATTGACCCAGCCACCGCCAGCGATCGCATCGCCGATGTTGAAATTGTGGGGCAGCAGATTACAGCCATTGCCCCCCAGTTATCCCCTGGGACAGGGGCGGTCAGGGATGGGCGGGGATTGGTCTTGGGGCCGGCGTTGGTGGATCTTTACAGCCATTGCAGCGAACCGGGTCACGAGGAGCGAGAAACCCTGGCCATGCTCGGTGCAGCAGCTCTGGCCGGGGGCTATGGACGGCTGGCTCTGTTACCCGACACCCGACCGCCGCCGACAATCCCGCGGCCCTGGCCCTGTTGCTGGAGAGAACTGGAGGAATTCCTCGGTTTCCCCGACTGGGGGTTTGGGGCGGACTGACCAGGGGATTACGGGGAGAACAGATGGCAGAATTGGGGGAATTGGCCCCGACGGTCGTGGGGTTTAGCGATGGGATTCCCCTGGAGAATTTGGGACTATTGCGGCAAATTTTGGACTATAGCCAGCCTCTTGGCAAACCGATTGCCTGTGCCGGCGATCGCC
>JAAUTE010000275.1 GCA_012031815.1 Chloroflexaceae bacterium
CCAATCCAGGCCACGCGATCGAAGGGGGATCGGGAATTTCCCCTGGGGAAATGGCCTCGCCCAACAACTCAAACTTACCCGCGGCAATTTGAGCAACGGCGGTAGGAAAAACATCCCGCGAGCGAAACTGGGAGCCACGACGAGAAATATTGATACGGTAGAGTTTTTCTGCCCGTTCTTTCAAAAATGACAGGGTATAGCCAGCCCAAACCCCCACGACTTTGACGCCATTGGGGAGGAGGACGTAGGTTAAGCCTTCGCCTTCATTGTCCACCCTGGCTTCCGGGTTATCTTGACGGGGAGCACAATTGTGGTAGATAAGTCGATTTTGCGGGCCGGGATTGAGGGCCAGTTGCCCCACCCAAAATCCAGTGGCTAGGGTGCTAAAAGGGGAAACTGATTGGCAATACACCTGAGCATCAGGGATTTCCAGGCAGAGTCGCTGGACGACTTCCGCAAAGGCCGGATCGCCCGTGCCATAGTCAGCAATGAGGTTGATGTACATCGCACTTCCTGAAAAATAACTCTCCCGCCCCTAGGTTACTCCGCTTAGCGTCCGGGCGATCGCATCAAGTCTTGCCCATGCTTGTCGCGCCTAAAAAGTACTTCCTCCCAAAATGCCGCTAGCATTCGACAAAAAGGTTAAATCCAATAAATTCCAGTAGAGCAAAATAGGAATAAATATTAAAGCTGCTGCTGTTACTAATTGATAATAAATCTGCCGTCCTAGGGACCATTTCGGGTGTTGGCGGACGATTAAAGCCAGGACAACCAGCAAAACTGTGAGGGCAGTGGCCACAAGTGGAAGTAGCAACAAAATTTCCACAACCGTTGGAATTCCATAGGCCAGCTTCCAGGGCCCAATATACCAGGTCGCAAGTCCCAATCCCAAAACAAACGTCAGATGAACACCACTCACTAAACCTGCGACTAACCTGGCCAGGCGCGTTGCTAGATCTGGGGTAATATTGCGACGCGATCGCACCACCAACTCCTGGCAGTCCACACCAGAGCCAGCAAAAATATTAGTAAACAAACCATGACGAGCATTAGTTGAACGGGAACAGTTTCGTACCAGGCAAGTTTTTCGTAAGCACCGATTTTGGCGTTCAGCGCATTAAAAAGATAGACAATATTACCCTGTTTATCCGTTTCAAAGGCCACATAGCCATCGTTATCAGTGCGTTGAAATAACAGCGGTTCAATGGGAACTAAGCGAATTGGCTCGTAGTTTTCGGGGAACATTAAATTCCCTGGAATAATTTTTGGCGGTTCAATCAATAAACTGTTGTCGCTTGCCGTTAAGCGAAAGTAGCGACCGGGTGCTGTTAATTTGCCGATGCTATGACGCGGATATTCTAAATCTCGATAATAACCCCTAAAACGCTCTAAATTTGGCTCAAAGTTTGTTTCCGAGGCTGGCGAAGTTGGCGATCGCGTAACGGGGTAGTAGTGATCAAAAAATTGAGTGAGTATATCGTCATTAATGCCATTAAAACTATTGGTTGCGATAAATATCCCTAAATTTTCGCTGGCAATCAAGGTTAATGAGCTAGTATAGCCCCGCAAGTTGCCGAAATGTCCCAAAGCCCGCAGATTATTTTCTAAGCGTTCGTGAAAACCATAGGCTGTTCCCGGTAGCAAGGGATGGTGGGTAAAATGCTGCTTGTGCATAAACCTTGCTGTAGATTGGGCGAGAATACGCCTATTTTCGTATCTTCCCTCCTGCAAGTGGGCGATCGCAAAATGAGCCATATCAATGGCAGTAGCGCTGAGGGCAGCGGCGGGCGCAATATTTAGGTACAAAAAGGGAACGGATTCTAATTTTCCCTGATGATATTGATAGCCGACGGCCAAATCAGAGGCTAGAGATCCGGGCAGAGGCTGCTCAAAACTACTGCGGTTCATCTCCAACGGCTGAAAGATATTTTGCTGGATATAGTCATTAAAGGCTAAACCAGAACGTTTTTGAATGAGATAACCCAGCAGCGTAATGGTTAAATTGGAATAGGAATAAAGTTTTCCCGGCGGCCAATTCACCCTTGGTAACTGGGCAGCCAGGTATTCATCTAAGGGCTGTAGTACTTCGGGGGTCGGTGCAGCCAAACCAATGAGTGCTTGAGGAATTCCAGCCGTTTGAGTCATTAATTTCCCAGCCGTAACAGGCGTTTTAAAGGGATTTTTTACCTCAAATCGGTCTAAGTATGCGTTGACATCTCGGTCTAAATCTAACATACCGCGCTCGTAAAGCTGCATTGCGGCAGTGTCAGTTACTAATTTTGATAGGGAGGCTACTCGAATAAAGTGCGTTCTGGATCGACGCGAATATTTTGGGCAACATTGGCAAATCCGTAGCCCTTCGCAAATAAAATTTCTCCATCTTTTACTAAAGAAATTGCTAGCCCAGGAACGCTCTCTTCATTCATCTCCTGGAGAATTAGGCGATCGAAAAAGTCTTCTATTTCCTGAAGATTGCTCGGGCCTGTGCGATTAGTTTGCGAAGGAGCAATGGGAACTGTGGGCACGCTAATTCGAGTTGGCGAATCAGAAGGAGTTAAGCTCTTCCAATCCGGCGGCCAGGAATCAAGCTCTAGATTAGCCAAAGCAGGCAAGCCGGATAACCCCAAGAACAGGACTATCCCCAAAACTACGAACCCGAATTTTTGCCCTAAAATCTTCATGGCTTATCTACCATAATCTACAGCGCTTCTATATTAAGTTGTCCTTGGGCGATCGCTGTCATTGAAGCCACTAAACCTGCTGCAAGCTTTTGACGGACTAAGTTCTGCAACAATGTATCTGTCCTTGGGTTTAAAAAACAATCCTTACTGGTAGCTTAATAGCTAACACTCCGTCTAACCTCTATCTTTGAGGAGAAGTATTGTAGTCAAATCAAATAATTAATGTTTGCGATCGCCCTAAAAAGTTTATTAAGCTCAATCCTGCTGAAATACGTCGATATTCTAGCGCAATTTGTTGTTAAAAAACAGTGATTATGTCAATCTTCTGATAGAAATTATCTTTGATCTTTTTGCAGAGAACAGTAAAACAAATAGTCAGTATACTCAAGACAAGACGGTGATTTTGCGATTTGATTTTAAAAATAATCAGCAATTCAAACAGAAATATGTGATTTTATTTTGTCTTTTTGACTTTGCAAATTGACTTTACAAAGAAAACCTCGTTGATCAATAAGGAGCCAATAATGCTACAGCAAGTCTTCTCAACCCTCAAAATTACTGGAGGAATTGGCAGCAGCTTATTCTGGGTTTGCCTTTTCTGGCGTTCCCGGCTCAAGCTCAAATCAGCCAAACCATCCGGCCGGTATCCTGTCCAAGTATTTACTACGAGCAGCCCTATGACAGTACAACGCTAGTGCCCCAAGGTTGCCCCCCCAACACCCGCACTGCCACCGAATTAGGCATCCGCCGCGAACCAGGGGTGGCGCCCATTGAACCAGTTCGTCCGCTCCCCAACCAGGGCGATCTTCCTCCTAATGTTCGCCCTTTACCCAATCGCGGGACTTTGCCCCCCAACGTACAGCCTCTGCCTCGAACCAGCCCTTCCATTGTGCCGCCACTGCCTGAAGAAAGAAGCAATGCGATCGCCCGAGTGATGCCGATGAACGGAGAAGTGAGTGTACGGTTAATTAATAACACCAACGCGCCGATTACTTTCGAGGCAATCAGCTACACCGAGCGCCGTTTATTACCCGGAAAAAACACCACGACTCTGACCGGATTGCCGCTGCCAGTAACCGTAACGATGGTACGTCAAGATAGCGGACTGCTGAATGTGATTCCCGTTGTTTCTGAAAATGGGATGTTAATCCTATCCCTGGAAGAAGATCCTACCTTTGATGATACTCAAGGAGTGATTCGTATTCAGGAGGATGGTCAAGTCTTTATTAACTAAGTTGAATTGTCGAGATTGAGAAGCAGCGCTATTTATTTAGTCAGCTTTTCTTATTGCCTATTTATGCCGCTGGAGCGATGAATTTTTGATTTTTCTTTTAAGAATCAGAAGGTATGACTCTAGACAAACCCAATAAACCTTGTCTAGATTTATCAAAGAAAATTGTTGGTAGATTCAGGAGAAAAAAACATGGCTTTAGGCGAACTTAAACATGCGATCGGTGTTTTTCGCAACCGTCAAGATGCCGAATACGCCCTACAGGAGCTAAGAGATGCGGGCTTTAATATGGACAAAGTATCTGTTGTTGCTCGCAATTTAGAGGATAGTCAATATATGGGGGGAGCGTCAACAAAAAACCACCGCAGAACAAACCAAAGGTGGTGCTCAAGCGGGTGCGACTGCTGGTGCAGTGACAGGAGGTTTGTTGGGCCTCATTGGCGGGTTGGGCATTCTTGCCATTCCTGGGGTTGGCCCCGTAGCAGAAGTTGGTATTGTTTTGGCAAACACCTTACTCGGTGGCGGTATTGGCGCTGCGGGGGGCGGCTTAATTGGTGCCCTCATTGGTTGGGACGTCCCCGAAGACCAGGCCCGTTACTATGACCAACGCATCGGTTCTGGTGAGTACGTGGTTTTAATTGAAGGAAACGAAGTTGAAATCCGTAATGCGGAAGCCGTTCTCAATCGCCGTGGCATTCGAGATTGGGCAATTTATGACGCGCCTCGTTCGACGGTTATTTAACCAGGCAATGAATGCCCATTAATAAACTACAATTCAGCCGCCTTTACGGGCGGTTTTTTGGCAGGGATGATTTAACAAGCGCTCCTCAAAATTTTTAAATGAGACAGCTTAAATCACCAGATTTTTGTGAGAGACGCAGATTTTCAGAGTAGTCTACGGGGCAATCAATAACCGTAGGTACGTCCTGCTCTAAGGCGGTTTTTAAGATAGGAATCAGTTGCTCTGCCGCTTCCACGCGATAACCTTTTAGCCCCATACTTTCGGCAAACTTCACAAAATCGGGGTTTTTGAACTTGACAAACG
>JAAUTE010000276.1 GCA_012031815.1 Chloroflexaceae bacterium
AGTGAAGAACCCGCGGGCGATGCGGAAATTATGCGGGATGTGTTTTCTCGTCTTTTTAGGGGCGCTGGGCCTGGCAATTTTGTCAATTTACGCGATTTTAGTGCTGCTCTACAACAATTTTCTCTATCCCTTGGGGATTTTGGCGGCGCTGCCCTTATCTATCGGCGGGGCATTTCTGGGGTTGTTGTTGATGCAGAAGGAGTTGGGCCTGTTTGCCCTCATCGGCCTGGTGTTACTCATGGGTCTGGTCACGAAAAACGCGATTTTGTTGATTGATTTCGCCCTGGCTGCCATTAACCAAGGGAAATCTCAATTTAATGCCCTTTTGGAATCGGGAGTCTCGCGCCTGCGGCCCATTCTCATGACCTCGCTGTCAACGGTGGCGGGCATGTTACCCATTGCTCTGGAGCTGGGGGCCGATGGGGAGGTTCGCAGTCCTATGGCGATCGCGGTGATTGGCGGGTTTACGACCTCGACATTGTTAACCCTGGTGGTTGTGCCTGTGATTTTTACCTACATCGATAATTTTTACCGCTGGTTACAACAATTTTGGACAGGCCAGCCCACAAAAACAACTTTTGTGGTGGTCGATCCGGATTTAGCGGTTACCAACGGTCAAGTACCCGTCCGCGAAAAAAATTAGCTCGCGATTTTGAGGAAGACTAGATCGGACAAAATGAATAACGACAGGCGATCGCAGAAAGTTTCTGGCGCTAACGGCAGTTGGCCGGAAATAATAGGGTTTCAGATACGTCTAATCGCAACTAGGAATACAAAAAGTGCTTCCCAAGCAGCACACTGAGGAAGAGATTAGCCGAGTACATATCCAGGTGATCGCAGCCCAGGCAGGTGTCAACATCGACTATCCTAATCGGGACTATGGCATTGACGGCACTTTTCAGCCCATCGCAGTTTTGGACAAGCGATATGTGGCTGCGGGGTATCCCCTTGATTTTCTGCTTAAGGCTTCAACACAGTCGAACGCCAGATCTGAGGTTATTGTTTACGATCTAGAAGTAAAAACCTATAACGACCTGGTTCAGCGGCGACTTCGCACAGGCGCAACTCCCTGTATACTCGTCCTCAAGGTTTTGCCTCTAGATCAGCACCAATGGCTAGAAACTTCAGAAGAGGGTTTATTAATTAGGTGCGCGTGCTATTGGGAGTATCTTGAGGGAAAACCCAGCGCTAATCTTAAAACGGTGCGGATTGCTATCCCTAGGACTCAACAATTAACGCCTGCATCATTGTCCAATTTGCTGAACCTTATCGAAAAAGGAGAATGGCCGTGCCAAAACTCAATCCAGAAAGACTTAGACAATTAAATCTGTCAGTTCAAGATATGGCTACTTACCTACGGCAGCAAAAATGGGAGCAAGTAGCCCATGAAAACGAGCGATTCCTGGTTTTTAAAGGGCCGCTCGATGATTTTGGCAATCCTATCCCGCTTATCCTGACGAGCCGCGACGATTTTGCCGATACGCTTTTACGGCTGGCCCAAGCAATTGAGCTATTGGCAAATATTAGAAATTGTTCTCTTGACGAGATTTTAGTAGATATTCAGCGAATAAGATCGAAACAAACCAATAAAAGCATAACTCGGCGGGCAAAAAGCTTTTGGCACGTCTTGAGAGAAAGACATCGGGCGTTGCTGAGTCGAATATGAATCGTTGAAGTGTGAAGCGTGTCCCAAAAACCATCGGAAAAACTGTTAAAGAATAATGAACCAACGATTACTCAAAAGCATCTCACAATCGCCAAAATATTAATCGGCGTCACGGCGCTTTTGGTAACGATTGCCACTTTTTCCACGGTTAAATTGAAATTCTGGCCCTTTGTTGACTGGCCCATGTTTGCCGCAGGAAATCCTCAAATTCCCCAACAAGATAGCAGGCTGGAACTAAAAGTACTCGATACAACCGGAACATGGCATCGGGTTCCTTCAATGGCGCTTTATACCCTGGACGACGATACTTCAACTCAACGGCCAGCGGAATTAATCATTCTCAAAACGTTTATCGAAGAACCAGAAGCGTGGCAAACCTTGCGGCCCTATCTTGTTCAACATTTAGAAAAGATTTTGGCAGTTGAAGTGGCAACCGTTGAAGCCTGGGAATTAACTTGGAGAGTTGACTTTAAGGTTTACCCGCCGTTACAGCTTCCCCATCCGATTAAAATGATCAAACTAGGCAGTTTTCAAGCTCAAGATTATTTTGCGGAAAAATTTCAATAACCAATGAATTTTTGGCAACGCCTCGAAACAGGTTGCGATCGCTGGCTCAGCGCCCCGGCGGTCAATGCGGCTGGACGTATGGGATTGTATCGTATTCTGTACAGTTTATTCTACTTGTGGTTAATTAGTTATTTAAGATTTAGTGAACTGGGTTTAATTCCCCCAATTCGCTGGAATCCACCGCTGTTGTTTTTGGGGTTTTCGCCGCCCCCTGGGTGGATTTTTACCCTGGCAGAATCGCTGTTACCCGCGGCTCTGATTCTGTTATTGTTTGGCTATCGTACGCGCCTGGTGACGGGAGCGGTTCTCGCCTTGGGCTTTGGGTTAGCGGGGATGAGGGCCAGTTTGCTCCTTAAAGAACATACGTTAATGTTGGTGACATTTTACGTGCCGTTGTTTATGTTGTTTTCTGATTGGGGCAGTACCTATTCCTTAGATGAAATTCTGCGGCAACAGCGCGGCCAGTGGACGCCATCCCCACAAAATTCTGCTTCCCACTATATTTGGCCGGCTCGCGGGTTAATGGCTGTTTTAGCAATCTTATTTGTTTCGGCAACGGTCGATAAATTACTGCAAGGTGTTTGGGTGAGCGATCCTCGCTTTGTCGGCGACCTGATGCTAGAAAAAAGCGTCGAAAGTTATCTTAATAATGGCTTTCCCGTAAATCCTTTTGCTGCGGCGATCGCCAACAACAATTATTTAATTATTCCGGCACAATATTTTATTTTATTATTTGAGGCTGCCTTTGTTTGGTGCTTTTTTATCCCCTGGCTCGTCGAATTATCCTGCCCCTAGCTCTGTTGTTTCATTGTTTTAACACGTTCTTTCTTGGGGTTCCTTTTGCCGCTATCCTGAGTATTTACCTGGCGTTTCCCGATTGGCAAGCCATTTATCAACGTTATTATCCTAAACGCCTGCGCTTAAAGTTTCTAAAGCAGCTTTCTGGCGGAATGCTAATCAGCCTCGCACTAATTCTATCCACCCTCGTCGGACTTTCTTGGAATACAACTCCCCTCCCTCGTACCATTTTTGGCTTGGGCGGATTAGTTCGCTACCAAACGATTTGGTTTGTCGTTTTTCCTATCGTCCTGCTTTGGATTTTTGCCGCTCTCTACCGCACTTTTTCCCGGCAAAAACCCTGATTTTGATAGAGGATCTAGCCCTCAGCGATCGCCTAATAAACCATAGCAATAACCCCTAGTTTAGGGAACGAGGACGAAGCCGCGCAACTGCGATCGCAAAACCTCTCGCCAGGGGGGAAATTGCTGAAATCCTAGAGCAAACCCATTGATTGCCAAACAAGTCCCGCCCAAGCCAGCCAAAATAAACGTTACCGGAGTAATTACGCCAATAATAAACCAGGTTGCCACGTGACTAAACAACGTCAGCGCCACCAAACAAGACGCGATCGCAAAACCTCGCAACCGCCACAGGGACTGGCTCCAAACCAACAACAGCAGCGTTTGCACCGTTGCCAGCAGCAGAGTGGGAACCAGGAAGGCACAAATCGCTACGCAATTTATGCGGGAAAATTCACAAAGCCAAGTTAGCGTCATCATGTCCTTAACTTTACCGACCCTAAAACTTCACGGTCTGAAAGCTAAATAATCTTTACAGGATTTCCCCCCAAGCAGCGAGAAAATCCTACCGCTAACCAGATCGCTCTAGCTTCGGCGATGGCGCTCCGCGCACTGGCAAAGCCAATCGCCCCAATCCTAGGGATTAGCCAAACCCCTTGTACTAGCACCACCTTAATATTTCGTTACTCTAGAGAAAAATACAATCATCAGGAGAATCCATGGCCGATCAAATGATACGTGCGACAGCCGCCGATGGAGGGATTAGAGCCGTCGGTGTCATCTCCACGCGCCTGACTGAGGAAGCGCGGCAGCGGCACAAACTCTCCTACGTTGCCACGGCAGCCCTGGGCCGGGCCATGTCTTCTGCCCTGCTTCTGGCCTCCAACATGAAACGGGACGGCTCCCGCGTCAACCTCCGCATCAAAGGCAACGGGCCCCTAGGAGGATTACTGGTCGATGCTGGTTTAGACGGAACGGTTCGGGGTTATGTCGAAAATCCCGCCATCGAATTGCCCCCTACCCCCCAGGGCAAACTTAATGTCGGCGCGGCGGTCGGTCAGGATGGCTATCTCTACGTTGTGCGCGATGTGGGCTATGGCTATCCCTACTCCAGCACCGTGGAATTAGTGTCCGGGGAAGTGGGCGACGATGTGGCTAACTATCTGGTTACCTCGGAGCAAACCCCCTCAGCGCTGCTGGTGGGCGTTTTGTGGGGAGCGAAGGGTGACCGCAGCGGGCGGCGTTTTATTGCAAGTTCTACCAAAAGCTGCCAGAGACGAAGATTTGATTCAACTTCTGGAATCGCGGGTAGGTCAGCTCTCTGGATTTACGCCGCTGCTGCGTGGGGGAAAAACCCTGCCTGAAATCCTTGAGCAACTCTTAGGCGACCTGGGACTGACCCTGCTCCCGGAAATTCAGCTGGTGCGGTTTAGCTGCGGCTGTTCCTTCAATCGAGTCTTGGGCGCACTGAAACTGTTGGGCGAAGCTGAACTCCAAGACATGATCGAAAAAGATAATGGCGCCGAAGCCACCTGTCAATTTTGCGGCGAGGTTTATCAAGTCCGACGAACAACATCTGGCTCAACTCATCCAAGATTTGCGAACCGAGTCCAGATAGTCTCATTCTCAGTTGTCTCCC